>NZ_JAGGOW010000196.1 GCF_018614135.1 Streptomyces sp. ISL-66
AGAGTAGGACGCCGCCGAACAACCCGCCCTTTTAGCTCAGTCGGTAGAGCGTCTCCATGGTAAGGAGAAGGTCAACGGTTCGATTCCGTTAAAGGGCTCCAAAACGAGAAGGCCCCCGCCATTGGTGGGGGCCTTTTTGCGTTTCCCCGAGTTCTCCTGAGTATCCTTCGGGTTGATCTTGAGGATGTTGTTCAACGGGAGGAACGCGTGATGTCGGATCAGACTCCGGCTGAGGCCGAGTTCGAACAGGCCTGGGCCGACGAGAGGTATACCCGGGCGGTTCTGCCGGACGTGGACGTGAACCGGATCCTGGGCGAGCGGTACGTCGCCGCGGAGCCGGTGGCCCTGGACCGGGCGGGGGTCTGGGACATGGAGGTCCGGAAGGCCGGCAATCCGGGTGCCTTCATTCCGAACGTCATCAAGGAGGGCTCTGCCTCCGCCTGGGTGCCGGGCCGGGCGGGTGCGGAACTGGGGGCCGAGTTCGTCAGGCAGTCGCAGCAGAGGCTGTGGCTGGAGCCGGACGCGTACGGGCTCGTGCTCGAGGAGACGTACCTGAACCACGACCGGCAGGTGGTCACCTTCCTCGGCCGGGAGACCTTCTCCGACGTGCAGGGTGCTCCCCTGCACGCGGACGACCGCCAGCCGCTGTTCCACGTACAGCACGGGGTCGCGGGTACGGACGAGCAGCCGCTCAATACCTGGCGGATCGTCCTGCTGACCGATGAGCCGGACGACCGGCTGGTGAAGGTCTTCGACCGGATGGCGGGTGATCCTTGGCTGCCCGAGTTCGTCGAGCTGTACGTGCGGGACGTGCTCGGGATCGCGCTGGCGCGTCGGGACGACGTCTGAGGGACCGGCGTATAAGGGCCTCTGCCTTGTGGCGGGGGCCCTTTTCCGTGTGCAGGGGTTCCGGGAGTCCTCGTCAAGCCCCGAATCTTCGGGCCGTGACCAGGGGCGGGGTTCGGGGCGCAATGGGATCAGCGGAAGTTCCAAGGCCCTCGATCCATGGAAGGAACGCCATGAGCACCGAACGGATCCGACACCTCGCCCCCACGTTCAGGACGGCCCCGGCTGCCGACGGCGCCTACTCGTCCCCGTCCCTGCCGCCGTCCATGTCCCCTTCCCGGTCCGATGCCGGCCGTGACGCGGTCGTCGAGACGGGCTCCGCTCCCTGGACCGGGGAAATGGCGCCCCCGTCGTTCATGATCCTCGTGGCGGGGCCCCGTCGGTAAGGCGAGTGGCGCGACGGTGCTCAGTCGCCGTCGCGCTGCTGGGGGATGCGGAAGGCGAGGATGGCCATGTCGTCGGAGGCGGGCTCGGCGGCGAAGCGTTCCACCGCGCGCAGGACGCGGGAGGCGACGGCGCCGGCGGTGAGGCCCGTACAGGTGCTGAGGACCTCGGTGAGGCCGTCGTCGCCGAGCATGCGGGTGCCCTCGCGGCGTTCGGTGATGCCGTCCGTGACGCAGAGCAGGACGTCGCCCGGTTCCAGGGTGAGGGTCTGCTCGTAGAGGTCGAGGTCGTCGAGGACGCCGAGGAGGGGCTGAGGGTCGGCGGCCGGGGTGACCTCGCCGTTCGGGCGCAGCCGCAGCGGGAGCGGGTGGCCGGCGCAGACGACCTTCATGTGGGCGCTGCCGTCGGGCTGGGGGTGGAGCTCGCCGTAGAGGAGGGTGAGGAAGCGGCTGCGGTCGCCCTCGTCGAGGATCGCCGCGTTGAGGCGTTCCAGTACGGCCGGGCCGCCGAGGCCCTCGCGGGCCAGCAGGCGCAGGGCGTGACGGGCCAGGCCGGTGACGGCGGCCGCCTCGGGGCCCGTACCGCAGACGTCGCCGATGGCGAACCCGTAGACACCGGGGCGGATCGGGAAGACGTCGTAGAAGTCGCCGCCCACCTCGTTGCCCTCGCCGGCCGCGCGGTAGATGACCTCGACCTCGATGCCCGGGATCGCGGGGGAGTCGGGAGGCAGCAGGCTGCGCTGGAGGGAGCGGCTGATGGCGGTGCGCTCGGAGTACAGGCGGGCGTTGTCCAGGGCGAGGGCGGCTCGGCGGGAGAGGTCCTCGGCGAGTTCGAGGATCTCCTGGCGGAAGTGCTCCTCGGACGGCTTGCCGAGGGTCAGCATGCCGATGACGCGGTTGCGGGCGAGCAGGGGGAGGACCACCGTCTCGCCGCCGACCGCGAGGGTCGTCGCGGGCCAGGGGCGGGCGCCGGCCTCGCGGACCGGTTCGGGCGGGCTGACCTTGGCGAGCAGGGCCTTGAGGCCGTCGATGCGCTCCTCGTCCTCGTGCAGCACGTAGGAGAGGTACGGGTCGGAGGACGGGTCGGCGATCGTGTAGACGGCGCACCAGGTGGCGAGGGTCGGGACGGTCATCTGGGCCATGAGGGCCAGGGTCTGGTCCCGGTCGAGGGTGCCGGCGAGCAGGTCGGAGGCTTCGACGAGGAAGGACAGGGAGCCGCGTCGCAGCCGTTCGAGCTCGCCGAGGCGGGCGGATTCGACGGCCAGGGCGATGCGGTCGGCGGCGAACTGGAGGCGCAGGGCCTCGTCGTTCGAATAGCGCCCGGGGGCCTCGGTGGCCACGCCGAGGGAGCCGGTGAGGCGGCCCTCGACCTTGAGGGGGACGGTGATCGCGGAGCGCATGCCGGTGGATTCCAGGAGCGGAACGGCTCCGGGGGACACGGCGAGGTCGTCGTGGACCGCGGGCATGCGGGCGCTGCCGTACCGGTTGGTGCCGGCTTCGATGGGGACGCGGGCGAAGCGCTGGCGGGTGGAGGGCAGGCCGGTGGTGGCGCGGACCTCGAGCTCGGTCTCGTCGTCGGTGGCCAGGAGGAGGAAGGCGGAGTCGGCGTCCAGGAGGTCGCGGGCGCGTTCCACGGTGCGCTGGAGGAGCCCTTCGAGGTCGTCGGGGGCGGGGGAGCCGATGAAGATCTGGAAGGGGTCGGCGGGGCGCGGGTCGACGAGGTGGCCGTCGATGGCCGGGACGCGTGCGGGGGTCTGCAGGAGGGCGCGCTCGTCGTCGTGGACCAGGAGGCAGACGATGGAGGGCTCGCCGTGGGCATCGCGGACCCGCAGGTGGGAGGCGTAGACGGGGATGACGCGGCCGTCGGCGCCGCGGATCCCGTAGCTGCCCTCCCAGCGGGACAGGCGCAGGGCCTCGGCGATGCCGGTGCCGGTGCCGGGGGTCTGCGGCCAGGCGGCGAGCTCGGCGAGGGGGCGGCCGACGGCCTTCTCGGCGGGGTGGCCGAAGACGATCTCGGCGTCCTCGTTCCAGGCGGAGATGATGTCGTTGGCGTCGACCTGGAGGACGGCGACGCGGACCCGGCTGTCGGCGAGGGGAAGCAGCTGGTCGGGGACGAGGGGGCCCGCGGACCGGGTACCGACCGGACGGTCCGGCAGGTCGATGCGGAACCACACGTGTTTGTGCGCGGCGGTGTATTCGACGCCCCAGCGGGTGGCGAGGGCCGCGCAGAGCATCAGCCCGCGGCCGCTCTCGCGGTCGGGGTCGGCGTAGGGGCGCTCGCCGGGGAGCTGGAGCGGGAGCTCGCGCTCCGGGTAGCGGTCGGCGACCTCGATCCGGACGCCGTCCTCGGTACGCAGGCACAGGACTTCCGCGCTGGTGCCGGCGTGGATCACGGCATTGGTGACGAGCTCGCTGGTGAGCACCACCGCGTCGTCGACGATGTCCGCGAAGCCCCAGCCTTGGAGGGTGTCGCGGACGAACGCGCGGGCAGCGGCGACAGAGCGCCCTAGGGGATCGAAACTGGCAGCCGCCCGTGCCGTGATCACTAGTCTCCTTCGACGCGGTGGACATCGGGTGTCAGGGTACTTACCTTCGCGGTGGCCAGGGTGCCGTCGTCGGGGAATCCACCCGCAGGGTACGGCCGGTGTGCGATGGTGCCGGAGTGTTATGGCCGGGTTCGGCCGGGGTGAAACACTGGGCAGGCTTGGAGTCGGGTAGTGATGAGCAAGGTGCCCGGTGAAACGACGGTCGACCCTTTCGGGAGGGACACGGTGGAGTCTGGCGCGGCGGTGCGGCGTACGGGAACGCGTCCGAAGGGCGGACGGTCCCGGCGGGGCAGCACGACGGAAGTGGATACCGCGGCACTGAACAGGCTGCTCACGGCCTTGGTGTCGATGCGCGACGGAAACTTCCGCAAGCGGCTGACGGTGTCCGGCGACGGCGTGATGGCGGAGATCGCCGCCGTCTACAACGAGGTCGCCGACCGGAATCTCCACCTGACCGGGGAGCTGTCACGGGTGCGGCGGATGGTGGGCCGCGAGGGAAAACTGAGCGAACGGCTGGAAACGGGCGCCTGTGAGGGCTCCTGGGCGGCTGCCATCGACGCCTCGAACCAGCTGGTGGACGACCTGGCCCGGCCGGTGTCCGAGGTGGGCCGGGTGCTGTCCGCGGTCGCCGAGGGCGACCTCGACCAGCGGATGGACCTGCGGACGCAAACGGCGGACGGGGTCGGCCATCCGCTGCGCGGGGAGTTCCTGAAGGTCGGGCGGACGGTCAACAACCTGGTCGACCAGTTGTCGGCGTTCACCGACGAGGTGACGCGGGTGGCGCTGGAGGTGGGCACCGAGGGCAAGCTCGGCGGCCAGGCCCAGGTGCGTGGGATGTCCGGATCCTGGAAGGATCTGACCGACTCCGTCAACACGATGGCGTACCGGCTCACCGCCCAGGTGCGTGACATCGCCCTCGTGACGACGGCGGTGGCCAAGGGCGATCTGTCGCGCAAGGTCACGGTGCACGTGGCCGGCGAGATGCTCCAGCTGAAGAACACCGTCAACACGATGGTGGACCAGCTGTCCTCGTTCTCCTCCGAGGTGACCCGCGTGGCGCGCGAGGTGGGTACGGAGGGTGAGCTCGGCGGCCAGGCGAAGGTGCCCGGGGTCGCGGGCGTCTGGAAGGACCTGACCGACTCCGTCAACACGATGGCCGGCAACCTGACGGCCCAGGTGCGCGGCATCGCCCAGGTGACGACGGCCGTGGCCAGCGGAGACCTGTCGCAGAAGGTCCGGGTCAGCGCGCGCGGCGAGGTCGCGCAGCTGGCCGAAACGATCAACCAGATGACGGAGACGCTGCGGACCTTCGCGGACGAGGTCACGCGCGTGGCCAGCGAGGTCGGGGCGAAGGGCCTGCTCGGCGGCCAGGCGCAGGTGCCGGGCGCGGCCGGGACGTGGAAGGACCTCACCGATTCGGTGAACACGGTCTTCCGCAACCTCACCACGCAGGTGCGGGACATCGCGCAGGTGACGACGGCCGTGGCCAACGGAGACCTGTCGCAGAAGGTCACCGTGAACGTGGCCGGCGAGATGCTGGAGCTGAAGAACACCGTCAACACGATGGTGGACCAGCTCCAGTCCTTCGGTGCCGAGGTGACGCGCGTGGCCCGCGAGGTCGGCGTGGAGGGCGAGCTCGGCGGCCAGGCGCAGGTGCCGGGCGCGGCCGGGACGTGGAAGGACCTCACCGACTCGGTGAACACCGCTTTCCGCAACCTCACCGGCCAGGTGCGCAACATCGCGCAGGTGACGACGGCCGTGGCCAACGGAGACCTGTCGCAGAAGGTCACGGTGGACGTCTCGGGCGAGATGCTCCAGCTGAAGAACACCGTGAACACGATGGTCGACCAGCTGTCCTCCTTCGCCGACCAGGTCACGCGGATGGCCCGGGACGTGGGTACGGAGGGCAGGCTCGGCGGGCAGGCGCGGGTCGAGGGGGTGTCCGGCACCTGGAAGGAGCTCACCGACTCGGTCAACTTCATGGCCGGGAACCTGACCTCGCAGGTGCGCCAGATCGCCCAGGTGACCACGGCGGTCGCCCGCGGCGACCTGTCCCAGAAGATCGACGTGGACGCCCGGGGCGAGATCCTGGAGCTGAAGAACACCATCAACACGATGGTCGACCAGCTCTCGGCCTTCGCGGAGCAGGTGACCCGGGTGGCCCGGGACGTGGGTACCGAGGGCCGGCTCGGCGGCCAGGCCCAGGTGCCGGGTGTGGCCGGAGTGTGGCGGGACCTGACGGACTCGGTGAACGGCATGGCCGGGAACCTGACCTCGCAGGTGCGCAACATCGCGCAGGTCGCCACCGCGGTGGCCCGCGGTGACCTGTCGCAAAAGATCGAGGTCGACGCCCGGGGCGAGATCCTGGAGCTGAAGAACACCCTCAACACGATGGTGGACCAGCTCTCGAACTTCGCGGAGCAGGTGACGCGGGTGGCCCGGGAGGTGGGCACCGAGGGCATCCTCGGCGGCCAGGCGGAGGTGAAGGGCGTCTCCGGCACCTGGAAGGACCTCACGCAGTCCGTCAACTTCATGGCGAACAACCTGACCTCGCAGGTGCGCAACATCGCCGAGGTCACCACGGCGGTCGCCATGGGAGACCTCTCCAAGAAGATCACGGTCGACGCGAAGGGCGAGATCCTCGAACTGGTCACCACCGTGAACACGATGGTCGACCAGCTGTCCTCGTTCGCCGAGCAGGTGACGCGGGTGGCCCGCGAGGTGGGCACCGAGGGCATCCTCGGCGGCCAGGCCCGGGTGCGGGGGGTGACCGGCATCTGGAAGGACCTCAGCGACAACGTCAACACCATGGCCGGGAACCTGACGGCCCAGGTGCGCGGGATCGCCCAGGTCTCGACGGCGGTGGCCAACGGCGACCTGACCAAGACGGTCACGGTCGAAGCCCGGGGCGAGGTCGCTCAGCTCGCCGACACCGTGAACACGATGGTGAAGACGCTGTCCTCCTTCGCGGACGAGGTCACGCGCGTGGCCCGCGAGGTGGGCACGGAGGGACGCCTCGGCGGCCAGGCGCACGTGCCGGGGGTTTCCGGGACGTGGAAGGACCTCACCGACTCGGTGAACTTCATGGCCTCCAACCTGACCGGTCAGGTGCGGCAGATCGCCATGGTCACGACCGCCATCGCCAAGGGCGACATGACCAAGAAGATCGACATCGATGCGCGGGGCGAGATCCTGGAGCTGAAGACGACCATCAACACGATGGTCGACCAGCTGTCCTCCTTCGCCGACCAGGTGACCCGGGTGGCGCGCGAGGTGGGCACCGAGGGCATCCTGGGCGGTCAGGCCCGGGTCCGGGACGTGGACGGCACCTGGCGGGACCTGACGGAGTCCGTGAACGAGATGGCAGGGAACCTTACGCGGCAGGTGCGCGCCATCGCGGCCGTGGCCACGGCCGTGACCCGCGGCGACCTCAACCTCAAGATCGACGTGGACGCGGCGGGCGAGATCCAGGTCCTCCAGGACAACATCAACACGATGATCGCCAACCTGCGCGACACCACCTTGGCCAACAAGGAGCAGGACTGGCTCAAGGGCAACCTCGCCCGGATCTCCGCCCTGATGCAGGGCCGCCGCGAGCTGGACGACGTGGCCTCGCTGATCATGAGCGAGCTGACCCCGGTGGTCTCCGCGCAGCACGGCGCCTTCTTCCTGGCCCTGCCGGCCGGGGGCGTCACCGAGATCGGACGGGAGGGGGGCGCGGAGGGCTCGTACGAGCTGCGGATGCGCGGGAGCTACGCCTACGCCGGCGGGCAGATGCCCGTCTCGTTCCGGCCCGGGGAGGGGCTGATCGGGACCGTCGCCGAGGAGAAGCGGACGATCCTGATCGAGAACACCCCGCCCGGCTACCTGAAGATCTCCTCGGGGCTCGGCGAGGCCCCGCCGGCGCACGTGATCGTGCTGCCGGTGCTCTTCGAGGGGAAGGTGCTCGGCGTCATCGAGCTGGCCTCCTTCCAGCCCTTCACACAGATCCAGAAGGACTTCCTCAGCCAGATCGCCGAGATGATCGGTACGAGCGTCAACACCATCTCCGTCAACTCCAAGACGGAGATGCTCCTCAAGCAGTCGCAGGAGATGACCGAGCAGCTGCGCGAGCGCTCCGACGAGCTGGAGAACCGGCAGAAGGCCCTCCAGGCCGCCAATGCCGAACTGGAGGAGAAGGCCGAGCTGCTGGCCCAGCAGAACCGGGACATCGAGGTGAAGAACACCGAGATCGAGGAGGCGCGCCAGGTCCTGGAGGAGCGCGCCGAACAGCTCGCGGTCTCGATGCGCTACAAGTCCGAGTTCCTGGCGAACATGTCGCACGAGCTGCGGACCCCGCTCAACTCCCTGCTCATCCTGGCCAAGCTGCTCGCCGACAACGCGGACGGGAACCTCTCGCCGAAGCAGGTGGAGTTCGCCGAGACCATCCACGGGGCCGGCTCGGACCTGCTCCAGCTGATCAACGACATCCTCGACCTCTCGAAGGTCGAGGCGGGGAAGATGGACGTCTCGCCGACCCGGATCGCTCTGGTCCAGCTCGTCGATTACGTCGAGGCCACCTTCCGGCCGCTGACGGCGGAGAAGGGGCTCGACTTCTCGGTACGGGTCTCGCCGGAGCTCCCGGCGACCCTGCACACCGACGAGCAGCGACTCCTGCAGGTGCTGCGCAACCTGCTGTCGAACGCGGTGAAGTTCACCGACACCGGGGCCGTGGAGCTGGTGATCCGGCCCGCCGGCGCCGATGTGCCGATCGCCATCCGCGAGCAGCTCCTGGAGGCCGGTTCGCTGCGGGAGGCGGACGGCGACCTGATCGCCTTCTCGGTGACCGACACCGGGATCGGGATCGCCGCGAGCAAGATGCTGGTGATCTTCGAGGCGTTCAAGCAGGCCGACGGGACGACCAGCCGCAAGTACGGCGGCACCGGACTCGGGCTGTCGATCAGCCGGGAGATCGCCCGGCTGCTGGGCGGGGAGATCCACGCGGCGAGCGAGCCGGGCCGCGGCTCGACCTTCACGCTGTACCTGCCGCTGCACCCGAGCGAGCTGCCCCCGCAGGGGTACGCGCCGCCCACGCCCGGCGGGGCCCGCGCCGAGCTGTACCGCAGGCCGGCCGCGGAGGAGGCGCGCCCCGCGCTGCCGGTGGCACCGACCGAGCCGGGCCCCGTAGTGGACGCCCAGCCGGTGGCCCTGCCCCGCGCCGGGGGGCCGGCCGGGCAGGGGACGTCGGCGCTGTTCCGGCGGCGCCGCAAGGCCCTGAGCGAGCCGCTGCTGCGGGCGGAGGTGCCGGGGCAGGGCGACGCGGAGGCCTGGACCGTCGAGGAGCCGCTGCCGGTGGCGCCGCGGGCGTACGACTTCCACGGCGAGCGGGTGCTGATCGTGGACGACGACGTCCGGAACGTGTTCGCGCTGACCAGCGTGCTGGAACAGCACGGGCTGGCGGTGCTGTACGCGGAGAACGGCCGGGAGGGCATCGAGGTCCTGGAGCAGCACGACGACGTGGCGCTCGTGCTGATGGACATCATGATGCCGGAGATGGACGGGTACGCGACGACCTCGGCGATCCGGCGGATGCCGCAGTTCGAGGGGCTGCCGATCATCGCGCTGACGGCGAAGGCGATGAAGGGGGACCGGGAGAAGGCCATCGAGTCCGGAGCTTCGGACTATGTGACCAAGCCGGTCGAGCCCGACTACCTACTGTCGGTCATGGAAGGGCATATGCGGGAAAAGTGATGCGGAAGCGGGCGGGCACGGAGGGACTCGAGAGGGAACCTTCTGCCCTCCCGCCACGTTTCCGCTTCGTGCACAGTGACATCTTGGTGACAGGGTGTGGCGATCTCGGGACTGGGGCTACGATGACCGGCACAAGGACGGACGGCGCAAGGATGCCGTCCTCTGGGGCGGGGCCCGGCGCACACGCCGGTGCCAGGAGCCGGGGAGGCCCCATGCCGGGGCGAGGAGGACAGGGCATGGTGCAGAAGGCCAAGATCCTCCTGGTCGACGACCGGCCGGAGAATCTGCTGGCGCTGGAGGCCATCCTCTCCGCGCTCGATCAGACACTGGTCCGGGCGTCGTCGGGGGAGGAAGCGCTCAAGGCGCTGCTGACGGACGATTTCGCGGTCATCCTGCTGGACGTGCAGATGCCGGGCATGGACGGTTTCGAGACGGCCGCGCACATCAAGCGGCGGGAGCGGACCCGGGACATCCCGATCATCTTCCTCACCGCGATCAACCACGGTCCGCACCACACCTTCCGCGGGTACGCGGCGGGCGCGGTGGATTACATTTCGAAGCCCTTCGACCCGTGGGTGCTGCGGGCCAAGGTGTCGGTGTTCGTGGAGCTGTACACGAAGAACTGCCAGCTGCGCGAGCAGGCGGCGCTGCTGAGGCTCCAGCTGGAGGGCGGCAGCTCCAACGGCGCGGTGGACGGCTCGAAGGAGACGGCGGGCCTGCTGGCCGAGCTCTCCGCGCGGCTCGCCGCGGTGGAGGAGCAGGCGGAGGCGCTGTCCAAGCAGCTCGGCGAGGAAGCGGCCGATCCGGCGGTGGTGGCGACCGCGGCCCATCTGGAGCGCAAGCTCACCGGACTGCGGCGGGCGCTCGACGCGCTGGAGCCGGGGACCGGGAGCGGCGTCACGGTGCTGCCCGTGCAGGGCTGAAGGCCGTAGGGGTCCGGCCGCGGCCCCGCTTGGCGCTCCGTCAGGTCTGGCGCCGCGTCAAAGCGGGGTTGCCCGGGGCGACACGAACGGGTGAAGCGGTGGGCACGCGTGTCCACCGGCACGCGCACCGGTAACCTCGGCCCCATGGCCTCAAGTACGTCCGGTAAGGGTTCCCAGAGCACCGCGGGCACCGCGAAGGGCCGCACCGGCCGTACGACGGCGCCGGCGAAGAAGGCTGCCCCCGCGCGCAAGCCGCCCGCCAAGAAGGCCGCGGCGGCCAAGCGCGCCCCCGTCAAGAAGGTCGCGCCCAAACCCGCGCCGTCGCCCACCGGGGGCGTGCTGCGGCTGGTGCGCGCCCTGTGGCTCGGCATCGCGCACGCCATCGGCGCCGTCTTCCGCGGCGTCGGCCGGGGAGCGAAGAACCTCGACCCGGCCCACCGCAAGGACGGCCTCGCGCTGCTGCTCCTCGCACTCGCGCTGATCGTCGCCGCCGGGACCTGGTCGAACCTGAGCGGGCCCGTCGGAGACCTGGTCACCATGCTGGTCACCGGTGCCTTCGGGCGTCTGGACCTGCTGGTGCCGATCCTGCTCGGCGTCATGGCGGTACGTTTCATCCGCCACCCCGAACAGGCCGACGCCAACGGCCGCATCGGCATCGGGCTCTCCGCGCTGGTCATCGGAGTCCTGGGGCTCGTACACATCGCCTGCGGAGCCCCCGGGCGGGACGAGGGCACCACCGCGATGCAGAACGCGGGCGGCCTGATCGGCTGGGGCGCCTCGAAGCCGCTGATCTTCACGATGGGCGCGCCGCTGGCCGTGCCGATGCTGGTGCTGCTCACCGTCTTCGGTCTGTTGGTGGTCACCGCCACCCCCGTCAACGCGATCCCGCAGCGGCTGCGCGGCGCGGGGATCCGGCTCGGGGTCATCGCGCCGAGCAGGTACGACGAGGCGTACGGGGAACAGGGCGAGGGAGCCGACGAGCAGGACCGGCAGGGACGGCACGACCGGCACGACGCCGAGCGGTGGCGGGCCCGTACGGGCGCGGCCGCCGGGTCCGGCGATCCGGCGGACTCCGCCGAGGCGCAGGCGCTCGCCCGGCGGCGCCCCCGGCGGTCCACCGCCGCCCGGCCGGCCATGGACCGCGGGATGGACGCGGTCGACGTGGCCGCCGCGGCCGCGGCCGCGCTCGACGGCGCGGTGTACGGCGGTATGCCGCCTTCCCCGCTGGTCGCCGACCTCACGCACGGCATCTCGGTGGAGCGCGAAGGCGTCGAGTTCACCGCTCCGGTGCCCGGCGCCCGGGGGGAGAAGGCCCCGGAGCCCGAGGCTCCCGAGGTCGCGGCCGCGGCCGTGGAGGCCGAGGCCCCCGAGCGCGCGACCCCGCCGCACGACACCACCGCGGCGGCCTCCGGGACGCTGTCCGTCCCCGACCTGACGAAGGCCCCGCCGCAGGCCCAGGCGCTGCCACCCCGCGCCGAGCAGCTCCAGCTGCGCGGTGACATCACGTACGCCCTGCCCTCGCTGGACCTGCTGGAGCGCGGGGGGCCGGGCAAGACCCGCAGCGCAGCGAACGACGCGGTGGTCGCCTCGCTGACGAACGTGTTCATGGAGTTCAAGGTCGACGCGAAGGTCACCGGTTTCACCCGGGGGCCGACGGTGACGCGCTACGAGGTGACCCTCGGCGCGGCGGTGAAGGTGGAGCGGATCACGGCACTGGCGAAGAACATCGCCTACGCCGTCGCCTCGCCTGACGTGCGGATCATCAGCCCGATCCCGGGCAAGTCCGCGGTCGGCATCGAGATCCCGAACTCCGACCGCGAGATGGTCAACCTCGGCGACGTGCTGCGCCTCGCGGACGCCGCCGAGGACGACCACCCCATGCTGGTCGCGCTCGGCAAGAACGTCGAGGGCGGCTACGAGATGGCCAACCTCGCCAAGATGCCGCACGTGCTGGTCGCCGGCGCCACCGGATCCGGCAAGTCCTCGTGCATCAACTGCCTGATCACCTCGGTGATGGTGCGGGCCACCCCGGAGGACGTCCGGATGGTCCTGGTCGACCCCAAGCGGGTGGAGCTGACGGCGTACGAGGGCATCCCGCACCTGATCACGCCGATCATCACCAACCCGAAGCGGGCCGCCGAGGCGCTCCAGTGGGTCGTGCGCGAGATGGACCTGCGCTACGACGACCTGGCGGCCTTCGGCTACCGGCACATCGACGACTTCAACAAGGCGATCCGCGAGGGCAAGATCAAACTGCCGCCGGGCAGCGAGCGGGAGCTCAGCCCGTACCCGTACCTGCTGGTGATCGTCGACGAGCTCGCCGACCTGATGATGGTGGCCCCGCGCGACGTCGAGGACTCCATCGTCCGCATCACCCAGCTGGCCCGCGCGGCCGGCATCCACCTGGTGCTCGCCACCCAGCGGCCCTCGGTGGACGTGGTGACCGGCCTGATCAAGGCGAACGTGCCCTCGCGGCTCGCGTTCGCCACGTCCTCGCTCGCAGACAGCCGGGTCATCCTCGACCAGCCCGGTGCGGAGAAGCTCATCGGCAAGGGCGACGGGCTGTTCCTGCCGATGGGCGCGAACAAGCCCGTACGGCTCCAGGGCGCCTTCGTCACCGAGGAGGAGATCGCCGGGATCGTGCAGCACTGCAAGGACCAGATGGCGCCCGTCTTCCGCAACGACGTCATGGTCGGGCAGAAGCAGAAGAAGGAGATCGACGAGGAGATCGGCGACGACCTGGACCTGCTGTGCCAGGCGGCGGAGCTCGTCGTCTCGACGCAGTTCGGATCGACCTCGATGCTCCAGCGCAAACTGCGCGTCGGGTTCGCGAAGGCCGGTCGGCTGATGGACCTGATGGAATCCCGGGGGATCGTCGGCCCGAGCGAGGGCTCCAAGGCGCGCGACGTGCTGCTCAAGGCCGACGAGCTCGACGGGGTGCTCGCGGTGATCCGCGGGGAGACGCCCGACTAGCGGGTAAAGCTTCCCGGGGGGCCGTTTCTCCCGGGCCCGCGTCCAGTTGAGGGAGGTGGCGGCGGATGTCCGGCCGCCGCACCGGGCGGAAGCCCCCTGGCCATTCGTATGGCGTAGGAAGACCCCCCTCCGGTTGCTCCACCCTTTCGTCACCCCCCTAGACTGGACATCCAGCAGGTGGCTACACGCTCGAAAGGCGCCCTCGTGTCCATCGGCAACTCCAACTCCCCCGAAGAAGAGCGGCCTTCGACCGACGACCGGTCCGAGGACCTCATCGTCGAACGTTCCGTCGAAGGGCCGTCGATCGGGACGGTCCTCAAGAAGGCCCGGATCGCCGCCGGGCTGACCGTCGACGAGGTCAGTTCCACCACCCGCGTGCGCATTCCGATCGTGCACGCCATCGAATCCGACGATTTCACGCGCTGCGGAGGCGATGTCTACGCCCGCGGCCACATCCGTACGCTCGCCCGCGCCGTGCGCCTCGATCCGGTACCCCTGATCGACAGCTACGACGCGGCCCACGGCGGCCGGCCGGCACCCACCCCCGCCGCGCCGATGTTCGAAGCCGAGCGGATCCGTCCCGAGCGGCAGCGGCCCAACTGGACCGCCGCCATGGTCGCCGCCATCGTCGCCGTGATCGGCTTCGTCGGCTTCACCGCCTTCGGCGGTGGCGACGAGAAGTCCAAGCGGCCGGTGGCGGAAGGTTCCGCCGCGCCGAAGCCCGCACCCACGCCGAATGCCGGCAAGCCGTCCGTCCAGGCACCGCCGGCACCTCAGGCCCCCAAGCCCGAGCCCTCCGACAGCGCCATCGCCGCCGCGCCCAAGGACCTCGTCACGGTCGTCCTGACGGCCAACGACGGCGAGAGCTGGATCTCGGCCAAGGACCACAGTGGCCGGCTCCTCTTCGACGGCACCCTCGCGCAGGGCGAATCGAAGACGTTCACGGACAAGGAGTCCATCGACCTCGTACTCGGCGACGCCGGGGTCGTGAAGCTCTTCGTGAACGGCAAGGAGATCAAGGACCAATTCCAGTCCGGACAGGTGGAACGCCTCACATACACCAAGGACGACCCGCGTCAGGGACAGGCCCAAGCGGGCTGACCAGCGAGGAATGGAAACTTCCGGATCCCCGGAGTGCCGCGCCGCACTCCGGGGATCTTGTCGTACCGGGACGGGAGGCGGGGGCCGGTGCCGGGACGAAGTAGTCTTGAGTCCATGCCCGAACGCCGTACCGTCGCCCTTGTCACTCTTGGCTGCGCCCGTAACGAGGTGGACTCGGAGGAGCTCGCAGGCCGCTTGGCGGCGGATGGCTGGGAGCTCGTCGAGGACGCCGCCGATGCGGACGTAGCCGTCGTCAACACCTGCGGCTTCGTCGAAGCCGCCAAGAAGGACTCCGTAGACGCCCTGCTGGAGGCCAACGATCTCAAGGATCACGGCCGCACGCAGGCCGTCGTAGCCGTCGGCTGCATGGCCGAGCGCTACGGCAAGGAGCTCGCCGAAGCCCTCCCCGAAGCGGACGGCGTGCTCGGTTTCGACGACTACGCCGACATCTCCGACCGCCTGCAGACCATCCTCAACGGCGGCATCCACGCTTCCCACACCCCGCGCGACCGGCGCAAGCTGCTGCCGATCAGCCCGGCCCAGCGCCAGGACGCCGACGTGGCCCTCCCCGGCCACGCCCAGGAGCCGCAGGCTTCCCCCGCGGACCTGCCGGAGGGCCTCGCGCCCGCCTCGGGACCGCGCGCGCCGCTGCGCCGCCGCCTCGACAAGAGCCCGGTCGCCTCGGTCAAGCTCGCCTCCGGCTGCGACCGGCGCTGCTCCTTCTGCGCCATCCCGTCCTTCCGCGGCTCCTTCATCTCCCGCCGCCCCAGCGACGTGCTGGGCGAGACGCGCTGGCTCGCCGAGCAGGGCGTCAAGGAGATCATGCTGGTCTCCGAGAACAACACCTCGTACGGCAAGGACCTCGGCGACATCCGCCTGCTGGAGACCCTGCTGCCCGAGCTGGCCGAGGTGGACGGCATCGAGCGCGTCCGCGTCAGCTACCTCCAGCCCGCCGAGATGCGGCCCGGCCTGATCGACGTACTGACCTCGACCCCCAAGGTCGTCCCGTACTTCGACCTCTCCTTCCAGCACTCGGCCCCCGACGTGCTGCGCGCCATGCGCCGCTTCGGGGACACCGACCGGTTCCTGGAGCTGCTCGACACCATCCGCTCCAAGGCCCCGCAGGCCGGCGTCCGGTCCAACTTCATCGTCGGCTTCCCCGGCGAGAAGGAATCGGACTTCGCCGAGCTGGAGCGTTTCCTCACCCACGCGCGGCTCGACGCCATCGGCGTCTTCGGCTACTCCGACGAGGACGGCACCGAGGCCGTCACGTACGACGGCAAGCTGGACGCCGACACCATCGCCGAGCGCCTCGCCCACATGCAGCGCCTCGCCGAGGAGCTCACCTCGCAGCGCGCGGAGGAGCGGATCGGGGAGACCCTGGAGGTACTCGTCGAGACGGTCGTCCCGATCGACGAGGCGGAGGACGGCGAGGGAGCCTACGGGCGCGCCGCCCACCAGGCTCCCGAGACCGACGGCCAGGTCGTCTTCACGGACGGCGCGGGTCTGGTCCCCGGGCGCATCGTGACGGCCAAGGTCGTCGGCACCCTGGGCGTGGACCTGGTGGCCGAGCCGCTGGGAGTGGATCTTGAGGAGGCGGCCGGATGAGCGGAGCCCCGGCATCCGCGGCGGGCGGGACCGGCCGTCGGCCCGCGCCCGGCGCGAAGCTGGGCGCCGCGGCGGTCAATCAGGCCAGCCTGTGGAACATCGCCAACATCCTGACGATGATCCGGCTGGTCCTGGTGCCGGGCTTCGTGATGCTGCTGCTCGCCGACGGGGGATACGACCCCGTCTGGCGGGCGCTGGCCTGGGCGGCGTTCGCCGTCGCCATGATCACCGACATCTTCGACGGGCACCTGGCCCGTACGTACGACCTCGTCACTGACTTCGGCAAGATCGCCGACCCCATCGCCGACAAGGCGATCATGGGGTCGGCATTGGTGTGTCTGTCGTGGCTCGGTGACCTGCCCTGGTGGGTGACCGGGGTGATCCTCGGCCGGGAACTCGGGATCACGCTCATGCGTTTCTGGGTCATCAGGTACGGGGTGATTCCCGCGAGCCGCGGCGGAAAGCTCAAGACGCTGGCCCAGGGAACGGCCGTGGGCATGTACGTGCTCGCGCTGACCGGGCCGCTGGCGACCTTGCGTTTCTGGATGATGGCGGTCGCCGTTGTCCTGACCGTGGTCACCGGTTTGGATTACATCCGCCAGGCCGTCGTGCTCCGGCGCAAGGGTCTGCCCGCGGAGCGAGCCGCGTAGTGAGCCGAGTGGTGAGCCGCGTGGTGAGCCCGGCGGATCCTGGTAGGGATGGTGTCGTGAGTGCCGGTGTCGTGAGTGCCGCATCGGACGGCGCTGTGACGCAAGAGGCGGGGGATTCTTCTGTGATTCCTGATGCGGTGCGGAATGCCGAAGGGGCCGCCGGGGACACCGGGGCCGTTGCGGCGGACGTGCTGCGCCTGCTCGCGGAGAGTAACGGTACGGTGGCGGTGGCCGAGTCGCTGACGGGCGGCATGGTGGCCGCCGAGCTCACGGCGGTCCCCGGCGCTTCTCGGTCGTTCCGGGGCTCGGTCACCGCGTACGCGACCGAGCTCAAGCACCGCGTCCTGGGCGTCGACGCGGAGCTGCTCGCGGCCGAAGGCGCGGTGAACGCGCAGGTCGCGGCGGAGATGGCGGCGGGAGTCAGACGCGTACTGGGTGCCTCGTGGGGGATCGCGACCACCGGGGTGGCCGGTCCGGACCCCCAGGACGGGCAGCCGGTAGGCACCGTTTTCGTCGCGGTGGAGGGTCCCGGCGGCAGGAAAACGGCCCGGCTGCGGTTGAACGGCTCCCGGGCGGAAATCCGTAGGGAGAGTGCACGGACAGTGCTCGAGCTGCTCGCGAGCGAACTCCGCGAGAATCTGCGGGGGCAGGATACGGAACAGAACGGGGGGATTTGATGTTTGCAGCCCTGAGTGAACACGACATCGCTCCCCGCACGGCCGCCGCGCGAGGCGGTACGGTGGGGCGTGAAGGTTACGGCTACACGGTCAGAGGAGGGAGCCACCGATGATTCTGCTCCGTCGCCTGCTGGGTGACGTGCTGCGTCGGCAGCGCCAGCGCCAGGGCCGTACTCTGCGCGAAGTCTCCTCGTCCGCCCGAGTTTCGCTCGGCTATCTCTCCGAGGTTGAGCGGGGGCAGAAGGAGGCGTCTTCCGAGCTGCTCTCCGCGATCTGCGACGCGCTTGACGTACGGATGTCCGAGCTGATGCGCGAAGTCAGCGACGAGCTGTCGCTCGCCGAGCTGGCACAGTCGGCCGCGGCAAGTGAACCGGTGTCCGCACCGGTCCGCCCCATGCTCAATTCGGTATCCGTGGCCTCGGTCACGGGTGGCCCGGAGCGGGTGACCATCAAGGCGCCCGTGGAAGCGGTGAACGTCGTAGCCGCGTGACGTGCTGCTGAAGAGTGCGTGAGCGTGCGTGAGCGCGTGTGTGAGTGTGGCCGGAGCCCCGGCCGGTGCCTGAGGCACCGGCCGGGGCTCCCGGCTGTTCTGGGTGCGGGCGCGGAGGGGGTGCGGGAGGATTGGGGCTGTCCCGGTCCCCGGCCCTGGGAGGTGGCCGTGCGGCGTGTGCTGCGTCTGCGTATGCGTATACCTGTGGGCCTGGCCCTCGCGCTGGCCGTGGGCGTCCTGTGGTGGTGGGCCGTGCTGCGACTGACGCTGGCGCCGGCCGAGGCCGGGCCCTTGGAGGGCGCGGTCGCCGTCGGGGGATGGGGGCCGGGGGTGCTGCCGGTGCACTGCGTGCCGGGGGTGGCGGGCAGGCGGCGTAGGGCGGCGGAACGGCTTCGTCGCGATGCGGGTCTGGGTGCGGGTCTGGGCGCGGATGCCGATGCGGGCGCGGGTCTGGGTGCGGCTGCGGGTGTGGGTGACGGGTCGTGGGGGGTCGGGGGCGAGGGCTGGGGCGCCGGGGGCGGGGAGGCGGCTACCAGGGCATCGAGACCCCACCGTTCGGGCGAAGGATCTGGCCCGTCATGAAGGACGAGGCGTCCGAAGCGAGGTAGAGCACGGCCTGGGCGATGTCCTCGGGCTCGCCGACCCGGCGCAGCGGGGACATCTGCGTCATCATCGCTTCGGTCCGCTCCTGGACCTCGGGGCCGTGCCGGCCGGTCATCGGCGTGCGGATCCAGCCGGGCGCGACCGCGTTGACGCGGATGCCGTGCGGGCCGGCCTCGGTGGCGAGCGTCTTGGTCAGCTGGACGACGGCGGCCTTGGCGGCGCTGTAGCAGAGCAGGCCGGACTGGGCGGCGTCCACGGCGCCGGAGGCCATCGTGACGATCGAACCGGGGCGGCCCGCGGCGATCATCGAGCGGGCGGCCTCCTGGCAGGTGCGCAGGACCCCCTTGAAGTTGATGTCCAGGACCCGGTCGAGGTCCTCGTCGGTGGTGTCCAGGACGCTGCTGGTGTGCATGATCCCGGCGATCGCGGCGGTGATGTCGAGGGGGCCGGCCTGTGCGACGGCGGCCCTGAGGGCGGCGCGGTCGGTCACGTCGACGGGGTGCACCTCGGCCCGTCCGCCCGCCTTCGTGACCAACTCGGCGGTTTCCTGGAGGCCTTGGGCGTCGCGGTCCGCGCAGTGCACGGCCGCGCCCGCCGCGGCGAGGAGTACGGCGGTGGCGCGGCCTATGCCGCTGGCGGCGCCGGTGATCAGGGCGGTGCGGCCGGTGAGGTCGTACGCAGTGGGTGTGGGCATGCGGGGACCGTACGACCGGATCTGACGGAGCGTCAACTATGGCGTCGGGCCGGATTGGCAGCGGGGGCACCAGTAGGTGGGGCGGCCGTCCTGCGGGGCCTCTCGGAGCGGAGTGCCACAGCGCAGGCAGGGGCGGTGGGCGCGGCCGTAGACGAAGAGGTCCTGACCGGGGCGGCGGCTGCCGGTGGTGTTGCGGCGGCGGTCCTTGTTCGCTTCGAGGAGGCGGTGCGCGGCGGCGGCGATACGGGGGAGCGTGGCCGGCGGGATATCGCCGACGGGGGTCCAAGGGGTGAGGCCGGCGAGGAAGCAGAGCTCGCACTTGTAGATGTTGCCGATGCCGGCCAGGTTGCGCTGGTCGAGCAGGGCTTCGCCGAGGGGGCGCTCCGGGGCGGCGAGGAGGTTCGCGGCGGCGACGGCCTCGTCCCAGTCGGGGCCGAGCAGGTCGGGGCCGAGGTGGCCGACGGCGCGGTGCTCTTCGGAGGTGCGGATCAGTTCGACGACGGGGAGACGGTAGCCGACGGCGGTCTGGTCGGCGGTGGCGAGGATGACGCGGATCTCGTGAACGGGGCCGGCGGGGCGGGCGGGGCCGACGGTTGTGCGGGGTCGGCTGGTGGGGGCCGCGGGGCGGGCGGTTGTGCGGGGGCCGGTGGTGGGGGCGGCGGGGCCGGCGGTC
>NZ_JAGGOW010000197.1 GCF_018614135.1 Streptomyces sp. ISL-66
GGGGCGCCCTGCGTGCCGGAGGCGGTGGGCGCGGCCGGCGTCGTGGGCGTGGCCGGCGCGCCCGGGGCGGCCGATGTGCTCGGGCCGGTCAGTCCGGTCGGGCCGGTCGGGCCCGTCGGGTCGGTCGTGGCCGTGGGGGATTCCGGGACGCAGGTGATCTCGTCACGCGGGGTGTAGTGCGTACGGAACGTCTCCCGGCCGACCTCCTGGCCGCCCCGGACGAAGACGCGACCCACGGAGACGTCGAAGCCTTCCAGCGGGGTCTGCGCCTCGCAGGTGGGGCCGGCGACCGTGCGCTTGGTCGGCGGCGTGACGTGCGTGCGCGGACCCTTGGTCGCGCGTATCTCGTCGTACCGCTTCGTTCCGAGCAGGCTGATGGTCACCGAGGTGTCGTTCGACGCGGCCCGGATGGTGACGGGGTGGCCGGAGTCGTTCTGCCAGCGCAGGTCGAGGGCGCCCCAGGCGACGGTGGCCTCCCGGCCTTCGGGGTACCGCTCGATGTAGAAGGAGTGGGCCCCGTGCTCCACGGGCTTCAGGCCCGCGAAGAACATGGCGTTGTACATGGTCGTCGCGACCGCCGAGACGCCGCCGCCGGGAGACTTCACGTAGCGGCCGTCGTTGATCATGATGCCGTCGACGAAGCCGTTCTCCTCGGTCCGCTCGCCCACGGCTTGGTTGAAGCTCCAGGTCTCGCCCGGGCGGACCACGGCGCCGTTGATCAGCTCGACGGCGCGCGCGATGTTGTGGGTGCGGTAGGAGGCGGCCGGGAACCCCACGGTGAAGGACGAGAGCTGCTGCCGGGTCTCGCCGACGGCCTTGCCGGAGGTCGTGCCGTGCGCCGCGCCTTGCGCCGTGCCTTGGGCCGTGCCTTGGGTCGTCCCCGGTGTCCTGCCCGGGCCCTGCGCCGCGCCGCGGCCGTCCTCGACGCCGGCGGGCCGGTCGTCGGCGGCCGCGGAACCGGCGGCGACGCCGGTGAGAGCGAGTACGGCGGCCACCGCCGCCGACGTCAGGGCCGTCCGCGTGGTGACCGTCCGGCCGTGTGCCCGTCGCATGTCTCTCCCTGTCGCCTTGGAATGTCGGTCCGGTGCCGGGAGCCGCTGCCCGAAAACCGGGAGCGGGCCAGGAGCCGGGAACAATTCTGGGCGATTTTCACCCAAAAAGGCGGTAAATGTGCTGATCCTCACCAGAACGGCTTGATCATTCCGTGACCAGGACCAGAGGGACTACAGGACCGAGCGGATGCGGCGGACCAGGACGGATCCCGCGAGGGCCAGACCGCCCGCGAGGGCGTACAGGGCCGGATATCCGCCGAGGTGCGTGACGACCGGGGCCGCGATCACCGGGGCCAGGACCTGCGGCATCGAGTTGGCGATGTTGATCACGCCCAGGTCCCTGCCCCGGTCCTCCGCGGTCGGCAGCACGTCCGTGAGCAGGGCGAAGTCCACCGCCGTGTAGACGCCGAAGCCGAGGCCGAGGACGAGCGAGGCGACGAGCGCGCCGGTCCACGTCTGCCAGACGGCGAGCAGCAGCGTGGCGGCGGCGATGACCAGTCCCGACCGGATGACGTAGGACTTGCGGCGGCCGCTGCGGTCCGAGCGGATGCCGCTGATCACCACCGTGGAGAGCAGGGCGAGCGCGTTGAGCGCCGTGAGGATCAGTACGCCGGTGTCCGCGTCGCCCTCGTAGCGCACGGCATCGGTCAGGTAGTAGAGCAGGTACATCGTGCTGATCGAGTACGACAGGTTCATCAGGAACCGGGTGAGCCAGGCCCAGCCGAAATCGGGGTGGCGGCGCGGGTCGATCCAGAAGCCGGTGAGGAAGGTCCGCCACCCGAAGACGGGCCGGGCGGCCGGGGCGAGCACCGAGTCGCGCCGCATCAGCGCGTACGGCACGGCCGCGAGCACCGAGAACGCCGCGCAGGCCAGGTAGCCCGCGGTGATCCCGCCCGCGACCGTGGCCAGCGCCGTACCGACCAGGATGCCGACGACTTGGGAGACGCCGAGCCAGCCGCCGACCAGGCCGCGCTGCCGGGGCGGGACCTGGTCGGGGACGGCCGCGGTGAGTGCGGCGAAGGCCGCGTTGAGGGCCAGCTGGACCAGACACCAGCCCGCGATCACGGCGGTGACGCTCGCCGCCAGGGAAAGGACCACCAGGCCGGCGGCCCCGCCCGCCACCCCGGCGACCACCCAGGGGATCCGGCGGCCCGCGCGCGCCGTCGTACGGTCGGACAGCGCTCCGAAGACGGGATTGGCGACCATCGAGACGGCCGCTCCCAGTCCTGTCACCAGGGCGAGGGTGGACGCCTTGTGGTCCGGGGCGAGTTGCTCGGCCTGGCGGGCCAGGAGCAGTTGCAGCGGGCCGAACCATCCGACCCACACCCCGAGGTTGGCGAGCGACAGGGCGCCGACCCATCCGCCGCCGGGCGCGGGGTCCGCTTCCGCGGTATCTCCGATGCCCCCGGCATCCCCGATACCCCCGGTGTCCCCGACGTCCCCACCCCCGACACCCCCGACACCCCCGACACCCCCGACACCCCCGACACCCCCGACACCCCCGGCATCCGGGGCCTGCGGACCGGCGGTCACCTGCCCGTCCTGATCAGGTCGCGGTACCAGGCGTACGACTCCTTGGGGGTCCGCGCGAGCGTCTCGTAGTCGACGTGGACGAGCCCGAAGCGCTGCCGGTAGCCCTCCGCCCATTCGAAGTTGTCGAGGATCGACCAGATGAAGTAGCCGCGGACGTCGGCCCCTTCGGCCATGGCCTGGTGCAGGGCGCGGAGGTGGCCCTCGTGATAGGCGATCCGGCGCGCGTCATCGATCCTGCCCGTTCCCGGGTCCGGACCGTCGCCGTACGAGCAGCCGTTCTCGGTGATGTACAGGGGCGGCAGCCGGTCCCCGTAGCGTTCGCGCAGGGTGGCGAGCAGCTCGCGCAGCCCGTCCGGGACCACCGGCCAGTCGTAGTCGGTGCGTTCGTACCCCTCGATCTCCCGGATGCCGAAGGGGAGTCCGGAGGGGATCTCGATCCCGCCGAAGGCGGAGGCGCCGGCCGGGGCCGGGGCGCCGATGAGCATCGGGTTGTAGTAGTTGACCCCGTACCAGTCCAGCGGGGCCGAGATCGTCTTGAGGTCCTGCGCCACCGGTCCCGGCAGGAGGGAGTCCAGGCCGTCCGGGTAGGCGCCGGTCAGGATCGGGTCGGCGAAGAGGCGGTTGGTGAGCGTGTCGTACAACTCGGCGGCGGAGCGGTCCTCGTCGCTGTCGCCGGCGGCCCAGACGGGGCTGTGCGAGGCGGCTATGCCGATCCGGCGGGCGCCGGCCGCGCGCAGGGCCTGTACGCCCAGTCCGTGGGCCAGGAGCTGGTGGTGGGCCGCGGGCAGGGCGTCGAAGACGAGCTGCTTGCCGGGGGCGTGTTCGCCGAGGCCGTAGCCGAGGAGGGTGACTTCGGCGGGCTCGTTGATGGTGATCCACATGGGTACGCGGTCGGCGAGGCGCTCCGCGACCACCGAGGCGTACGCCGCGAACCGTTCGGCGGTGTCGCGCTCCAGCCAGCCGCCCCGCTCCTCCAGGGCGAGCGGGGTGTCCCAGTGGAAGAGGGTGGGCACCGGGGCGATGCCCGCGGCGCACAGTTCGTCGACGAGCCGGTCGTAGAAGTCCAGCCCCGCGCGGTTGACCCGGCCGCGCCCTTCGGGCAGCACGCGGGACCAGGAGACCGAGAACCGGTAGGCGTCGACGCCCAGTTCGCCCATCAGCGCGACGTCCTCGTGGTAGCGGCGGTAGTGGTCGGTGGCCACGTCCGCGTGCGAGCCGTCCTTGACGCGCCCCTGCTCCTTGGTGAAGGCGTCCCAGGAGGAGGGCCCCCGGCCGTCGGCCGTGACCGATCCCTCGATCTGGAACGCGGAGGCGGAGACTCCCCAGAGGAAGGCGGCCGGGAACTGAGGTACGGGCGCTGTCATGCGGACTCGCTTCGGTCGGGGGAGCGCGGATCCCCGCCACGGGTGCGGGGAGGCGCCGTCGGCACGGTGCTCACGGCACTTTCGGGTCCCCGGCCCCGCCCTGTCAATGGAAAGTGAACAACCCTCAACTTTGACGGCATCCGCACCGTGGCTCGTGTAACTGGCGGGGAACTGGGAGTGGCCGTGCTCTTGTGATCCGCGGAAGAGCCTCGCTAGAGTTGTGATTACACGTGTAACGCAGAAAGCCGCCCAGATGGGAAGGACCGCAATGACTCAATCGCTCCCTGCCGCCGTCGACATGGCCGACATGACCTGGCCGCCTCCGCCGTACCGGGCTCCGGTGCCGGCGGTGACGGGTGCGGACGGGATCCGGTGTTTCGACGGGATCACGTACGCGACGACCGCTGGTTACCGTCCGAGGTTGTTGGACGTGCGCGTTCCGGCGGGTGAGGGACCGTTCCCGGCGGTGGTGTGGGTTCATGGCGGGGGGTGGCTGGATGGTGACCGGCGTTATCCGCCGCCGACGGTGGCGGTGGAGCTGTTGCACGGGGCGGTGCTGGGGGCGGGCCTGGCGCTGGTGTCGATCGATTACCGGCACAGTCTGGAGGCGCCGTTCCCCGCGCAGCTCCACGACGTGAAGGCGGCGATCCGTTACGTGCGCACGTTCGCGGGGGTGCTGGGGATCGATCCGGAGCGGATCGGGGTGTGGGGCGAGTCGGCGGGCGGACACCTCGCGGCGCTGGCCGGGCTCGTGGGCCCGGACACCCCCGGTGGTGCGGTGCTGGAGGGCGCGCAGGGCGTGGGGGCCGGTGAGACGGGTGTGCGGGCGGTCGTGGACTGGTACGGCGTCTGCGACCTGGTCTCCCTGGCCGGTCACCCGCTGCCGCAGATGCCCGGCGGGACCGACTTCCCGAATCCCTACGAAGCCCTCCTGGGCGCCTCGGTCGCGCAGCGCCCCGACCTGGCACGGGCCGCGAGCCCGGTCACCTACGCCACGCCCGGCTCGAACCCGCCGCCGTTCCTCCTGGTCCACGGAACCCGGGACGGGCTGGTCCCCTACAGCCAGAGCGAGCAGCTCGCCCACGCCCTCACCCGGGCCGGCGGCGACGTCACCCTCACCCCCGTCGAAGACGCCGACCACATCTTCCTCGGCTCACCCGACATCCAACAGATCGTCACCGACAGCGTCGCCTTCCTCGCCCGACACCTCGACGCGGGCGCCTGAGCCTCGGCCGGGGGCAGTATGCCCGCATGTCGACGTACGCCCCTACGAGGTCTCGCGGTGGACCAGGATCGGCTCGATCTCGGGCACGGGGGCGGTCGTACCCGTCTCGATCAGCTCGTGCACGGCGTCCGCGACCCGGGCGGGCGCCACCAGTGCCAGGCGGATCGATGTCAGCGCGGGTTGCTGGAGGGCGGAGGGGACCAGGTCGTCGCAGCCCACGATCGCCACGTCGCCCGGTACGGCGATTCCCTCGGCCCGGAAGGCGTGCAGCAGCAGGGCCGCGTACTCGTCGTTGTAGGCGAACACGGCGTCCAGGCCGAGGCTCGGCCAGCGCCGGGCGAGGGCGGTCGCGGACTCCCGGGTGTAGGCGAGGTCCAGCGGGGTCACGGTGGCCATGTGCCGGGCGGTGACCGACTCGGCGCCGGCGAGGCGCGGACGGGCGAGGGTGCCGAGGCCGCGCTCCTGCGGCATGACCACGCCGATGCGGGTCCGGCCGCGGGCGATCAGGTGCTCGGCGGCCGTGGCGCCGATGCGGGCGTGGTCGAAGCCGATGGTGTGCACGCCCGGTACGGGATGGGCCGCGAAGGCGAGCAGGCCGCGCACCCCGGCGCGGCGCAGCAGCTCCGCGGCCTGCGGGGTGAACCGGTCCCCGTCGAGGGCGATGACGGCCGCGGGGCGCAGCTCGGCCCAGGCGCGGGCGGCGGAAAGGGGGTCGGCGAAGCGCCCGGCGTGCAGGACGGCGGTGTAGCCGTGCCGGTCCAGCTCGCTGTGCAGATCGTCGACCCAGTCGCTGACGAGGCGGCCGACGGCGGAGATCGAGGCGGGCATCAGCACGAGGTTGCTGCGCCCGGCGCGCAGGGACCGGGCTGCGGCGTGGGGCACGTAGCCGAGCTGACGGGCGGCGGCGAGGACGCGCGTACGGGTGGAATCGCTGACGCGGTGGCCCTGGGTGTCGTTGAGGACGAAGGAGACCGTGGCGCGGGACACCCCGGCGAGCCGGGCCACGTCGGCGCTGGTGACGGACGCGGCCACGGGTGCGGGAGCAGGAGTGTCTGTGGCCATGACGTTCCTCGACGCTCCTTTGGTCGGCACGGTGGCCTTCTCTTCGGATTTTTCGAACCCTTTGAAGGTTACACGAGTTAGATCAACCGAGCGCGGGCCCGCCCGGATGTACGCCAGGCCCCGACGGCGGCTCGACCGGGGCCCGTGACCTGGGAAAGCCGCCTACGGCGTCGCGGGAAGCGTGACCGTGACGAGGAGACCTCCGGCTGGGCGGGGGACGAGGTCGAGGGTCCCTTCGTGGGCGCGGACGATGCTGTGCACGATGGCCAGCCCGAGACCGGCGGCGGCGTGCTCGTCGGTGCGCACGCGTTCCGTTCCGCGCCGGAAGGGTTCGGTGAGGGTCGGTACCACTTCCGGTGGGAGCGGACGGCCCGTGTTCTCGACCCGCAGCACGCTCGTGTCGCCGTGCGCCTCGGTGTGGACCGTCACGGTGCCGCCACCGGCGGGGCAGTTGTGGACGATGGCGTTCTGGACGAGGTTCGTGACCATCCGCAGCAGGAGCTCCGCGGAGCCGCTGGTCCGGGCGGCCCCGCCGGTGACGTCCAGCGTGATCCGGCGCTGCTCGGCTAGGGGAAGCAGCGTTTCGGCGGCTTCTTCGGCGATGAGGGAGAGGTCGACGCTCTCGCGGGTGAAGTTTCCGCGGTCGCCGCGGCCCAGGAGCAGGAGGGCCTCGGTGAGGTCGATCGCCCGCGTGTTGACGGCGTGCAGGCGTTCGATGAGTTCGTCCCGGTCCCGGGTGGGGTCCTTGCGGGCGACGTCGAGGAGCGTCCGCGAGATCGCCAGCGGGGTGCGCAGTTCGTGGGAGGCGTTCGCGGCGAACCGCTGCTGCTCGGCGACGTGGGACTCGAGCCGTGCGAGCATCGAGTCGAACGCGTCGGAGAGTTCACGGAATTCGTCCTGGCGGCCCTTCATGCGGATCCGGTGGGACAGCGACCGGTTGCCGGCCGTCCGGGCCGCATCCGCGATCTGTGTGAGGGGTGCGAGCATCCGGCCGGCGAGGATCCAGCCTCCTGCCAGGCCGAGCACCAGGAGGAACGCCAGGACCGCGGCTGCTCTCGGCGCGAAGACGCGCAGGAGGTTGGACCGGATGGGGAAGACGCCGGGTGTGGCCGTGCCGGAGGGGACGATGAGCGTCGCACGCTCGGGGACGTAACGCAGGAGGAACACCCACACCGCGCCGAGCAGCAGGACGCCGGCGAGCATGAGGAATCCGGCGTAGCTGAGGGTGAGCTTGGAGCGGACGCTCAACCCGGGCGCCCTATCCACGCTCTCCTCCCGCCTCTCCGGCCTCCGGTTGCGTCTCGATGCGGTAGCCGACGCCCGTCACCGTGGCGATGACCGATGGTTCGCCGAGCCGCTTGCGCAGTGCGGAGACGGTGATGCGCACGGCGTTGGTGAGCGGGTCGGCGTTCTCGTCCCAGGCCCGTTCCAGCAGCTCTTCGGCGCTGACGACCCCGCCTTCGGCGGCGATGAGGACTTCCAGCACGGCGAACTGTTTGCGGGTGAGGGCGACGTAGCGTCCGTCGCGGAAGACCTCCCGGCGGAAGGGGTCGAGCCGAAGGCCCGCGATCTCGCGGACCGGGGGCCGGGCGTACCCGCGTCTGCGGTCGAGCGCCCTCAGCCGCAGGACGAGCTCCCGCAGCTCGAACGGTTTGGTGAGGTAGTCGTCGGCGCCGAGCTCGAACCCCGCAGCCTTGTCGTCGATCCGGTCGGCGGCGGTCAGCATCAGGATCGGGATCCCGCTGCCGGAGGCGACGATGCGCCGGGCGACCTCGTCGCCGGAGGGGCCCGGGATGTCGCGGTCGAGGACCGCGAGGTCGTAGGAGTTGACGCTGAGCAGTTCCAGGGCGGAGTCACCGTCGCCGGCGATGTCGGCGGCGATCGCCTCCAGCCGCAGGCCGTCACGGACGGCTTCGGCCAGGTAGGGCTCGTCCTCCACGATCAGTACGCGCATGTCGGAAGCCTAAGCAGCGATTCGGCCCGACGGTGCCGGTGCCGGTGCCGGTGCCGGTGCCGGTGGCGGCGTGGGGCGAGGCCGGTCCGACGGTGCTTGTGGTGCTTGGGCCGCCGTGCGCCACCAGCGGCGCGACGCCAGCGCGGCGAGGACGGCGCCGGCGGCGTTGACCAGTACGTCGTCCACGGAGGACACCCGGTCCAGCCGCAGGACGTACTGTGCGGTTTCGACGAGGATCGAGCAGCCCGCCCCGAGCGCCAGGATCCGCGGCACGGACGCCAGCGCCACGAACCGCATCGGGGCGAAGAACCCCAGCGCCGCGAAGACCAGCAGGTTGCCGACGATCCCGAGCGCCCCCATCGTGACCAGGTCGCGCAGCGGCACCAGGCTCACCCGGCCGGGGACGATGCCGGCCCCGGCGCCCGGCATCATGGTCAGCCACAGGAACGGCACCGTCCCGTGGACCATGCCCACCTCGGCCAGCGACATCCGCCATGCCGACGAGACGCCCTCGCCGCGCCGACGGTGCGCCAGGGCCCACACCACCAGCCCGGCCAACGGCAGCGCGACCAACGTCATGAGCACCACTCCGTTGAACGTGTCGAAGCAGCCGTGCCACCGCCCGGCCATGCACATCGGAGCGGACATCATGAGCGGCCGCCGGATGGCGAAGACGCCGCCCGCCACGCCGAGGGCCGGCAGGACGAGGAGCACGATCCCGCGCGTGCGGCGGGGCGGTTGCGACAGGGATGCCTTGTGGTTCATGCCCCCATGAGAGACGGAGGGCCGTTGCGGTGGCGTATGCGATTTTCGATAGGCCCGCGATACGCGCGGCCCCGGCCGAGGCGGTCGAGCGCGGTGGCGGAGCCGTGGCGCTGCGGCACGGAGTATGCCGAAGCCGGGGCGCTGCCACAAGGGCAAGAGCGTTTCCGGACGGAAGCCGCCTGGTCAGTGGCGGCAATTGGCAGGTTACACGTGCGCTTCCGGCTGTTCGTCCACGGGTCACGATCTGTGCATCGCGCCACGGCAACCCTTGGGAAACCCTTGGCGAGACCCGGGAACGGGTGCTACACAGTGTCCCAGCACCTGAAGTGACACGTGTAACAACGGCGCGTTAATCACCTTGCACCGCATCGCATCGCACCCACCGCACCGAATCGCATCGCGTCACGCCAACCGCATCGCGCTCGACGCGGCACCCTCCCGGCAACGCCCTGGGCGCGACAGCACCTCGCCGTACCCCCAC
The DNA here is from genome assembly GCF_018614135.1 of Streptomyces sp. ISL-66. Taxonomy (GTDB): domain Bacteria; phylum Actinomycetota; class Actinomycetes; order Streptomycetales; family Streptomycetaceae; genus Streptomyces. The sequence goes on from NZ_JAGGOW010000197.1 coordinate 9,437, forward strand.
GCCACCTCCCCGCTCCGTCCCCCGAGGAGTCGTCATGGCCACGAACGAGCTCATCGATCCGCCCGTCCCGGCGGATCCCGAACCTCCGCGCAGACGCGGACTCCTGCTCCTCCTGCTCGTCGCCAACTCCGCGATGATGGCGGTCTACATGGGTGTCGGCTCCGTGCTGCTGCCCACACAGATCGCCGACATCGCCGGTGACGACAAGGTCGCCGTACTGGGCCTGATCGGCGGCATCAGCGCGATCTTCGCGACCGCCTTCAACCCGATCGCCGGCGCCCTCTCCGACCGCAGCGGCCGCCGCAACCCCTGGGTGCTCGGCGGCGCTCTCGGCTCGCTGGCCGCCCTGGCCCTCCTCGGCAGCGTCAGTACCGCGCTGCTCGTCGGAATCGGCTGGTGCCTGGTCCAGGCGACCATGAACGTCTACCAGGCCGCCGTCACCGCGATCGTGCCCGACCGGATTCCGGCCGCACGGCGCGGCACCGCCTCCGCGCTGGTGGGGCTCGGTCTGCCCATCGGCGGCACGGTCGGCGTACTGATCGCCTCCCAGACGGCCGACAACGTACGCATCGGGTACCTCGTCTTCGGCGGGGTCATCGCCGTCGCCGCGCTGCTGCTCACGAGCTTCTTCCGGGACGAACCGCGCCCCGAGGAGGCGGTCCCCGACGCGCCCGCCGCCCCCAAGGGGGCCCGGATCAAGGCCTTCCTCTCGTCGCTCGGCGACCACGACTTCCGGTGGGCCTTCATCGGGCGGGCCCTGATGGTCCTCGGCTACTTCTCGGTCGTCGGCTACCAGCTCTACATCCTCGAGGACCACATCAGGCTCCCGGACGGGCTGACCCCGCCCGACGCCATCGCGCTGCTCACCCCCGTCTCGATGATCGCGATGGCGCTCTCCACGGTGGTTGGCGGGCTGCTGTCCGACCGCTGGAACCGCCGCAAGGTGTTCGTCGGCGTCTCGGCGGCCCTCGCCGGAGTGGTCATGGTGGTCCCCGTCATCAGCCCGACGTGGACGGGCATGCTCGTCTTCAGCGCGCTCAACGGCCTCGCCTTCGGCTGCTTCATGGCCGTCGACACCGCGCTCGTCACCTTGGTGCTGCCCCGGGCCGAGGACGCCGCCCGCGACATGGGCGTCCTCAACATCGCGAACGCCGGGCCGCAGATCATCGCCCCGTTCGTGGCCTCCGCCGTCGTCACCGCCCTGGGTGGGTACACCCCGCTGTTCCTGGTCGGCGGCGCGCTGTCGCTGATCGGGGCGCTCGCCATCCTCCCGATCCGCAGCGTGCGCTGATTCCGTCGGCCCCACCCCCACCCCCACCCCCCACCCCTCCCGACCGTCACCCCCCCCGCACCCCTCTCCGAAGGAGCGTTCCGTGCAACGCACGCGAGTTCTGCCGCTGGCCGCCCTACTGCTGTGCGCACCCGCCGAGCCGAAGGTGTGGGCCGTCGGCGGTTCTCCCGGCGACTCGGTGTCCTTCGGCCTCTCCGAGGTGTTCGAGGGGAAGGCGCCCGACCTCGTCGTGTCGGGCACCAACTTCGGCCCGAACGTGGCCGCTCTCGCCACCCACTCCGGCACGGTCGGCGGAGCCGTTGCCGCGCTGGACGCCGGTGTGCCCGCCATCGCCCTGAGCACCGGCGGCGTCGCCGCTCCCGACCCCGTGACCACGGTCAACGCGATGGGTCCGACGCTCGACTTCGCCGTCAAACTGATCGACCGGCTGCGCTCGCGGGCCAGGTCTGGACCGCTGCTGCCCGAGGGCGTCGGGCTGAACGTCAACCACCCCGTCGTGGGCGCCGACGGGAAGGGCACCGCGGCCGGGGTGGCGTCGACCTTCCAGGACCCGCAGGCGCTGCTGAGGGCCGATTACACCGACGCGGGCGACGGCACCTGGAAGATGGGCGTGACGGTGGACCTGCGGACCCCGGCCCGGGGCGGTGACGTGGAAGCCGTGAGCGCGGGCAAGATCGCCGTCAGCCCGATGAATGCCGACTGGAACACCGGCCCTGCCGGTTCCGCCGTCACCGCCGCGCTGGTCGCCGGCCTGCGCCCCTGACACGCACGACTGGCACGCACGACCTTCCGGGGGCGGGGGCGGGGGGCGGGTGCGCGCCCCCGCCCCCGGAACGCCCATCCGGAAACGGCAGGCGCCCATCCTTCCCCACTGCCCCTGCCCCTGCTCCCTCCCGGCTGCCGGGCGGGACCGCCGTGTCCCTACCGGGCGCCCGCCGAGGCGTGCTCCGGCTGGGAGGAAGTCTCGAGCGCGGCCTTCATCGCCGCCGCCGAGGCCGCGGTCCCGTGCCCGGGATCGAGCTGGGTCTCCATGTCGTCGAGGGCGCTGCGCACCGCCGCGATCCGCAGCCGCAGTTCGTCGGCGGCGTCCGGCATCACGTCCCCGGACGCCCTGCGCGCCGCCAGCTCGCTCTCCTCCTCCATCTCGCGGGCCTCCTCGAGGGCGTTGAGGACCACGCCGATCAGGACGTTGACCAGGACGAAGGATCCGAAGAGCACGTAGGAGGCGTAGTAGAGGATGCTGAACGGCGAGACGGCCAGCCCGGCGTGGACGGCGTCCCCGAGCCCCTCGAGCGTCATCAGGAGGAACAGGGTCAGTCCGGCCCGGCCGATCGAGCCGTAGTGAGCGGGGTCGTGGCCCGCGAAGCAGATCCATCCGATCATCGCGTACACGTAGATGATCAGGGCGCCGACGAAGAGGAAGCTGACGGTGCCGGGCAGGCTGCGGCCCACGGCGACCAGGAGGATCCGCAGCTGGGGCATGAACCGCGCGGTGCGCAGGACGCGCGCCAGTCGCAGCAGTCGCAGCAGCGTGGTGTTCTCCCGCAGGAACGGGATGAAGGCCGAGGAGACGACCAGCAGGTCGAAGAGGTTCCAGGGGTCCTGGAAGAAAGCTTTCGGCCGGTCGGCGTGCGCACCCAGGCGGACCAGCATCTCCAACGTGAAGGCGACCACGCAGAAGTGCTCGGTCGTGGAAAGGATCCCGGCGTACTCGGCGGACAGCCCGCTGTACGTCTCGATGCCCAGCAACGCGGCGTTGAAGAGGATCACCGTGAAGACGGCGAGCGAGAATACGGGCGCCTCGCACACGGCACGGCACTGCGCGGCGAACCTCTCGCGCCCGGAGTCCACCGTGGTCGGGTCTGTCATCGTGCTCCCTCGTGCGGGCCGTCGGCCGCCCCCCGGTCCGCACGCGCCGGCCTGCGGCGCGACGGACGGATGAGACCGCCGAGGCGCTGATCATGTTCCGGGTCGTGTAACGCCTGGCGGGCGAATACGAGACGCCCTGGAACGACACATCGCCCGATCGGGGAACGGCCGCCCCGCCCCGGGCCCGAGGGGGGCGCCGCCCCGCTCGTTCACCGGGCGCGAACCGGGCGCGACCCGGGGCGCGAACCGGGCGCGGACCAGCGCAGGATGGACCCCATGACGCGATATGACGGTGGGACCGCGCAGGCCTGGGCCGCGCTGGGTGGGGTCGGGGAGTTGGTGGGGCGGGTCGCCTACCGGGGTGCGAGCGGGCTGGGGGACGGGCCGCTGCCCGTACGCGAACTCGCGCGGGCCACCGTGGGCGTGTGTGCGCTCGCCGCGGCGGAGCTGGCCGCCGTACGGGCCGGTCGCGGAGCGGACGACGTGGCTCCGCTGGTGGTCGACGAGGGGGCCGTGGCCACGGCGTTCGTCAGCGAGCGGCACCTGCGGGTGGAGGGGCGGGCGCCGGTGGCGTTCGCTCCGCTGTCCGGCTTCTGGCGGGCGGCCGACGGATGGGTGCGGACGCACGCGAACTACCCGCACCACGAGGCCGCGCTGGTACGGGTTCTGGCGGCCGGGACCCCGGAAGGCGTGGCCGAGCAGATCTCCCGGCGGTCGGCGGTGGACGTACAGGAAGCGGTGTACGCGGGGGGCGGCCTGGCCGTGGCCGTGGCCGACTCGTACGGAGCCCCGCAACCCCTGGTGGAAGTGCAGGAGTCGGGGGGACTCGGGCGGCCCCTCGGAGCGGGCACCGGCGCGGCCGCGGGGGCCGGGGCGCGGCCGATGGCCGGGGTGCGGGTGCTGGACCTGACCCGGGTCATCGCCGGACCGGTGGCCACGCGGACGCTCGGGCTGCTGGGCGCGGACGTGCTGCGCATCGACTCTCCGGCTCTGGAGGAGTCCGGGGACGCGTACGCGGATACCGGCTTCGGCAAGCGGTCCGCGCTGCTCGACCTGGGGGACGCGCGGGACCGGGCGGAGTTCGAGCGGCTGCTCGACGGGGCCGATGTCGTGGTGACGGGGTACCGGCCGGGAGCGCTGGAGCGGTACGGGCTGGGGGCGGACGAACTGCTCGCGAGGCGCCCGGGGTTGGTGGTGGCGCAGTTGTGCGCGTGGGGGTGGCGGGGCCCCTGGTCGGACCGCAGGGGGTTCGACTCGCTCGTGCAGGCGGGGTACGGGATCTCCGCGGCCTGCGGCGACGAGCGCGGTCCCGGAGTGCTGCCGGCGCAGGCCCTTGACCACGGAACGGGCTATCTGGCGGCGGCCGGTGTCCTACGGGCCCTCGCGCGGGGCGGCGGGAGGGCGCTGCGGTTCTCCCTCGCCGGCACGGCGTCGTGGCTGGTCCGTGACGTACCGGGGGCCGGCCGGGCCGTTCCCGGTTACGCCCCGGAGCCGTGGCTGCGCGAGACCGGATCGGGATACGGGACGCTGCGGTACGCGGTGTCGCCGCTCGGGGGCCGGGAATGGGAGCACGGACCGTCCCGGTGGGGGACCGACCGCCCCGCCTGGCTCTGACCCCCGCGGGCCCGGTGTTCCGGACGCGCGGATGCCCCCGAGCGGCCTGTGGTCGCGCGGGGGCATCCGGACGTGCGGGTCCGGGCGGGATCAGGCCGCCGGGGCCGGGTAGGTCGGGTACTCCACGCCGGAGACGTGCTGGACGACCCGGACGACCTGGCACGAGTAGCCGAACTCGTTGTCGTACCAGAGGTAGAGGATCGCGTTGTCGCCGTCGACCTTGGTGGCGCCGGCGTCGACGATCGAGGCGTGGCGCGAGCCGATGAAGTCGCTGGAGACCGCGTCGGGAGCGTTGGTGAAGTCGATCTGGCGGCGCAGCGGCGAGGTCAGCGACACGTCGCGCAGGTAGTCGAGGACCTCTTCGCGGTTGGTCTCGCGGCCCAGGCGCAGGCTGAGGATCGCGATCGAGACGTCCGGCACCGGGACGCGGATCGAGCTGCCGCTGATCGGGGCCTTCAGGTCGGGCAGCGCCTTGGCGACGGCGGAGGCGGCGCCGGTCTCGGTCATGACCATGTTGAGCGGCGCGGAGCGGCCGCGACGGTCGGCGCTGTGGTAATTGTCCAGCAGGTTCTGGTCGTTGGTGAACGAGTGGACGGTCTCCACGTGGCCGCGCAGGACGCCGTACTCGTCCGCCATCGCCTTCAGCGGCGGGACGATCGCGTTGGTGGTGCAGGAGGCGCAGGACAGGATCCGCTCGTCCGGCTTGATCGTGTCGTGGTTGACGCCGTGCACGATGTTGGGGACGTCGCCCTTGCCCGGAGCCGTCAGGACGACCTTCTCGACACCGGGGCGCAGGTGCTTGGACAGCCCCTCGCGGTCGCGCCACTTGCCGGTGTTGTCGATGAGGATGGCGTCCTTGATGCCGTACGCCGTGTAGTCGACCTCGGACGGGTCGTTGGCGTAGATCACCTTGATCTCGTTGCCGTTGGCGATGATCGTGCTGGTCGCCTCGTCAACGGTGATCGTGCCCTGGAACTGGCCGTGGATCGAGTCGCGGCGCAGCAGCGAGGCGCGCTTGACGATGTCCTGGTCGCCGCCCTGGCGGACGACGATGGCACGCAGGCGCAGACCGTTGCCGGAGCCGGCCTTCTCGATGAGCAGGCGGGCGACGAGGCGTCCGATGCGGCCGAAGCCGTAGAGGACCACGTCGCGCGACTCGCCGCGCTCGATCTTGTTCGCACCCGTGGCGCCCGAGACGGCCCCGGCGGTGAACTCCTCCACCGACAGACCGCGGTCGTCGGCCGCGTACGCCGAGGCGAGCAGGCCGATGTCGATCTGCGAGGGACCGAGGTCCAGCGTGGTGAGCGCCTGCAGGAACGGCATCGTCTCGGTGACCGAGAGTTCCTCACCGGCGATCTGGCGGGCGAATCGGTGGGTCTTCAGAATGCTGACCACGGACTTGTTCACCAAGGAGCGGCTGTGGAGGAGGACCGTGACGTCCTGCTCCCGGTGCAGCTTCCCGATGACCGGGATCATCGACTCCGCGATCTTCTCGCGGTTCTTCCAGTTGGTGAACGCGTCGTCATTGACAGTCACAGAATTATCTTTCGAGCTAGGCGGCGCTCATATGGTAACCCGCGCCCGCCCGGCCCCTCCAAGCACCCCCTGAGCAACCGGTCAGCCCTCCGCGCGCCGGGTCGCCGGGGCGCCGGTCTCGTCGCCGAGGAACGCGTACCAGCGGCGCTGCCCGCCACAGGTGGCGGGCCGCCCGGGCCTGTCCCCGGACGGGGTCAGCTGGCGCCCCAGCCGCCGTCCAGGGGCAGCGAGGAGCCCGTGACGTAGCCGGTGTGCGGGCCGCACAGCCAGACGGCGGCCGCCGCGACCTCCTCGGGCTCGATCAGCCGCTTGATCGGGGACCGGGTCAGCAGCACCTCGGAGACCACGTCGCCCTCGCCGATGCCGTGCGCGGCGGCCTGGTCCCGGATCTGGCCCTCGACCAGGGGGGTGCGGACGTAGCCGGGGCTGATGCAGTTGCTGGTGACCCCGTACGGGGCGGCCTCGATGGCCGTGACCTTGCTGAGGCCCTCCAGCGCGTGCTTGGCCGCGACGTAGGCCGACTTGTACGCGCTGGCCCGCAGCCCGTGGACGCTGGAGATGTTCACGACCCGGCCCCAGCCGGCGCCGTACATGTGCGGCAGCACGTGGCGCAGCAGGAGGAAGGGCGCGGTGACCATCACCTGCTGGATCAGGGCGAAGCGCTCGGGCGGGAACTCGGTGATCGGGGCGACGTGCTGGAGTCCGGCGCTGTTGACCAGGATGTCGACGGCGCGGGGCAGCCCCCCGATGACGGCGGGATCGGCCAGATCGGCGACGTGGGCGTGGCCGCCCACGAGGGCGGCGACGGCCTTGGCCGCCGTCTCGTCGAGGTCCACCACGTGCACGGTGGCCCCGGCCTCGGCCAGGGCCACGGCGCAGGCCCGGCCGATGCCGCTGGCGCCGCCCGTCACCAGGGCGACGCGGCCCCGCAGTTGCGGGAGGGAAGGAGATTCGCTGGTCATGGCTCGAAGCGTAGGGACGGGCCGGGGCGGCGCCCACGGTGTCCCGGCCCATACTCGGCCCCGTCCGTATGGAGTCCGACGCCATGACGGCGGCCGTCGTCGTACGTGTCTGTCGTCATGCGTGCCCGTCGTCGTACGTGCCCGTCGGCAGTCGCGGCTTCCGCCGGGCGTTTGGCCGGCTGCCGCCGTCAGCCGCCGAGCGGGCAGCTGGTCAGCAGGGTCGCCGGGTCGGCGGCGGGGTCCCGGGGGACCGTGTGGCCGAGAGGGGGCCGCACGCCGCGGCCGATCCAGTCCTCCAGTGCGGTGAAGGCGGCGCGGTGGCAGGGCGTGAGGGGACGCAGCCGGTCGGGGTAGGCGTCGACGAGGGAGTCCACGTGGGTGCCGCCCTCGATGCGGTAGTAGCGCAGCAGCTCGGCACGGCCGGCCCGGCGGACCATCTCGGCGTAGACGTCGGAATCCTTCGAGATGGGGAGCAGCACGTCGAGGGTGCCGTGCAGGGTGACCAGCGGTTTGCCGATCCGACCGGTGAGCGCGATCTTCGCGACGGCGCGGCGGACTTCCGCGGGGCGGTCGGCGTAGGCGTAGTCGGCGTCGCAGGCGGGGCCGCCGGGGATGCCGGGCGGGCAGAAGGGAGTGCCGGCTTCGGTGGGGCCGTCGAAGTCCGGGTCGAGTTCCTCGCGGTAGATCCGCTGGGTGAGGTCCCAGTAGTAGCCGTGGTGGAAGGGCCACAGGAACTCCGAACCGGCCGGGAAGCCGGCGGCGGTCATGGCCGCGTGGGCCTGCTCGGCCCCCGGCCCGCCGGCCGCGTACACGGGGTAGGCGGCCAGGGCGGGGGGCAGGAAGGTGAGGAGGTTCGGGCCGTCGGCCCGCCACAGTGTGCCCTCCCAGTCCACCCCGCCGTCGTACAGCTCCGGATGGTTCTCCAGCTGCCAGCGCACGAGGTACCCGCCGTTGGACATGCCGGTCGCCAGGGTGCGGGACGGCGGGCGGTGGTAGCGCTGCGCGACGACCGCGCGCGCGGCCCGGGTGAGCTGGGTGACCCGGGTGTTCCACTCGGCGACGGCGTCGCCGGGCGCCCGGCCGTCCCGGTGGAAGGCGACACCGGTGTTGCCCTTGTCGGTGGCGGCGAAGGCGTATCCGCGCGAGAGCACCCAGTCGCCGATGGCCCGGTCGTTGGCGTACTGCTCGCGCACGCCCGGGGATCCGGCGACGACGAGCCCGCCGTTCCAGTGGTCGGGGAGGCGGATCACGAACTGCGCGTCGTGGTTCCAGCCGTGGTTGGTGTTGGAGGTCGAGGTGTCGGGGAAGTAGCCGTCGATCTGGATGCCCGGCACGCCGGTGGGGACGGCCAGGTCCTTGGGGGTGAGGCCGGCCCAGTCGGCCGGATCGGTGTGGCCGGAAGCCGTGGTCCCGGCGGTCGTCAACTCCTCGACGCAGTCGGACTGTTGGTGCTCCGCACCGGGTACGCGGAGCTGGGCGCGGCGCGCGCAGTGGGAGTCGGGGGCGCTGGTGGAGGTGGTGGGGGTGGGGGTGGCGGTGGCGCGGGCCGGGGGTGCGGTGAGCGTCAGCAGGGCCGCGGCGAGGACGGTCACGGCGGCCACGCCCGCTGTGACGGCTGCCCTCGCTGCCTGCTTGGTCGTGGTGACGGGACGGACGGCCGGTGGCATAGGGGAACCTCCAGAGGGCGGCGGACGGGGGACTGGGCCGGAGGCTACGGGCCGGTGCGTCGGCGCCGACACGGCTGCGCCCGCCATGTTCGCGGCCGCCCCGGTGGGGACGGGCGCCATGACGGGCGCGTGGGTGCCGGGGCTCAGGGGCTCAGGGACTCCGAGGCTCAGAGGATCAGAGGCTCAGGGGCAGGCGGCATCGGCGATGACGAAGTAGCCGACGGGCGCCTCCTTCAGGGTGTGGGTGACGAAGACGTTGTAGAGGCCCATGTTCTGGTGGGAGCCCTTGGCGTACACGTAGCCCCCGTCGGTCGTGGCCCGTCCCGCCCGCACCTGCTGGTAGTTGTCCACTCCCCTCCAGCACACCGCGGCCGCGCCCGTCGTGCTCACCGTGACCTGCGCCGAGCGGGTGCCGGCCGTCCCCGCGCCGTCCCGGGCCGCCACCGTGTACGTGTGGCTCGTACCGGCGGCGAGACCGGTGTCCGTGTACGGGGGCGCGGACGGGGTGGCGACCTGGGCCCCGTCCCGGAACACCGCGTAGCCGGAGGCGCCCGCCACCTCGTTCCAGCTGAGGGTGACGCCGGTGTCGGTGACACCGGTGGAGACCAGGCCGGTGGGCGCGGGCAGATCACCGGGGCCGGGCCCGGGGCCCGGACCGGAACCGTCCAGACCGAAGAAGGCCGAGATCCAGTGGCTCGAGCAGATCGAGGCGAGGAAGTACGGGGCCCCGGTGCGGCCGCACTGTTCGGGGCCGGAGCCCGGGTCCACGGGGGTGCCGTGCCCGATGCCGGGGACCCGGTCCACCTCGACGGCCACCGTGCCGTCCCCGGCGAGGTACTCCTCGCGCCGGGTGGCGTCGGGACCGATGGCCGACGTGCGGCCCGGAGTCTGCGACAGACCGTGCAGCGCGGTCCACTGGTCGCGCAGTTCGTCGGCGTTGCGCGGGGCGACGGTGGTGTCCGCGTCCCCGTGCCAGATGGCCACCCGCGGCCAGGGGCCGGTCCAGGCCGGATGCGCGTCGCGAACCAGCTGCGCCCAGGCGGCCGGACTCTTGTCCACGCCGGGGCTCATACAGGTGTAGGGCCCCGTGTCCTTGGTGCAGTCGTAGGGAAGTCCGGCCACCACCGCCCCGGCCGCGAACACGTCCGGGTAGGCCGCGAGCATCACCGAGGTCATGGCCCCGCCGGCGGACAGGCCGGTGACGAAGGTGCGGGCGGGATCCGTGGAGTAGGCCGAGCGCGCGTAGGCGACCATCTGCCGGATGGAGGCGGCCTCGCCCTGGCCGCGCCGGTTGTCGGTCGTCTGGAACCAGTTGAAGCACTTGTTGGGGTTGTTCGCGGACGTGGTCTCCGCGAAGACGAGCACGAAGCCCCTGCGGTCGGCGAGTTCGGGCAGGCCGGAGTTGTCCGCGTAGGTCAGGGCGTTCTGCGTGCAGCCGTGCAGTGCCACCACCACGGGCGGGTCGGCCGGGAGGGAAGCCGGGCGGTACACGTACATGGCCAGCTGCCCCGGATTGGCGCCGAAGCCGCTGATCTGCTGGAGGGAGACGGCCGCGCCGGCGGGGGCGAGGGGCCCGGCCAGGACGCCGCCGGCGGCCAGCAGCACGAGCGCGAGGACCCGTACGAGGACCCGTGCGAGCAGCCGCGCGAGGAGCGGGCGGGGGCGTGGGCGGCCGTACGGGCTCCCGCCGCCGGGCGGGGGTCCGTACGGCGATCGGGGCGGGGATCCCGGCGGGGCTGCGGGCGGGGATCCGGACGGTGTGCGGCGGCGCGCGGACATGGCGGCTCCTCGGGGGTGACGGGTGGTGCACGGGCCTTCGGCCTTCGGCCGAGACCCGCGGTTCCGTCACGGTAGGAGCGGCCCCGGCCGCGGTGGCATGGCACGGAGCGACACAATCCAGCCACCGCTTGACCGGTCCACAGGGGTTGTGGGACCCGCCGGGCCACTGCTAACCGGAGGCTTTCGAGTCCACGTGACGTAGGTGAGCCGCGTGACCGACGCGTCCTACACCCCCGTGCGTCCGTCCAGCTCCGCGGCCACCCTCAGCTCGGCCCCCGTCGCCGCGCGGACCTCGTCCAGGCCGACCCCCGGGGCGAGTTCGGTCAGCAGGAAGCCCTCGGGGGTGATGTCGACGACCGCGAGCTCGGTGATCACCCGCTGCACGACGGCCCGCCCGGTCAGCGGCAGCGTGCAGCGTTCCACGAGCTTGGGCGTGCCGTCCTTCGCGGCGTGCTCCATGAGCACGATCACCCGGCGCGCGCCGTGCACCAGGTCCATCGCGCCGCCCATCCCCTTGACCATCTTTCCGGGGATCATCCAGTTGGCCAGGTCGCCCGAGGCGGACACCTGCATCGCTCCGAGGACGGCGGCGTCGACGTGCCCGCCGCGGATCATGCCGAAGGACAGCGCCGAGTCGAAGAACGAGGCCCCCGGTACCACCGTGACCGTTTCCTTGCCCGCGTTGATCAGATCCGGGTCCACCTCGTCGGAGTACGGGTACGGGCCCACGCCGAGGATTCCGTTCTCCGACTGGAGCACCACCTCGACCCCCGGCGGGAGGTGGTTGGGGATGAGGGTCGGCAGCCCGATCCCGAGGTTCACGTACGTACCGTCCCGCAGCTCGCGCGCGGCGCGGGCCGCCATCTGTTCACGAGTAAGGGCCATGTCACACGCCACCTTCCTGGTCGGCCGCACGTGAACGTACGGGGTGCTCTGGGCGGACCGTGCGGTCGGGGCGGACCGTGCGCCGTTCGACGCGCCGCTCGGCCGCCGGGTCACCGGGGTGCACGCGGAGCACCCGCTGGACGAAGACGCCGGGTAGGTGAACGGCGTCCGGGTCCAGCTCGCCCGGCTCGACCAGTTCCTCCACCTCGGCGATCGTGATCCGCCCGGCCATCGCGGCCAGGGGATTGAAGTTGCGCGCCGAGGAGTGGAAGACGAGGTTGCCGTGCCGGTCGCCGACCGCGGCCCGCACCAGGGCGAAATCGGTGGTGATCCCCTCCTCCAGGAGGTGCTCCCGGCCGCCCCAGCTCCGCAGTTCCTTGGGCGGCGAGGCCACCGCGACACCCCCGTCGGGCCGGTACCTCCACGGCAGCCCGCCCTCCGCTGCCTGAGTACCGGCCCCGGCCGGGGTGTAGAACGCCGGAATTCCCGCCCCGCCGGCCCGCAGTCGTTCAGCGAGCGTGCCCTGCGCGACAAGTTCCACCTCCAGCTCGCCGCTCAGGTACTGCCGCGCGAACTCCTTGTTCTCGCCCACGTAGGAGCTGGTCATGCGGGCGATCCTGCCCGCGCGCAGCAGCAGTCCGAGGCCCCAGTCGTCGACCCCGCAGTTGTTGGAGACCACTTCCAGGCCGACCGCGCCCTCCCGCTCCAGGAGCGCGCCGATCAGCACGCCGGGGACTCCGCACAGTCCGAAGCCGCCCACCGCCAGCGAGGCCCCCGTGGAGACGTCCGCCACCGCCTCGGCCGCACTCGCGACCTCCTTGTCCAGCCCCATCGCATGTCCTCCTTCGCCCTCGCCCGCGCCTGTGCGCTCGCCCGGCCCGGCGCCGTCGGCCATCCGACCGGACCGGTGTGCGGCCGGGCCGACCCGACCGACCCTAGGAACCGCGGACCCGCCCCGGCCATGGCGCCCGCGCACACACCGGTCCGTCCCGCTGTGTGGCCCGGCCCCGGCGGGGTAGCCGCCGGACCTGGGAGCCGACCGGAGGCAGGCCGACCGGGGGCCGGCCGACCGGAGGCCGGGCCGACCGGAAGCCCGGAAGGCGAGGGAAACGGTTGACCGGGGAAGCCCGCACGCGGAACCGGTGGACCGGCCAGTGCGTCACAGCCGCGCCGGATCCGGCACGGGAAATGCGAGGGGGACCGATGATGCGCCGAACGATGCACCGAACAACCGCTCAATGTCTGGCAGTTGTCAGCGCGAGTGTGGACAGGGCCGTGGCCGTGACCGCCGTCGTGTCCGTGAGCGCCGCCGTACTGCTCGCCGGTTGCGGCAACGCCGTGCAACGGGACGAGGTCGGGTCCGCCGGGGAGATCCGGCTGGCATCGCCCTCGGCGTGCCCCGAGTCCGTACCCGGCCCCGGCACGCCGCGCGCGGCGCCGACGCTGATCGACGGCACCCCGGCCAACACCCCGGAGGGCGAGCGGCTTTCCCGGGCCGTCGGGGAACAGGGCCGGGGCGCCTTCGCCGACGTCTACTCCACCCAGATCACCGACCACCCGGCGGGCCGCGTCGCCCTCTGCGTCACCGACCTCGCACGCGGCCGGCTCCTGGTGTCGGCGGCGCACGTGGCGGACCCGGAAGCGGACCCGGCCCGTGCGGACCTGTACCTGAGCCCGTACTCCCGGCGGGCCCTCGACGCCGCCGCCGACGAACTCATCCGCCTGAAGGCCGGCTTCCCGATCCACACCGTCTCCGGCCAACGCGGCACGGAGCTGAAGGTGACGAGCAGTCAGGCGAGCGCCATGTCGGCGGAGTTCAAGGCGCGCCTCGAAGAGGCGGCGGGCGGGATCCCCGTCAGGGTCACGAAGGGCGAGCCCGTCCGGACCGCGGAGGACCGGGGCCTGACCGCGGAGGACCAGGCTCTGACCGCGCCCTGACCGAGGCCCCGCCTGCTACGGGGCGGCCGCCGGGGCCTGCGGGGTGTTCCCGGCCCTCCGGCCGGCACGTTCGGGCCCGCGCGCGATGAGCTCCTCCATCACGGCCCGGGGGAGCGAGGGGTTGGCCGCCGCGGCCTCGGCCGTGTCCGGACACGCGTGCGCGAGCAGGTCCGCGAGAGCCGCCGGGGACAGCGCGGGATGACGCGCGGCGTCGGCGCGGGCCTTGTGCTCGCCGGACGTCGCCAGTTCCCGGACCTGGCCGGCCGTGAGGTCCGTCCGCCCCGTCAGCGCCTCGGCGAGGTCCTCGTCCTCGTCCCCGCCCTCCAGGGCCAACGCGACCAAGTGGCCGACGAGTTCGGGTGCCAGTGCCGGATTCCCGGCGAGTCCGCGGAGCAGGTGGCTCACTGCTCCACCGCGCCGGTCAGCGCCTCGGCAAGCGCCCGCGCGTACGGATGCGGACGCCGTCGGCGCGGTGTCACCACCCCGATGTGCCGGGCCGGGCGCGGCGGTTCGACCCGTACGACGCTCACGGCGGCGGGGTCGGCGGGGTCGGCGGGATGGGCGGGCTCCAGCGAGACGTGCGGGATCAGCGCGACGCCGACGCCCGCCGCGACGAGGGACCGGGCGAAGAAGTAGTCCGTGGTGGAGGCCGCCACCCGCAAGTCGAAACCCGCCCGGTCGGCGTACCGGCGCAGATAGGCCTCCGTTTTGAGGCAGCCCAACACCCAGCGATCCGCGGCGAGTTCACTGAGGGCGACCGACGCGCGGTCCGCGAGCCGGTGACCGCGCGGCAGGACCAGCGACAGCGGGTCGTCCATCAGCGGCAGCCAGTCCAGTGCCGTCCCCTGCCCGAGCGGCAGCGGCCCGTCGAAGTGGTAGGTCAGCGCGAGGTCGGCCGCGCCGCTGCGCACCATCGGCACCGCGTCCTCCGGCTCGGCCTCCAGCACCGTCAGCTCCACGTCCGGATGCGCGGCGACGAACCGCGCGAGTGCGCGCGGCAGCAGGTGCCGGCCCCCGCTCACGAAGGTGGCGACCGTCAGGCGGGGCCGCTCGGCGGTGATGCGGTCGATCTCGTGGCGGACCTGGTCGAGCTCGGCGGATATCGTCTCCGCCGCCGCCTCCACCAGCAGCCGGCCCGGCTCGGTGAGCGTGATCCCCCGCGTACTGCGCACCGCGACCCGATGGCCGAGGCCGCGTTCGAGCGCGGCGATGTGCTGGGAGACGGCCGAGGGCGTCAGGAGCAGCGCTCCGGCGGCCTTGTTGAAGCTGCCGTGCTCGGCCACGGCGCGCAGGATGCGGAGCCGCTGCACATCGATCATCAGTCTGCCTTACGACGCAATGAGCATTCCGGTGGTTCTGCTGGGGACGGTACAGCGGCAGAGTGCTCGGCATGAACAAGATTCTCGTCATCGGCGGCAGCCGCTACTTCGGCAAGGGCCTGGTCACCCTGGAACGCGACGCCGGGAATGAGGTGACCGTACTCAACCGGGGCTCCGGCCCCCCGCCCCCGGGCGTCGCCCACCTGGTGGCCGACCGCGACGACGAGCAGGGGCTGCTCGCGGCGCTGGGGAAGCGCACCTTCGACGTCGTCTTCGACCAGGTCTGCTACACCCCCTGGCAGGCATCGCTGGCCCGCCGCGCCTTCGCCGGCCGCACCGGGCGGTACGTCATGACCTCGACGATGGAGGTCTACGACCCGGCGCCGCCCACCCCCGAGGCCCTCGACTACGCCGAGGGCAAGCGGCAGGCCGAGGCCGTCCTGGAGCGGGAGTCCGCCTTCGGCGTGGTCGCCGTCCGCACCGCGCACGTGCTCGGCGGCGGCCGGGAGGAATTCACCGGCCGCTTGGCGCACTACGTGGAGCGGATCGGCGCCGGGATCCCGGTGGCCGTGCACGAGGCCCCGTACCCCACCTCGTTCATCCACCACCAGGAGATCGCCCGGTTCCTGCACTGGGCCGGGTTGCAGGAGTTCACCGGGCCGGTTAACGCCGCCTCGGACGGGGACCTGGACGTCCTCGGGCTGGCCGCGGCCGTCGGCGAGCGGCTCGGGCGGGCGCCGCGCCACCGGATCGTCTGCCCCGGGTCCGACGAGGCCTCGCCGTTCTCCTTCGACCGCGCCTACGCGATGGACAACAGCCGGGCCGCCTCCCTCGGCTTCGGCTTCGGCCGACTCGCCGACTGGCTGCCGCAGGCCATCGGCGAAACCGCCACGGCGCTGCGCGCTGCGCACTGACCGGCCTCGGCATCGCCCGCCACCGGGAAACCCACACCTGTCCGCACCGGGCTGAACACCCGCCTGCCCGCTCGCGCGACTGGGGATTTGAGGGCGCGGGGCTCGCGGCGCCGGGGTCGGGGGCGACGCCGTCGGGCCCGGGGTCAGTCGGCCAGGGCGAGGAGGTGGAGGATGCCGTTCGCGTACGCCGCCGAGACGGAGTCGGGCCGGTGGGCCTGCGCGCCGCGCAGGCTCGGCAGGGCCGCCCGGATGTGGGCGGCGCACTGGCCGTATAGCCCGGCCTCGTGCGAAGTGCCGTCGTCCTCCGCGCCGAGCAGCCGCAGCAGCGCCCACAGCAGGGCCTCGCGCGTCGACTGCCGGGGCGGGCCGGCGCACCAGACGGCCATCAGCACCCCGCACACCGCCGGGGCGGGCGGCCGGAGCCGGCCGGTGTGGAAGGCGTGGCCCTCCAACGCGTGGAAGGCGGCCGGGTGTCCCTCGGCCGCGTCCCACAAGGTGTCCACGAGATGCCCCGCCGGGCGGCCGCAGCCGCAGTCGACGGAGTCCCAGTCGTGCCGGGCGATCTCCCGCGCTACCGCGTCGGGTACCAGCGGGCTGGTGCGGGGCTGTTTTTCCGTCGTTCTCACGGGAGCAGTATGGGATCAGGGCGGCGTCCGGTCCAGAGCCCCCCGCGGCGCCGCGGCAGGTCAGTGGCCCTGGCAGCCGCAGCCGCACCCCTCGCCGCGCCGCGCGGAAGCTCCGCCGTGAACTCGCTCCGCGAGAAGACGGCGAGGACCGTGGCCGGCCCGGTGCCGTGATCGGCCGGGGTGATCTCCTCGCCGGCGGGCAGCATCGCGAAGGTCCCCGGGGCCACGGCACGGTCCTGGCGCCGCAGCGGCACGAGGCCACCTCGCGGCGCGGCACCCGCCGGGGCCGTGCTCGGCGGAGGCATCCCCGGGACGCCTCGACGCCCCGGGCGGAACCGGAACAAGGTGAGCGCCGTCTGAGCCCGCATGGGAACGACTGTGTGCAAGACCGGGCGAGCGGCCCCGCGGTGGACGAGGCGAAGGATCGGCGTGCTGCTGTTCGCGCTGCTCGCGACCCAGCTGGGCTCGCTGATCAGCCCCGCCTACGCCTGTGGCTGCGGGGCCATGGTGCCGGGCGCCGAGGGCCGGATCGGGGTCTCCCGGGAGGCCTCAGCGGTGCGTTGGGACGGCCGGACCGAGCGGATCGCGATGCGGTTCACGGTCGGCGGCGACGCCAAGCGGGCCGCTTGGATCATGCCGGTGCCGGGACGGGCCACGGTGAGCCTCGGCGACGGTGACCTGTTCTCGCAACTGGCGGACCTGACCGGGCCCGAGTACCGGACCCGAACGTACTTCTGGCCGCGCCACGGCGACTGGCCCTTCACCTCCGGCGACAGGGACATGGCCGGAGCGCCGCCGCCGGGCAGCGGGGACGCGGGGGTCGGCGTCGTGGGCCGGGAGCGGCTCGGTGACTTCGACGTCGCCCGCCTGACCGCGAGCGACCCCGACGCGCTCCGCGCGTGGCTGAAGGCCAACGGCTTCGAACTGCCCGACGGCCTCTCCACCGAACTGAAGCCGTACGTGGACCAGCGCTGGGAGTACGTCGCCGTACGCCTCGTTCCCCGCGAGCAGGGCGCCACCCTGCACGGCACCCTGGACCCGCTCCTGATCCGCTTCGACAGCGACCGGCTCGTCTACCCGATGCGGCTGTCGCGGCTGGCGAAGACCGCACAGTCCCTCGGCCTCTACGTGCTGGCCGACCACCGGATGGAACCCGCTTCCCGGATAGGCGGGGACGCGCCCGAGGTGACCTTCGCCGGCCGGATCACCCCGAAGGGTGCGGTCGCCGAACTGGCCGGCGGCGCCCCGGTGTTCCTGACGGCGATCGACCAGAGCTTCCCCGTGCCGTCCCGGATCGACGGTGATCACGAACTGCGCGCCACCGCCGCGGACACTCCGTACCGCCAGGTCGAGTACAGCGACGAACTCCGCACGGCCGGCGGCATTCCCGTCTGGATCCTGGCGGTCGGGGGCGCCTTCCTCGCCGTGGTCGGCGCCGCGGCCTCGGTGATCCTGGCGCGCCGCCGCCGGACGCCGCCACCGGCAACGGCACCGGCGACCGGGCCGGATACCGGGAGGGGGGCGGGGGCGCGCTAGCGGGCGTCGCTCAGACGTCCCGGCGCCGCACGACGGTCAGGGTGACGGCCACCGAGACGAGCGCCCAGGCGGCGAGCGCGATCCAGGAGCCCGTGATCGTGCCTGGGTGCGCGCCCAGACTGGTGGAGGAGTCCGGGTTCAGCGCCAGCCGGGCCTGGGCGGTGAGCGGCAGGTGGTTGCCGATCTCCTTCAAGAACCTGTACCGCTCGCCGCCGAAGAGCAGGGGCAGGATCAGGAGCACTCCCACGACCGCGACGATCGAGGCCGTGGCGTGCCGCAGGACGGCCCCGAACGCCATCCCGATGAGCGCGCAGACCGGGACGAGCAGCGCGTAGGCCGCCACGGCCCGCAGGCAGCCGGGGTCGTGGATCGAGAGCCCGACGTGGCGGGAGGCCAGCATCGCGTTGATGGTGAAGAACGAGGTCGCGGAGACGACGAGGCCGAGGACGAGGGTGATCGCCGTGACCACGACCACCTTGGCCGTGATCACCGCCCGCCGGTCGGGGGCGGCGGCGAACGTGGTGCGGATCATTCCGGTGGTGTACTCGCCGAAGACGGTGATGGCCCCGAAACTGGCGGCGGCCAGCGCCATGACGTCGGCGGCGATGCCGCCCAGGCCGTGGAACAGCGGGTCGTACTCGTAGGCGGGAAGGCCGGCTGCCGAGGGGTGAGGCTGGTCGATGTACGGCAGGTCGGAGTGGACGCCGTTCACGTTGATCGCGATCGCGACGACGGCGCTGAGGGCGAGCACCCAGTAGGTCGACCTGAGCGAGCGCATCTTGATCCACTCGGCCGCGAGCAGGTCGGTGAGCCCGGCCGCCGGCTCGGCCGCTCGCTCGGACGGCCTGGTGAGGGACGACGTCGGTGTGCTCATCGGGGTTCTCCCGCCAGGTATTCGACGCTGTCGGCGGTGAGGGACATGAACGCCGACTCCAGGGATGAGGTGTGGGTGGTGAGTTCGTGCAGCACGATTCCGTGCCGGTGGGCGAGTTCGCCGATCCGGGCCGCGGGAAGGCCGGTCACCCGGCCCTCCCGGTCGCCCTCCCGCCGCACCGCCGCCCCCTCGCCGGCCAGTACCGCCTCCAGGGCCGCCAGGGCGGGGGTGTGCACGCTCACGCCGCCCACGGAGGTGTTACGGGCCGAGAAGTCCGCGAGGCTCTCGTCGGCGATCAGCCGGCCCTTGCCGATGACGATGAGCCGGTCGGCGGTGTGTTCCATCTCGGCCATCATGTGACTGGAGACGAAGACGGTGCGGCCCTCGGACGCGAGCCGCCGGAACAGACCGCGCACCCACAGGACCCCCTCGGGATCCAGACCGTTCAGGGGCTCGTCGAAGAGCAGCACCGGCGGATCGCCGAGCAGGGCGCCCGCGATGCCGAGGCGCTGCTTCATCCCGAGGGAGAAGCCCCCGATCCGGCGGGCCGCCGCCTTCGTCAGCCCGACCTCCCGCAGGACCTCGTCCACGCGGGGCAGGGGGATGCGGTTGCCCCGGGCCAGGGCGGACAGGTGCGCCCGGGCGCTCCGCCCGCCGTGCACGTCCTGGGCGTCCAACAGCGCGCCCACGTGGCGCAGTCCGCGAGGACGGTGCGCGAAGGGAACCCCGTCCACGGTGACGGTCCCACCGGTGGGCGTGTTGAGGCCGAGGATCATCCGCAGCGTCGTGGACTTGCCGGCGCCGTTCGGGCCGAGGAAGCCGGTCACCTTGCCCGGTTCCACGGTGAAGGTCAGGTTGTCGACGGCGACGGTGTCGCCGTACCGCTTGGTCAGTCGAGTGGCTTCGATCACGGGGTCCACGCTGCCGGGCAGGGCACCGAGCCGGCATCGGCCGGTGGTTCACACTCGCCGGGCCCGCTGGTATCCCGGGGGATTAGGCCCGTGGGCCAATGCCCGGTCGAGGGAGCAACGTTAAGATCGTCCGATGACCGCCACTCCTCCCGCACCCCTGCTCAAACGCGTGCCGCCCGGTGTGTGGGTGGCGGCCTTCTGGGTGGCGCTCATCCTCATGCGCACGCTCCAACGGGCGGACGAGCTGCGCCATCTGGTCCAGTACGACGGCAACATCGAGGACGCGCCGCTCCTGGTCACCGCCGTCGTCACCACCCTGGGCGCGCTGCTGCTGTTCCGCGCGCCGCTGGCGGCCGTGGCCGTCGCGCTCGCCGGCTCCGTGTTCTCGATCGGGATGGACGTGCGGGAGACGACGTTCGTCCTCTTCTTCCTTGCCGACGCGGCAGTGGGCTACACCGCGGCGACCCGCCCACGGAAGGTTTCGGTCCTCGGCGCCGCGCTGCCGGTGGCCACACTGGCCGGCTACTCGCTCTGGCAGCTCGGGCACGGCTACTCCTACAACCCCATGGCACCGGCCGCCCTCGCGTCGACCGTCGCCATCGCCTGGCTGATCGGCAACACGGTCCATCAGGACCGGGCGCACGCGGACACGGTGCGGAGCCAGGCCACGCAACAGGCGATCACGGCCGAGCGGCTGCGGATCGCCCGGGAACTGCACGACATGGTCGCCCACAGCATCGGCATCATCGCCATCCAGGCCGGCGTGGGCAGCCGGGTCATGGACACCCAGCCCGCCGAGACGCGCAAGGCTCTCGACGCCATCGAGGCCACCAGCAGGGAGACCCTCGCCGGACTGCGGCGGATGCTGGGCGCGCTGCGCCGCAGCGGCGAGGGGCCCGCGCCGCTGGAGCCGCTCCCCGGTCTCGCCGCCCTCGGCCAACTGGTCGGTACGAGCGCGGCCGCCGGGGTCCGGGTCGACGTCCGCTGGCGGGGGGAGCGGCGCGACCTGCCCCCGGACGTAGACCTGGCGGCCTTCCGCATCGTGCAGGAGGCGGTCACCAACGTGGTGCGGCACTCCGGCACCCGGGACTGCAGCGTGACCGTCGACTACCGCCACGACGAACTGGCCGTGGACATCCTCGACTCCGGCCGCGGGGGCGGTGTCGCGGGCTCCGGATACGGCATCGTCGGCATGCGGGAACGAGTCGGCCTGCTGCACGGCGAGTTCAGCGCCGGGCCGCGCCCGGACGGCGGTTTCCGCGTGGCGGCCCTGCTGCCGACACCCGTGGAGGCGGGACGGTGATCCGTGTCGTGCTGATCGACGACCAGCCGCTGATCCGTACGGGCCTGCGCGTCCTCATCGCCGACACCCCGGACCTCGAGGTGGTCGGGGAGGCCGAGAACGGTGCGGAGGCGGTGGAATCGGTCCGACTGCTGCGGCCGGACGTCGCCATCATGGACATCCGGATGCCCGGGACGGACGGGATCGAGGCCACCCGCCGGATCGACGCGGATCCGGAGTCGAAGACCCGGGTGCTGGTCCTCACCACCTTCGACGACGACGAGTACGTCTACGGTGCGCTCCGGGCCGGCGCGAGCGGCTTCCTCGTCAAGGACATGCCGCTGGAGACCATCCTCGACGGGATCCGGGTGGTCGCCGCCGGAGACGCCCTCATCGCGCCGAGCGTCACACGGCGTCTCATCGAGGAGTTCGCGGCGCGGCCCGAACCCGCCTCCGCTCTCCGCCCGGGGAGATCCCCGGGCTCCCGCCGGACGGTGGCGGACGGCATCACCGACCGGGAGCGCGAGGTCCTGACCCTCGTCGGCCGCGGCCTGTCCAATGCGGAGATCGCCGGGGAGCTCACCATCAGCGTGGCCACCGCCAAGGCCCACCTCGCACGGCTCTTCACCAAACTCGACGCACGCGACCGGGTGCACCTGGTGATCCTCGCCTACGAGTTCGGCCTGGTCGCGCCCCCGCGGTGAGGCCGTCCACGGCGAGTCCGCCCGAGGAAGGCGTGCCCGGCCCTTCGCCGCGAGGCGCCGTGCCGGGTGTCGCGACCTCGTGAGCCCATCCGGTCACACCACTAGCCTTTGGCCCGGCGCAGGGCGAGTTCCGACAGGGCCTCGGGGGCGCCCGGTTGGTGGCGGATGCCGGGGAAGGCGTTGACGTCCACGATCAGCGGGGCGCCGTCTGCCGTGGCGATGATGTCCACGCCGTAGACGTCCAGGGCGAAGACCTCACCGACCCGTCGCGTCAGATCGGCCCAGCCCGCCGGGAGGTGCGGCAGCGGAAGGGTGGGGCCGCGGCCCTGCGGGGAGAGCTCGGAGCGGCGCAGGGCCGCGAAGACCCGGTCGCCGACGGCCCACAGTTTGTGGTCCCACCCGCTGTTCGGTGCGAACTCCTGTACCACCACCGGCTCGTCGGGCCACACCGTCACCAACTCCCGTAGCACGACCGGGTCGTCGACCCGGGCCACGAGGTCATCCCTGCGGTTGTGGCGGCTCTTGACGACCACCGGGGAACGCAGCAGCGCGCCGGGGCCCTCCCCGGCCGCCCATCCCGCGAGCGTGCCGACGGTACGCGTCCCCGCGAACGGCAGCCCGGCGCGGACCGCCAGCTCCGCCATCAGCGTCCGGTCCTGGCACAGGGTGGTCGCGGCGGCCGTGTTGACCACCGGCGCCCCGCGCAGCTCGAGGCGCCGGGCCAGGTTCAGTCCGCCCGGGGTGTGTGCCTTGAGGAGGTACACGTCGGCCGGTGCCCCGGCGGTCTCCTCGGACGTTCCCGGATGCAGTACCTCCACCCGGTGACCGGAGGCCCGCAGCAGCTCGGCCGTGGCCGACAGCAGCGGATGTCCGGGGTTGTCCGTGATCAGGCCGATCCTCATGCGGCGTCTCCCGCCGCGGAGGCAGCGGTGGCGGCAGGGGCAGCGGCAACGGCGGCGGTCGTCGTGGGGGCCGGGGTGGGGGCCGTGGCCGAGGGGCCGGCCGCGGTGACGGTGGCCGTGACGGAGCCGTTGGCCGTCGCCTGCACCGGGATCGACGCGGGGAGCCAGGTCGCCGCGTGGGGCAGGGAGCCCCACGGGCCGCCGGACGCGCCGGACGCGCCGGACGTGCCCGAGCCGCCCGCCCCGCCGCTCCGCGCGAGGCCCAGTACCGCTCGGGCCACCCGCGCGGCGGCGTCCGGTACCTGACGGAAGCTCGGGAAGTCGTTCACGTCGACGACCACCGGCCCGTCGGGACCCAGCAGCACGTCCAGCCCGTACAGGTCGAGCCCGTAGACCTCCCCGACCCGGGCGGCGATCTCCGCGATCTCCGCGGACAGCGGGACCAGGCGCTCCGGGACCGCACGGTCCGGGTGTAGGGGCGAGCGGCGTTCGGTGGCGAAGAGTTCCCCGCCGACCGCGTAGACCTTGATGTCGATGCCCGAGTTCGGGACGTACGGCTGGGCGACGAGCATGCCCTCGCCCGCCAGTTCGGGGAGCACCGCGGCCAGCCGCTCCGGCGAGGACACCAGGTGCACGGCCCGCCCCGAGCTGCCGTCGGCGGGCTTGACGACCAGCGGGTACTCCGAGGCGGGAATCTGCGCCAGCAGCTCGGGCCGGGCCGCCGCGTACGTCGGCGGCAGCGGAAGCCCCCGGCCGCGCCCGATGGCGGCGGCCAGCGCCTTGTCCCGTACGCCCCGGATCGAGCGGGCGTCGTTGACCGTGGTCATGCCGGCCGCCGAGGCGGCCTCGAGGAGGGTCAGCCCCGGCCCGCCGGACACCGTTTTGAGCACCCAGGCGTCATGGTCCCCGGCGCGGACCAGGTCGCACATCCGCAGCAGCGAACCGCCGGGCCGCAGCACCTCCACCTGGTGGCCCCACGCCGTGAGTTGGCGGACCACCTCGTTCGGCATGCCGTCGTGGCGGTAGTTCTCCTCCACCAGGAAGCAGAGCCTCATGGACCTTCCCCATATTCCCCGGACGTCCGCCGATCCCGTCCGGCGAGTTGTGACGTCACAGGATGTCATGGACCGCAATGTGATGATCGGTCCGTCCAGGTGGGCTCGTGACGGGACCGCCGGCAGGGCTACGCCTCCTGAGTGCTCGCCGCGAACGCCTCGGGGCGATGGCGAGGGCACATGGCGACGGCCTTGCCCGAACAAGCCGAGCGCAAAAGGTCATAGAAGGATCTTTAACGGCCTCAGCCGCGTGGGAAACTTGGCAGAGACTGTCCAAAACGATCAGCAACTCTCCTATAGTGATGCCTTGTTGCCAGGAACCCTTCTCCTCCCTTTACGCCCGGTATGAGGCTTTGATTGATGACGGCGTCGCCCTCCCCCCTTCGCCCCTCCGCGCTGGCCCTGCTGATCACCGCAGTCGCCGGTGGCGCGTTCTCCACGGCGGCGGTGGCCGCGGCCCCCTCGTCCGTCGGCACTCCCCTCGCCTGGTTCTCCGGCTCGGGCGTACTCCTGCTCTCCGTCGCGGCCTTCGCCGTGACCTGGTCCTCGTGCACCGCCCGGATGCGGCGGGGCCTCATCTCCGAACTCCGCGCTGAACTCGCGGCCCGGGACGGGCACATCGCCCGGATGATCGCCGACGCCGCGCGCGACACGGCGGCGCACACCGCCGAACGCTCCCGCCTCGCCGACGAGCACGCCGCCGCACTGGAGCAGCTCACGCAAGCGCACGCCGCCGAACTGGAGGGCCTCGCCGCCGCCCAGAGCGCCTCCCGCGAGCGGCTCGCCGGCGAACTGCGCCGAGCCCAGTCGGGCCGGGCCGCCGCCATGGCCGCCGCGGCCAACGCCGCCGGCCGGATGCAGGCCCTGGCCACCGGGATGCTCGCCGACCTCCGCGAGATGGAACACCGGCACGCCGACGAGGACGTCCTCACCGACCTCCTGCACCTGGACCACCGCACCGCCCAGGCCGGCCGCCTCGCCGACTCCATCGCCGTGCTCACCGGGGCCCGTTCCGGCCGCCGCTGGGCGAAGCCGATCGTCATGGAGTCGATCCTGCGCGGCGCGATGGGCCGCATCGGCGGCTACCAGCGCGTCCGGCTGCACTCCACCAGTGACGCGGCCGTCGCCGGGCACGCCGCCGAGGGCGTCATGCACGCACTGGCGGAACTCCTCGACAACGCCGCGAACTTCTCTCCGCCGACCGCCGAAGTCCACGTCTACGTGGAGGAGGTGCCGGCCGGGATCATCATCACCGTCGAGGACAGCGGCCTCGTCATGAGCGAGGTCCAGCTGCGCCGCGCCGAACAGGCCGTGACCGCCGAATCGCTGGACCTGGCCGGTCTGTCCGGCACCCGGCTCGGCCTCGCGGTCGTCGGGCGCCTCGCCCGCAAGCACGGGCTGACCGTCTCCTTCCGGCCCTCCGCGCGCGGCGGCACGGGCGCGCTGATGATGCTCCCGCAGGAGCTGATCAGCCGCGGCCCCGCCGAGGCCCCGGCACCCGGGACCGCCGCCCCGGCCCCCGCGCCCGCGATCCCGGCCCAGGCGGCCGCACCC
>NZ_JAGGOW010000198.1 GCF_018614135.1 Streptomyces sp. ISL-66
CCCCGGCCCCGGCCCCGGCTCCGGTGACTACGGGCGTTCCGCCCTGTCCGCCGACCCGGAGGGTGCACCGGCCGCGGGGACCGGCTCCGGCAGGGCCGCGGTTATGGCTACGGAGGCCGGATACGGCGGGCAGGGGCACGTACCGCCCGGGCAGGGCAATCTGCGGGCGCGGCTGACGACCTTCGTCGGGCGGGAGGACGACATCCGGGTCATCGGGGAAGATCTCGCCCGAGCACGGCTCGTCACCCTCCTCGGACCCGGCGGCGCCGGGAAGACGAGGCTGTCCCAGGAGGCCGCCGAGGCGCATGCCGGGGGCGCGTGGCCCGACGGGGTGTGGCTCGTGGAGCTCGCTCCGGTGGACGACCCCGAGGACGTCGCCGAGGCGGCCCTCGCCGCGCTCGGCGCCCGTGAGACCAAGCTGCGCGGCGCCTCCGCCGAGGAGCTGCGCGCGCTCACCGACCGGGGCGGGGACACCTCCCTGGACCGCCTCGCGGAGCACTGCGCACGGCGCCGCCTGCTGCTGGTCCTCGACAACTGCGAGCACGTCATCGGGGCCGCCGCCGACCTCGCCGACCGGATCCTCACGCACTGCCCCGGCGTGCAGATCCTCGCCACGAGCCGCGAGCCCCTCGGCGTGCGCGGGGAAGCGCTGCGCCCGGTGGATCCGCTGCCCGACCCGGTCGCGCTGCGGCTGCTCCAAGACCGCGGCTCCGCCGCCCGGGCCGGTTTCAGCGTCGACGCCGATCCGGCCGCCGCCATCGAGATCTGCCGCCGCCTGGACGGGATGCCGCTCGCGATCGAGCTGGCCGCCGCCCGGCTGCGCCTGCTGACGCCGCGCCAGATCGCCGACCGCCTTGACGACCGCTTCCGGCTGCTGACCGGTGGCAGCCGTACCGTGCTGCCCCGTCAGCAGACCCTGCGCGCGGTCGTCGACTGGTCCTGGGACCTCCTCGACGCGTCCGAGCGGGCCGTCCTCGGCCGGCTCTCCGTCTTCGCCGGCGGCTGCGACCTCGAAGCCGCCGAAGCCGTCTGCGCCGACGAGACGGACGGGACGGCCGCGACCGGCGGGACGGCCGCGACGGGCAGGACGGCCGCGACGGCCGGTGCGGAGGCGACCGGCGCCCGCCCCGGCCCCCGCGCCGTACGGGCGGCTCCGGTCGCCACCGTCGACGTCGCCGGACTCCTCGGCTCCCTCGTCGACAAGTCCCTCGTCGTCGCCGCCCCCGACGCGGCCGGCGGCGCCATGCGCTACCGCCTCCTGGAGACCGTCGCCGAGTACGCCGCCGAGCGGCTCACCGAGGCCGGCGAAGACCGCGGCGCCACCGAGCGGCGCCACCTCACCCACTACCGCGAACTCGTCCGCACCATCGAGCCGCAGCTCCGCGGTCACGGCCAGCGCGCGGCCGCCGACCGGATCTCCACCGAGTACGAGAACCTCCGTACGGCCCTGCGCCGCGCCGTCGCCGCCCGCGACGTCGGCGAGGTGCTCTGCCTCGTCCACTCCCTCGTCTGGTACTGGCAGATGCACGACCTGCGCGGCGAGCTCCGCCACTGGTCCGGAGCCGCCGCCGCCCTCGGCCCCGATCCCTTCGCCCCGCCCGTCGCCGCCGCCCCGCCCGTCTACGAGCAGGTCGTCGACGCGCCCCCGCCGTACGAGGGCGAGCTGCTCACCGAGGCCTGGCGCGGCGTCCGGATCATGTGCATGATCGCCCGGGACCAGAGCGACATCAACTGGTCCAGCCCGGAGGTCCGCGCCCAGGTGGAGGCCATGATCGCCACCTACCGCCCGGGGCTGCCGCAGACCTGCCGGGTCCCCGGCGTCATGTGGATCTACGCCGTGATGATCGCGGGGGACCCCGTGCTGCTCCGCGACGTCATCCAGGAGACGGTGGAGACCGCCCGCGGGCTCGGCTACCGCTGGGAGCTCGCCTCCGCCCTCCAGCTGCGCGCCAACGTGCTGGCCAACCGCGCCGACTGGGCCGGCGACGCCGCCCGCGACGCCGAGGAGAGCCTCGCGATCTTCCGCGAGCTCGGCGACGACTGGGGCTGCGCCGAAGCGCTCTCCGCCCGTGCCGAGGCCCTGGAGAAGGGCGGCCGCTACGCCCTGGCCGCACAGGACTTCCGCGCCGCCATCGATCACGCCCGCAGGCTCGGCGCCAAGGCCCAGGTCATGGTGTTGCAGGTGCGGATGGCCGGGACGCTCGTCGAGGACGGCCACATCGAGGAGGCGGAGGAGATCCTGGACGCCCTCCTTCCGGGAGCCGAGCACATCGGCAACGAAGCCAGGCCCGCCGCCCGGATGTTCCTCGCCGGCATCTACGGCCGTACCGGCCGCATCGCCGAGGCCCGCGCCCAACTCCAGGCGCTGCGCGACGACTTCTCCTTCGGTGCCTACGCGATCTTCGACGGGTTCCTGCTCGGCACGATGGCCTGGCTGGACAACCAGGAGGGCAAGTACGAGGACGCCCTCGTCATGGTCCGCCAGGCCATGGAGAGCGTGCGGGACCCGCTCGCCCTGCTCATCGCCCCCCAGCTCCCCGCCGTGTACCTGCTGACGGCGGCCGTCGCCCACGCCGGGATCGGCGGGCCGCACCGGGCGTACGAAGCCGCGCGGCTGATCGGCGCCTACCGCGCCCTGCTGCCGCCCCGCCACTTCCCGGTCACGATCGAACGCGACGACGTCGAGCGGGCCGAGCGCCTGGTCCGGGCCGCGCTCGGCGACGCCGGGTACGAGGAGGCGTACGGCGAAGGCGGCGGCCTCTCCCTGGAGGAGGCCACCGCCCTCGTCTGACCCGGTCCCCGCTGTGTCACGGCCCGTCCGGGACGCGATCCGAACGGGCCGCCCGGGTCAGGTCTTCTGGCGGAACTTGCGGACGGCGAGCGGCATGGTGACCGCCGTGATCGCCGCGGACCAGGCGAGGGTCATCCACACGGAGTGGGCGACCGGGCCGCCGTTGATCAGGCCGCGGGCCGCGTCGGCCAGGTTCGACAGCGGGTTGTAGTCGGTGAAGGACTGCAGCCAGCCGGGCATCGTGGACGGCGGGGCGAAGATCGAGCTGCCGAACTGGAGCGGCATCAGGACCAGCATGGCCATGCCCTGGACGGCCTGCGCCGTCTTCATGGTCAGGCCGAGCAGGATGAAGATCCACATCAGCGAGGCGCCGAAGACCGCCGACAGGCCGATGGAGAGGAACAGCTCCAGCACCGAGGTCTTGATCGACAGACCGAGGATGAAGCCCACGGTGAGCAGGATCCCGATCGCGACCATCATGCGGCCGAGCTCGACCACGATCTTCGCGAGGAGCACGGAGGACCGGGCGATCGGCATGGACCGGAAGCGGTCCATCACGCCCTTCTTGAAGTCGTCGTTGACTCCGGTGCCGACCGCCATGGCGATGTTCATGCCCATCATGGCCATCAGGCCGGGCACCACGTAGTTGACGTACTCCGCCTGGTTGCCCTTGCCGGAGATCGCGCCGCCGAAGACGAACACGAACAGCAGCGTGAAGATGATCGGCATGAACAGGACGTCGAACATCGACTCGGGGTCCTGCTTGATCTGCAGGGTGTTGCGGCGCACCAGGGCGCCGATGTGCCGCAGATTGCCGCGCAGGCCGATGCGGCCGTCGTCGGAGACCGTCCGCCGGTGCTCCGGGGCGGCCACGGGACTGCTGGGCTTCGTCGTGGTTACGGTGCTCATGCCGCGACCTCCTCGGTCTGCTCGGTGGGGACGGACTCTTCGGGCGAGGAGGGCTTCTGGCCGGTGATGGACAGGAACACCTCGTCGAGACTGGGCAGGTAGGTGCCCAGGTCGGCGATCTGGTACCCGCGGGTGGCCAGGAGGCCGACGACGGCGGTCAGCTGCTCGTCGCTCAGGATCGGGACCAGCAGCACGCCCTCGTCCGGCACGGCCTGCGAGCCGGCCACCCCGTCCAGACCGGCCTCCGCGAGGGAGCGGGCCATGCCCGGCAGGTCGGCGGCGGAGACGGGACGGATCTTCAGCGTGCGGCCGCCGACCCGGGCCTTGAGGTCGTCGACCTTGCCGTTGGCGATGACCCGGCCCCGGTCGATGATCGTCAGCTCGCTGGCGAGCTGCTCGGCCTCCTCCATGTACTGGGTGGTGAGCAGGACGGTGGCGCCCTCGGCGACCATCCGCTGCACCTCGTCCCACACCTCGTTGCGGGTGCGGGGGTCCAGGCCGGTGGTCGGCTCGTCCAAGTAGAGGACGGCCGGGCGGCCGATCATGGAGGCGGCCAGGTCGAGCCGGCGGCGCATGCCGCCGGAGTAGTGCATCGCGGCCTTCTTCGCGGCCTCCGTGAGGGAGAACCGCTCGAGCAGCTCGTCGGCGCGCGTGCGGGCGTCCTTGCGGGACAGGTCCAGCAGCCGGCCGATCATGTAGAGGTTTTCCCAGCCGGAGAGCTTCTCGTCGACCGAGGCGTACTGGCCGGTCAGTCCTATGGTGCGGCGCAGCTGCCGGGGCTGGCGGACCACGTCGTAACCGGCGACGAACGCCGTGCCGGCGTCCGGGACCTCCAGCGTGGACAGGCAGCGCACCAGGGTGGTCTTGCCCGCGCCGTTGGGGCCGAGGACCCCGAGGACGGTGCCTTCGCGGACGTCGAGGTCCACGCCGTCGAGTGCTTTGGTCTCGCCGTAGTGCTTGACCAGCCCCCGGACCTGTACGGCGTGCGAGCCGTTCGGGGGAGTGTTGTCGTTTCGCGTCATGCCGACCATCAGAGCAGCCGGCACTGACAGAACGCCTACAGCCCACCGACAGCGCCGCTACAGCCGGCCGACGGCCCGCCGACGGAAATGTCGGCGGGCCGTCGACGCCGTCGGCGGACCGGTGTGGCTAGTGGAACGCGTGCTCCGCCTGCGGGAACGTTCCGCCGACGACGTCCTCGGCGAAGGCCTTCGCCGCGTCGCCCATGGTCTGGCGGATGTTCGCGTACTGCTTGACGAACCGCGGCAGCTTCCCGCTGGTCAGCCCCATCATGTCCGTCCACACCAGCACCTGCGCGTCGCACTCCGAGCCCGCGCCGATCCCGACCGTCGGAATGTGCAGGGACCGGGTGACCTCGGCGGCCAGCTCGGCCGGGACCAGCTCCAGGACCACCGCGAAGGCGCCCGCGTCCTGCGCCGCCTTCGCGTCGCGCAGCAGCTGGTGCGCGGCCTCGTCGCCGCGGCCCTGCACCCGGTAGCCCATCGCGTTCACGGACTGCGGGGTCAGGCCCAGGTGGGACATGACCGGGATACCGGACTGCACGATCAGCTCGGTCTGGTGCAGCGAGCGCTCGCCGCCCTCCAGCTTCACCGCGCCGACCCCGGCCTCCTTGACGAGGCGGGTGGCGCTGCGCAGCGCCTGTACGGCGCCTTCCTGGTACGAGCCGAACGGCAGGTCGCCGACGATCAGGGCCCGGCTGGTGCCCCGTACGACGGCCGCCGACAGGATGGTCATCTCGTCCATCGTGACGGGAACGGTGGTCTCGTAACCGAGGTGGCAGTTGCCCATCGAGTCGCCGACGAGCATGACCGGGATGCCGGCCTCGTCGAAGACGGACGCGGTCATCGCGTCGTAGGCCGTGAGCATGGGCCACTTCTCGCCGCGTTCCTTGGCGAGGGTGAGGTCGCGGACGGTGATGCGCCGGGTGCCCGAGCCTCCGTACAGGGTGGGTGAGGCGGCTTCACGGGCAGGCGAAACGGCATGCGTCATTGCAACTGCTCCTTGGTGTTCATCTCGAGGCACCCTTACGGCGTCCCCGGACTCACCACCATGGTGGCACTGGTCCGGCCCGCGGCGGAAGTGGCACGAAGGCCGGTTCGTCCGCCGTTCATCACACTTGCGGGGGCTCCGGGCCCGCCCCGGGCGCACTCCGGCGTCCTCCGCGGCGCGCCGGGGGCCAATGTGAGCGTTTCGTGACAAGCGGAACTGCGGCCGCTCGGCCGTTCGTCCTCCCGGACGTACGGCCGAGACAATCGGCACGGATCGCTCCGCATATCGCCTAGGGTCAAGGGGCGGGGACGGAGCGCGAGCACGGCAGTGAGGGCAGTGGCATGGCACAGGCGTACATGACGGAGAAGGGGAGCGGCGGCCCGGAGTCCGAGCCCTCCCGAACCGGTCTCCGACGCCGGCTGGCCGACCTGCGGGGGGACCGCGGCATCTGGCGCCGCGGGATCGTGCTCGCCGCGCTCGCGGTGCTGGTCTCGCTCGTGATGATCTTCCACGCCTCGTTGCCCAACGACATCGGCAACCTCGGTAGCCTCACCGAGACCTTCCTGCCCTGGCTGGGCCTGATCGTCCCGGTCCTGTTCGTCGCCGCGCTGGTGCGCAGGTCCGCGACCGCACTGATCGCGATACTGCTCACCGCCGCGGTCTGGACGAACCTCTTCGGCGGCCTGGTCAGCGACAAGTCCGACGGCGGCGGCAACCTGACCGTGGCCACCCACAACGTGGACGCCGACAACGCCGACCCGACGGGCACCGCCGCATCGGTGGCCAAGTCCGGAGCCGACGTCCTGGCCCTGACCGAGCTCAAGGGCAGCGCGGTCCCCCTCTACGAGAAGGCCCTCGCGGGGACCTACCAGTACCACTCCGTCGAAGGCACCGTCGGCCTGTGGAGCAAGTACCCGCTGACCTCCAGCCGGCCCGTGGACATCAAGATGGGCTGGACCCGGGCGATGCGCGCCACCGTCAAGACCCCCTACGGGGACGTCGCGGCCTTCGTCGCGCACCTGCCCTCCGTCCGGGTCAAGCTCAACGCCGGTTTCACCGCCAACCAGCGCGACAACAGCGCCGACGCCCTCGGTGCCTCGCTCGCCGCCGAACCGCTGCGCAAGGTCATCCTGCTCGGAGACCTCAACGGCACCGTCAACGACCGGGCGCTGTCCGAGGTCACCTCGCAGTTGCGTTCCACCCAGGGCGCCTCCGGCGACGGCTTCGGCTTCAGCTGGCCCGCGCAGTTCCCGATGGCCCGCATCGACCAGATCCTGGTCCGCGGCGTCACCCCCGAGGCCTCCTGGACCCTGCCCCGCACGGGCAGCGACCACCTGCCGATCGCGGCCCGGGTCACCGTCAAGCCGTAGCTCCGCAGGCAGGGCCGTACGTACGGCAGTGCCCCGGCCGCTCCGAGGAGCGGCCGGGGCACCGGCACGCGTACGACCAGGCCTCGACCGGCCCCCGACTAGGCCTGCTCGCGCCAGCCGTTCGTGATGGGCAGCCGGCGGTCCTTGCCGAAGCCCTTCGCGGAGATCTTCGTGCCCGGCGGGTACTGCCGGCGCTTGTACTCCGCCGTATCCACCATCCGCAGGGTCTTCGCGACGAGCTCGCGGTCGTAGCCGGCGGCGACGATGGCCTCCAGGCCCTGGTCGCGGTCCACGTACAGGGCCAGGATCGCGTCCAGGACCGGGTAGTCCGGCAGCGAGTCGGTGTCCACCTGCCCCGGGCGCAGCTCGGCGCTCGGCGGCTTGTCGATCGAGGCGACCGGGATCGGCGGGGTCTCGCCGCGCTCCTCGGCGGCCCGGTTGCGGTAGCGCGCCAGGCGGAAGACGTCCGTCTTGTAGACGTCCTTGATCGGGCCGTAGGCGCCCACGGAATCGCCGTACAGGGTGGAGTAGCCGACGGCCAGCTCCGACTTGTTGCCCGGGGCCAGCACGATGTGGCCCTCCTGGTTGGAGACCGCCATCAGCATGGTGCCGCGCAGCCGGGACTGGAGGTTCTCCTCGGCGAGCCCGGTCAGGCCCAGCGAGGCCATGTACGCGTCGAACATCGGCTCGATCGGCACGGTCCGGAAGTTCAGGCCGGTCCGCTCGGCCAGGTCGGCCGCGTCGCCCTTGGAGTGGTCCGAGGAGTACTTCGAGGGCATCGAGATGCCGTACACGTTCTGTGCGCCGATCGCGTCGCAGGCGATGGCGGCGACGAGCGCCGAGTCGATGCCGCCGGAGAGCCCGATCAGGACCGAGCGGAACCCGTTCTTCTTGACGTACGCGCGCAGGCCCACGACCAGCGCGTCGTAGATCTCCTCGTCGTCGTCCAGACGGTCGGCGTAGCCGCCGGCCACGACCGCCTCGTACGGCTCCACCGGCTCCTCGGAGAGGATCACGCGGTCGATGCGCAGGCCGTCGTCCACGGTGCCCTCGACCGGGGTGGCCGAGGCGGCCGGGAGGTCGAGGTCGACGAGCACGCAGCCCTCGGAGAACTGCGGGGCCCGCGCGATGACCTCGCCGTCGGCGTCGACGACGATCGAGTCGCCGTCGAAGACCAGCTCGTCCTGGCCGCCGATCATCGCCAGGTAGGCGAGGGTGCAGCCGGCTTCCTGTGCGCGCTTCTGCACCAGTTCGAGGCGCAGGTCGTCCTTGTTGCGCTCGTACGGCGAGGCGTTGACGGAGATCAGCAGCCCGGCCCCGGCGGAGCGGGTGGCGGGGACGCGGCCGCCCTCCTGCCAGAGGTCCTCGCAGATGGCCAGGGCCACGTCCACGCCGCGCACCCGGATGACCGGCTGCGTGTCGCCCGGTACGAAGTACCGGAACTCGTCGAAGACGCCGTAGTTGGGGAGGTGGTGCTTGGCGAAGCGCAGGACGACCTGCCCGCCGTGCAGCACGGCGGCGGCGTTCTCCGGGGACCCCGCCGGCCGGCCGAGCCGGGGCACGGCCCTCGCCGTGCGGTCGAGGTAGCCGACGACGACCGGAAGGTCGCCGAGGCCCTCGGCCGCCAGCCGCTCCGCGAGTGCGCGCAGGGCCGTACGGGAGGCTTCGACGAAGGAGTCGCGCAGGGCGAGGTCCTCGACGGGGTACCCGGTCAGCATCATCTCCGGGAACGCCACCAGGTGGGCGCCCTGTTCGGCGGAGTGCCGGGTCCAGTGGACGACCGAGTCGGCGTTCGCGGCGATGTTGCCGACGTGCGAGTCGATCTGATTCAGAGCGAGGCGAAGTTGAGGCACGGGCCCAGTGTAATCGTCCTTCTGACGCGATGTCCTGGGGGCGGCTGATTCAGCCGACCGGCCCGCTGTACTTGACCGAAGGCAGCCGTCCGCCGGGGGTGATGTCGGCGGTGAGGGTCGCGGTGCCCTTGGGGACCTCGTAGGCGATGACTCCGGTCGCCGAGGAGCCCGGCAGGATGTCGCCCTTGATCATCTTGGGCATCTCCCCGTCGAAGACGAGCTTGCCCGCCAGGCCCTGCTCGTCGCGGACGTTGGGCACCGCGTAGATGATGTTGAGGGGCTCGGTCGAGTTGTTGGTGACGGTGAGGGTCACCTGGACCGCGTTCCCCACCTTGATGTACTCGCTGTCGGTGACGTACTTCTTCGGCTGCGACACCTTCACCTCGACGCCGCTCGGGTACGTGAACGTCTCGCCGAACGGCAGCGCGCTGGTGAGGCCCGGCACCTGGGACGGGGACGGCGAGGGCTTCCGCGTCGCAAGCGGAGGGGCGCCCGGGAAGACCGGTCCGTCGTCCTCGTAGTGGCGGTCCTCCGAGATCTTCGCGTCGATCGTGTGGACCACGGAGCGGGTGATGAAGTAGCCGCCGACCGAGGCGCCGAGGCCGAGGAGGGCGAGGACGGTCCCCGCGACGGCCATCGCGCCGCGCGGGGCGCCGCCGCGGGAGCGGACGACGGCCGCGATGCCGAGCCCGAGGCCGACCAGGGCGAGGAGGCCGCCGGCCCAGAAGAGGAAGGGGACGAGGCCGAGCACGATGCCGACGATCCCGAAGACGAGGGCGGCGACGGCCATGCCGTTGGTGGCGGGCGGGGGTCCGGGGTGTCCGGGGTGTCCGTGGTGCGGGGCGCCGGGCGCGGCCCAGACGTTGGAGGGGGCGCCGGGGGCGCCGTACGGGGCTCCGTACGCGGGGCCCCCGGGGGCGGCGGGCGGGGCGGGGGTGACCGGGGCGAAGCCTGTCTCTTATATCGATCTGAAGCTGCCG
>NZ_JAGGOW010000001.1:0-20561 GCF_018614135.1 Streptomyces sp. ISL-66
CCCCCCGGCGGCGGCCCCCTCGCCGCCCTCGACGCCGGGCTCCGGCACCTGCACGCGCACCCGCACGGACCCGGGCAGGGGCACGGGCAGGGGCAGCCGGTTCCGGACAGCGCGGCCGCGGGGGCCACCGCCGCCGCGCAGGTGCTCGTACTCTCCGCCGACCTGCCGTTCCTGGACCGCGACACGGTCCGGGCCCTCCTCGACTCGCCCGGCGGCGACGGAGCCGTGCTGCGGGATGCCGACGGCCGTGACCAGCCCCTGGTCGCCGCGTACCGGGCCGAGCCCCTGCGCCGGGAAATCGCCCTGCTGGCCGCCGAACACGGCTCCCTGGCGGGACTCTCCCTGCGCGCCGTCACCGCCGAACTCGACCTCGTCCCCGTCACCGCGGCCGCGCCGCTCGTCTCCTTCGACTGCGACACCTGGGACGATCTCGCCACCGCCCGCGCCCGGATCAGAGAGCATGGAACCGTGCTGGAGCAATGGATCACCGCCGCCAAGACCGAGTTGGGCATCGACCTGGCCGTCGACACCAAGACCCTGCTCGACCTCGCCCGTGACGCCGCCCACGGCGTCGCCCGGCCCGCCGCCCCGCTGACGACCTTCCTCGTCGGCTACGCGGCGGCCCGCGCCGAAGCCGCGGGCGCCGACCCCGCCGAGGCGGTCGCCGAAGCCTGCCGCAAGGCCGCCGACCTGGCCCTGCGCTGGGCAGCCGAGGCCGAGGCCGCCGCGGGACCGGCAGAAGCGACGGGCTCGGGATGACCACCCCCACCGGCTCCGGCACCGACGCCGACCGCGCCCTCGACCAGGCACTCGCCCTGGTCAGCCGGAACCCCGACGGGGGCGGCCACCGGCCCGCCCCCTGGAACCGGGCCCGGGAGACCGCCACACGTGCGGGAGCCGCCGTCCGGGGCCGCGTCCACCAGGTCCCGCTGGCCGACGGCCTCGGCGAGGTGCTGGCCAAGCCCCTCGACGCCCTCAGCGACCTGCCGTCCTTCGACACCTCCGCCATGGACGGCTGGGCCGTCGCCGGCCCCGGCCCCTGGACCGTCCGCTCCGGCGACGGCGCGCTCGCCGGCTCCGACCGCCCCGCGCCCCTCGCGGACGGCGAGGCCGTACGGATCGCCACCGGGGCCCGGATCCCCGCCGACACCACCGCCGTCATCCGCAGCGAGCACTCACGCGAGGCCGGCAGCCTGCTGTACGCCGAGCGGCCCGTGGCCACCGGCCAGGACATCCGCCCGCGCGGCCAGGAGTGCCGATCCGGCGACCTGCTGCTGCCCGCCGGGTCGCTGGTCACCCCGGCCGTGCTCGGCCTGGCCGCGGCCGCCGGGTACGACGAGCTCACCACCCGGCCCCGGCCGCGCGTGGAGATCCTGGTCCTGGGCGACGAACTGCTCACCGAGGGCCGCCCGCACGACGGGCTCATCCGCGACGCGCTGAGCCCCATGCTGGGCCCCTGGCTGACCCGGCTCGGCGCCGAGGTCATCGCCGTCCGCCGGCTCGGCGACGACCGGGCGGGCGCCGAAGAGCTCCTCAAGGCCGTCACCACCTCCCCCGCCGACCTGGTCGTCACCACCGGCGGCACCGCCTCCGGACCCGTCGACCACGTCCACCCCGTGCTCGCCCTGGCCGGCGCCGAACTGCTCGTCGACGGGGTCGCCGTACGCCCCGGGCACCCGATGCTGCTGGCCCGCCTCGGCGACCGCTCCGACGGCCGCCACCTGGTGGGCCTCCCCGGCAACCCGCTGGCCGCCGTATCCGGGCTGCTGACCCTCGCCGAACCGCTGCTGCGGGCCCTCGCCGGGCGCAGCGCGCGCCCCCGGTACGCGGTGCCCGTGCAGGGCGACGTACCGGGCCATCCGCACGACACCCGGCTCGTACCGGTCCTGCTGACCGACGAGCACGCCGTACCGCTGCGCTACAACGGCCCGGCGATGCTGCGCGGGGTGGCCGCCGCGGACGCGCTGGCCGTCGTACCGCCGCACGGGGCGCGCTCCGGGCAGGACGTGGAGATCCTCGACCTGCCGTGGGCTTCGGGGGGATGTTTCACGTGAAACTTCACGGCTCGGACGCGATGGCCCGCGGCGCCGACGAGAAGCTCGTCTCGCGTCGCATCAAACTGCCGCGACGGGAAGTCGAGCGGCCGTTGCGGCAGGTCACGCGGCGGCTGTTGATGGCGCTGTTCGTGATGTGCCTGACGGTCCTGATCGTATGGATCGACCGCGAGGGGTACCACGACAACGCCAACGGCAAGGTCGACTTCCTCGACTGCGTCTACTACGCGACCGTCACCCTGTCGACGACCGGCTACGGCGACATCGTCCCGTACAGCGACAGCGCGCGGCTGATCAACGTCCTACTGATCACGCCGCTGCGCGTGCTGTTCCTGATCATCCTGGTCGGAACCACCCTGGAAGTCCTCACCACGCGGACCCGTGAGGAGTGGCGGCTGAACCGCTGGAGGAAGAACTTGCGTGACCACACGGTCGTCGTCGGCTTCGGCACGAAGGGCCGCTCGGCCCTTCAGACCCTGCTGGCCACCGGCCTGCAGAAGGAGCAGGTCGTCATCGTCGACCCCAGCGACAAGGTGGTCGACATCGCCAGCTCCGAGGGCTTCACGGGGGTCGTCGGCGACGCGACGCGCTCCGAAGTCCTGCTGCGCGCCGAAATCCAGAAGGCCCGTCAGATCATCATCGCCACCCAGCGGGACGACACGGCGGTACTGGTCACCCTGACGGCCCGCCAGCTCAACCGCGGCGCCAAGATCGTGGCGGCCGTCCGGGAAGAGGAGAACGCGCCGCTGCTACGCCAGTCGGGCGCGGACGCGGTCATCACGAGCGCGAGCGCGGCCGGCCGGCTCCTCGGGCTGTCGGTGCTGAGCCCGAGCGCGGGCACCGTGATGGAGGACCTGATCCAGCAGGGCAGCGGCCTCGACCTGATCGAACGCCCGGTCAACCGGGCCGAGGCCGGCAAGTCCGTCCGGGACACCCACGACCTCGTCGTCAGCGTGCTGCGCGGACACCGGCTGCTCCCGTACGACGACCCGCACGCGAGCCCGCTCCAGCTGACGGACCGTCTCATCACCATCGTCCGTGCCGCCCCGCCGACCTCCCGGCCGGTGGCGCTGGGCCCGGCGGAGTAAACGCCGCGCACGGCGCGCTGCGAGCGGTAGCCTCCGGCCATGCATGCGATCACCATCGAACAGCCCGGCGGTCCCGACGCCCTGGTGTGGGCCGATGTGCCCGACCCGGTGGCCGGAGACGGCGAAGTCCTCGTCGAGGTCGTGGCGAGCGCCGTGAACCGCGCCGACGTCCTGCAGCGGCAGGGCTTCTACAACCCGCCGCCGGGCGCCTCGCGCTTCCCCGGCCTGGAGTGCTCCGGGCGGATCGCCGCGATCGGGACCGGGGTCTCCGGCTGGTCGGTCGGCGACGAGGTGTGCGCGCTGCTCGCGGGCGGCGGGTACGCGCAGAAGGTCGCCGTCCCGGCGGGCCAGCTGCTGCCGGCGCCGGCGGGCCTGGACCTGGTGACGGCGGCGGCCCTGCCCGAGGTCGTGGCGACGGTGTGGTCGAACGTGTTCATGGTCGCGGGGCTGCGCCCCGGCGAGACCCTGCTGGTGCACGGCGGGTCGAGCGGCATCGGGACCATGGCCGTCCAGCTGGCCAAGGCGGTCGGCGCGCGGGTCGCGGTGACGGCGGGCGGCAAGGAGAAGCTGGCCCGCTGCGCGGAGCTCGGCGCGGACATTCTGATCGACTACCGCGAGCAGGACTTCGTGGAGGAGCTCAAGGCGGCCACGGACGGCGCCGGGGCGGACGTGATCCTGGACATCATGGGAGCGAAGTACCTGTCGCGGAACGTGGACGCGCTGGCCGTCAACGGCCGCCTCGCGATCATCGGCCTCCAGGGCGGGGTCAAGGCGGAGCTCAACCTGGGCGCCCTGCTGGCGAAGCGGGCGGCGATCACCGCGACCACGCTGCGGGCCCGGCCCCTGGCGGAGAAGGCGGCGATCGTCGCGGCCGTACGCGAGCACGTGTGGCCCCTGGTCGAGACGGGCCGGATCCGGCCGGTGGTCCACGCGACGTACCCCATGCGGGAGGCGGCCGAGGCGCACCGGGTCCTGGAGTCGAGCACGCACGTGGGCAAGCTGCTGCTGACCACCTGAGCACGTGACCGGTCGGCCACCCGAGCAGGTGACCGGCCGGCTACCCACTCGGTTGACCGGTCGGCCATCCGAGCACTGAGCGGCTGACCACGGGGCCGCCGAGAGGGCGCCGCCTCGAACGCGCCGGCGGGGCTGGTGTGAGCCCCGCCGGCGCCCGGTTACAGGCTGCGCAGCAGCACCGCCGGGGACTCGACGCAGTCGGCCACGTACCGGAGGAAGCCGCCCGCCGTGCCGCCGTCGCAGACGCGGTGGTCGAAGGTCAGGGACAGCTGCACGACCTGGCGGACCGCCAGCTCGCCCTCGTGCACCCACGGCTTCGGGATGATCCGGCCGACGCCGAGCATCGCCGCCTCCGGGTGGTTGATGATCGGCGTGGAGCCGTCCACCCCGAACACCCCGTAGTTGTTCAGGGTGAAGGTGCCTCCGGTGAGGTCCCCCGGGGCCAGCTTCCCCGTCCTGGCCAGCTCCGTCAGCCGGCCGAACTCCGCCGCGAGCGACTCCGCGTTGCGCACCTGCGCGTCCCGGACGACCGGGACCATCAGGCCCCGCTCCGTCTGCGCGGCGAAGCCGAGGTGCACGGCCGGGAGCCGGACGATCTCGTTCGCCGCCAGGTCGACGGTGGAGTTGAGCTCCGGGTACCGGGCCAGCGCCGCCGTACAGATCCGGGCCAGCAGCGCGAGCACCGAGATCTTGGGGCCTCCCCCGGCGTTCATCGCCGCCCGCGAAGCCATCAGCTCGGTGGCATCGGCGTCCACCCAGCACGTGGCGTCCGGGATCTCGCGCCGGCTGCGCGACAGCTTGTCCGCGACCGCGCCCCGGACCCCCTTGAGCGGGATCCGCGTGGCACCCTCCGGCGCGGTGGCCGTGGCGCGGACGGCGGTGGCGGAGACGGCGGTGGCGGAGACGGCGGTGGCGGAGACGGCGGCCGCGGCCTCGGGGCCGGCCGGCCGCTCGGCGGCGCGCAGCGCCGCCTCGACGTCGGAGCGCAGGATCAGGCCTTCGGGGCCGGACCCGCGCAGCGCGCGCAGATCCACTCCGTGGTCCCGGGCCAGCTTCCGCACCAGCGGCGAGATGACGGGCACGGGGCCCGCGAAGACCGCCGGAGCGGCGGCCACCGCGGCCGGTGCGGGGGCGGCCGGGACGGGGGCCGGACCGGCCGGGACCCCCGGCGCGGCGGAGCCGGGTCGCACCCGCCTCCGACGCGCCGGACGCGAATGGTCCGTGCCGTAGCCGACCAGGACGTTGCCCGAGCCGGACGGAGCCTCCACGGGCTCGTCCGCCACCGCGGCCGCCGCACCCACCGCCACGGTGATCAGCGGTGCGCCGACCGGCAGTTCGCTCCCCTCCTCGCCGAAGCGTGCGGTGACCACGCCCCCGTACGGACAGGGCACCTCCACCATCGCCTTGGCGGTCTCGACCTCGACGACCGGTTGGTCGATGGCGACGACGTCGCCGACGGCCACCAGCCAGCGGACGATCTCCGCCTCGGTGAGGCCCTCGCCGAGGTCCGGCAGCTTGAACTCCATGACCTGCGGCATCAGTTCTCCCACTGCAGGCGGCCCACGGTGTCCAGGATCCGGTCCACACCGGGGAGGTGGTGTTTCTCCAGCATCGGCGGCGGATACGGGATGTCGAAGCCGGTCACGCGCAGCACCGGCGCCTCCAGGTGGTGGAAGCACCGCTCCGTGACACGGGCGGCGATCTCCGCGCCCGGCCCGCCGAAGCCGCCGGCCTCGTGGACCACCACCGCGCGACCGGTCCGGCGTACGGAGGCCACGACGGTCTCCTCGTCGAAGGGGACCAGCGAGCGCAGGTCCACGACCTCCAGGTCCCAGCCCTCCTCGCGCGCCGCCTCGGCCGCCTCCAGGCACACGGGCAGCGAAGGCCCGTAGGTGATCAGCGTCGCGCTCGTGCCGGTCCGCCGGACGACCGCCTTGCCGATCCCCGGCACCACCGAGGGCGCGTCCGGCGACCACTCGGCCTTCGACCAGTACAGCCGCTTCGGCTCCAGGAAGACCACCGGGTCGTCGCTGGCGATCGAGGCCCGGAGCAGCCCGTACGCGTCCTCGACCGTCGCCGGGGTCACGACCGTGAGGCCGGGGGTCGCCACGTAGTACGCCTCGGAGGAGTCGCTGTGGTGCTCCACCCCGCCGATCCCGCCGCCGTACGGCACCCGGATGGTGATCGGCAGCGGCATCGCGCCGCGCGTGCGGTTGCGCATCTTGGCGACGTGCGAGATCAGCTGCTCGAAGGCCGGGTACGCGAACGCGTCGAACTGCATCTCCACGACCGGCCGCAGCCCGTACATGGCCATGCCGACCGCCGCGCCGAGGATCCCCGCCTCCGCGAGCGGGGTGTCCGTGCAGCGGTCCTCGCCGAACTCCTTCGCGAGCCCGTCCGTGATCCGGAAGACCCCGCCGAGCGTGCCGACGTCCTCACCCATGACGTGGACCGTCGGGTCCTCGGCCATCGCGTCGCGCATCGCCCGGCCCAGGGCCTGCGCCATGGTCGCCGGCTTCACCGCCACCGTGGTCATGAACCGTCCTCCGCTTCCGATTCCGCAGCTTCCAGCTCGGCGCGCAGCATGTCCGCCTGTTCGCGGAGCAGGCCGGTCTGCTCCGCGTAGACGTGGGCGAAGAGGTCCATCGGGTCGAGGACGGGCTCCGCGTTCATCCCGTCCCGGAGCCGCGCCGCCATCGTCTCGGCCGCGTCCTTCGCGGCCTGGATGCCGGCCTCGTCGAGCAGCCCGCGCGCGGTCAGCTCGCGCTCCAGCAGCGCGATCGGGTCGTGGGCCTTCCAGGCCTCGACCTCGGCGTCGCCGCGGTAGCGGGTCGCGTCGTCGGCGTTGGTGTGGGCTTCGATCCGGTACGTGACGGCCTCGATCAGGGTCGGTCCGCCGCCGGCCCGGGCCCGCCGGACCGCCTCGGACAGCACCTCGTGCATGGCCGCGATGTCGTTGCCGTCGACGAGACGGCCGGGCATCCCGTACCCCACGGCCTTGTGGGCGAGGGTCGGGGCGGCGGTCTGCTTGGCGAGCGGTACGGATATCGCGAAGCCGTTGTTCTGGACGAGGAAGACGACCGGGGCCTGCCAGACGGCCGCGAAGTTCAGCGCCTCGTGGAAATCGCCCTCGCTCGTGCCGCCGTCGCCGACCATGGCGAGGGCGACCACGTCGTCACCGCGCAGCCGGGCGGCGTGGGCCAGCCCGACGGCGTGCGGCAGCTGGGTGGCGAGCGGGGTGCACAGGGGGGCTATCCGGTGCTCGCGCGGGTCGTACCCGGTGTGCCAGTCGCCCCGCAGGAGCGTCAGGGCCTGTACGGGATCCAGCCCGCGGGCCACGGCCGCCAGGGTGTCCCGGTAGCTCGGGAAGAGCCAGTCCTGGTCCTCCAGGACCAGCGCCGCCGCGATCTCGCAGGCCTCCTGGCCCACGGTGGACGGATATACGGCCAGTCGGCCCTGCCGGGTGAGGGCGGTGGCCTGGGCGTTGTAGCGACGGCCGCGCACCAGCTCGGCGTAGCACCGGCGCATCAGCTCGGGGTCGAGCCGGTCGGCGGCCGGGGTGCCCAGCACCCGGTACGGCTCGGGGTCCGGGAGCAGCGGGGCGGCATCCGTGCGGGGCCTCCAGGCGGGCGGCGGGGTGGAGCGGTGGGACGCACCGGCACCGGGCAGCTCTTGGACCGTCATGGCGGCGTACACCTCCTCGTGGGAAGCGGGCAACGAGGGCCCCGGGTGTGAGGCCCCTCACCTACCGATTGTTCGGTTGTCCGGGCAATTTGGCTACAGGCAGCCTCAGGCTGTGGACAAAGTGGCGGCGGGGCCCTCGTATGGATGCAGGACGTCCAGGAGAGGCAGGCAGCGGGCGATGGCGGATGAACAAATGGCCGGAGCGGGTTCCGGAGGGGCTTCCGGACCGGGGGGCGCGTCCGGGGGCGCATTCGGGGGCCCCGGCGGCCCGGCGGGCACTCCCGGCCCGCCCGGTGCTCCCGGTGCGCCCGGTGCGCCCGGTGCGCCCGGTGCTGCTTCCGGCCCGCCCGTCCCTCCTCGCCCGCTCGACCCCATCGACCGCTCGATCGTGCGCCTGCTCCAGGCGGACGGGCGCGCGTCGATACGATCCGTCGCCGAGCAGGTGCACGTCTCCCGGGCCAATGCCTACGCCCGCATCAACCGGCTCATCGACGACGGGGTGATCCGGGGCTTCACCGCCCGCGTCAACCACGAGCGCGCGGGCCAGGGCGCCTCCGCGTACATCACCCTGAAGATCGTCCAGAACTCCTGGCGCACGGTCCGCGAACAGCTCCGCGAGCTCCCGGGCGCCGCCCACATCGCCCTGGTCAGCGGCGATTTCGACGTTCTGCTGCTGGTCCACACCCCGGACAACCGCACCCTGCGGGAGCTGGTCCTGACCCGCCTCCAGTCCATCCCGGAGGTCCTCTCCACCCGCACCCTGCTGGTGTTCGAGGAAACGGATCTCCTGTCCCGCGACCAGCCCGCCGGCCCGACGATCTCGGAGGACTGAGCACTGAGGACCGGTGACGGTCACCGGTCACCGGTCACCGGTCACCTAGGGCTGGGGGGGAACGACGAGCCGGCCCGGCTCACCGCTGCGTGCGCAGCC
Organism: Streptomyces sp. ISL-66; assembly: GCF_018614135.1. GTDB lineage: Bacteria > Actinomycetota > Actinomycetes > Streptomycetales > Streptomycetaceae > Streptomyces. Next base: position 8,775 of record NZ_JAGGOW010000001.1, read on the forward strand.
CGTCCAGGGCCATGCTGACCACCGCGTCCGCCAGCTGGTCGGAGGTGGTGCCCGGGTGCGGGCGGTACCACTCGACCAGGGAGTTGACCATGCCGAAGAGGAGCCGGGTGGCGAGGCGGATGTCCACGTCCGCCCGCAGGTCCCCCTCGGCGGCCGCGGCCTTCAGCAGCTCCGCGACCTGGTGGTCGAACTCGCGGCGCCGCTCCAGGGCCCACCGCTCGGTGCGGGTGTTGCCCCGCACGCGCAGCAGCAGGGTCACGTAGGGGAGTTCCGCCACGAGGACCTCGACCGTGCGGCGCGTGACGTACTCGACCCGCTCGACCGCGCGCCCCCGTACCGCCCCGGACTCCTCCAGCACCGCGAAGAGCCCGTCCAGCGCCCGGCTGACGGCGCGGTGGAGCAGTTCCTCCTTGCCCGCGACGTGGTGGTAGATCGAGGACTTCGAGATGCCCGCCGCCTTGGAGAGGTGCTCCATCGAGGTGCCGTCGTAGCCGCGCTCGTTGAAGACCTGGACGGCGACGGTCAGGAGCGTCTCGGGCGTGTACGTGTCCCGCTTGGCCGTCGTCATTCCGTCCCCCCCGCCCCGTCGTCCCCGGCGTCGGCGCCGTCGTGCCCGTCGCCCGGGTATCCGTCGCCCTCGGACCCGTCGTCCGCGTCCCCCGCCTCGTAGCCCAGCTTGTACAGGGCCAGCGAGGGCGCGTAGCGGCCGCCCGGACAGCGCTCGTCGAGGTGGTGCAGCAGGTCGTACGCCCAGTCGCGGCCCAGCCGGTCGTGCCATTCGGCGGGGCCGGCGGGGTAGTTGACCCCGAGCCGCATCGCGGTGTCGATGTCCTCGGAGCGCGCCACACCGCGCGCGACCGCGTCGGCGGTGAGGTCGATCAGCATCGCGACGGTCCGGGCGACGATCATGCCGGGGACGTCGCCGATGACGGAGACCTGCTTGCCCAGCTTCTGGAAGAGCCCGATCGCCTCGGCGAGGGTCCGCTCGCTGGTGTCCTCGCTGGCGGAGAGCGCGATCCGGGTGGCACCGCGGTAGTCGAAGGCGAGGTCGAAGTAGACGACGTCGGCGAACTCGATCGAGGTCTTGCCGTCGGCGAGCACGAGCTGCCCCTCGCCCGGGAGCTGGATGTACGGGCCCCCGTGCTCGGTGGCCGTGACGGCGATCCCCGCCTCCTCCAGGAGGTCGACGAGCGCCGCGGCGGGACCCAGGTCGCCGACGACGGTCACCTTGGCGGGCGCGTCCCGGGGGCCGGCGGTGTGCGGTTCCGGGGCCTTCGCGTCCGGGCCGTACGGGTACCAGCCGTGTCCCGACTTGCGGCCGAGGCGCCCCGACTGGACCAGTCGGCGCTGCGCGAGGGAGGGGGTGAACTTGGGGCTGCGGAAGAAGGACTCCCACACGGAGCGGGTGACGGCCTCGTTGACGTCCTGGCCGATCAGGTCGGTCAGCGCGAAGGGGCCCATCTTGAAGCCGCCGCTCTCGCGCAGGACGGCGTCGATCGTGGCCGGGTCGGCGCCCTGTTCCTCGTACACCGCGAAGGCCTCGGCGTAGAAGGGGCGCGCGATCCTGTTGACGATGAAGCCGGGGGTGTCGGCGCAGCGCACCGGCGTCTTCCCCCAGCCGAGGACGGTGCGGTACGCGCGGTCGGCGGCGGCCGGGTCGGTCGCGAACCCGGAGACCACCTCGACCAGCGGGAGCAGCGGGGCCGGGTTGAAGAAGTGCAGGCCGAGGAAGCGGCCGGGGTGCGCGAGACCGGCCGCGAGCTCGGTGACGGAGAGGGAGGAGGTGTTGGTGGCCAGCAGGGCGTCCGGCGCGACGACCTCTTCGAGCGCGGCGAACAGCGCACGCTTGACGGTGACGTCCTCGACGACCGCCTCGACGACGAGGGCGGCGCCGGCCAGGTCCGCCAGTTCGCCGGCCGAACCGATTCGGCCGATCGCGTCCTCGGCCTCGGCCCGATCCAGCCTGCCCTTGGCGGCCATCCGCTCGATCCGGTCCTGCACGAAACCGACCGCGTCGCCGGCGAGCACGGCGTCGATGTCGTAGATCAGCACGCGGTGACCTGCGAGAAGGGCGACCTGGGCGATGCCCTGCCCCATGGTGCCGGCGCCGACGACCGCCACTGTGCGGGACCGCTCGATTGCTGTCATGACCCGATCCTCCCGCACCGACTTATCCACAGGTCCGCCGGGCCCTCTTGTCCCGACCGATCGTTCGGTTACTCTAACTCCAGTCTGCTCTTCTTCATCCCTTCTTGCCCGACCCGATCGCCTGATCCCGCCCGGCTCAACGAGGAGTTGGTCCCTGATGGCCGCCGAGCCCACCGTCCCCCAGCTGTCCGCCAAGCACCGGCCCACCCTGGACCAGGCCCTGGCCACGATCCGCACGCGTGCTTACTGGTCCCCGCACCCCGAGCACCCCAAGGCGTACGGGGAGACCGCGCCGGCCGACGGCCTCGCCGCCTTCGAGGCGCTGCGCGGCACCCGGCTCGACCTCGGGCAGCCCGGCACCGACGGCTGGACGGGCGCCGAGACCTCTCCGTACGGCGTGGAGCTCGGTGTCGAGTACCCGCACGTGGATCCGGACGTACTGCTGCCCGCGATGCGGGCCGGCATGGGCGCCTGGCGGGACGCCGGGCCCGAGGCCCGCGCCCTGGTCTGCATCGAGATCCTGGCCCGCATCTCGGCGCGGACGCACGAGTTCGCGCACGCGGTCATGCACACCAGCGGCCAGGCCTTCATGATGGCGTTCCAGGCGGGCGGCCCGCACGCGCAGGACCGCGGCCTGGAGGCGGTCGCCTACGCCTACGAGGAGCAGACCCGGGTCCCGGGCCAGGCCGACTGGTCGAAGCCGCAGGGCAAGAAGGATCCCCTGGAGCTCGGCAAGACCTTCACGGCCGTCCCCCGCGGGATCTCCCTGATGATCGGCTGCAACACCTTCCCCACCTGGAACGGCTACCCGGGGATCTTCGCCTCCCTCGCCACGGGCAATCCGGTCCTGGTCAAGCCGCACCCGCGCGCCGTGCTCCCGCTGGCGCTGACCGTCCAGGTGGCCCGCGAGGTCCTGGCGCAGTACGGCTTCGACCCGAACCTCGTGGCACTGGCCGTCGAGCGGCCGGGCGAGGGCATCGCCAAGGACCTCGCCGTCCGCCCCGAGATCAAGGTGATCGACTACACCGGGTCCACGGAGTTCGGCGAGTGGCTGGAGGTCAACGCCCGCCAGGCCCAGGTCTACACGGAGAAGGCCGGCGTCAACACCGTCGTCCTCGACTCCACCGACAACTACAAGGGCATGCTGTCCAACCTGGCCTTCTCCCTGTCCCTGTACAGCGGCCAGATGTGCACCACCCCGCAGAACCTGCTGATCCCCCGCGACGGCATCGAGACGGACGCGGGCCACAAGTCGTACGACGAGGTCGTCGCGGACCTCGCGGGCGCGGTCGGCGGCCTGCTCGGCGACGACGCGCGGGCGAACGCCCTGCTCGGCGCGCTGGTCAACCCGGACGTCAAGGCCCGCCTGGAGGCCGCGGCCGGGCTCGGCGAGGTCGCGCTGGCCTCCCGGGAGGTGGCGAACCCGGAGTTCCCGGGCGCGGTGGTCCGCACGCCGGTGATGGTGAAGCTGGACGCCTCCAAGCCCGACGACTCCGCCCCGTACCTCTCGGAGTGCTTCGGCCCGGTCTCCTTCGCGGTGGCGGTCGATTCCACGGCGGGCGCGCTCGACCTGCTGCGGCGCACGGTCCGGGAGAAGGGCGCGATGACGGTCGGGGCGTACACCACGTCCCCGGACACCGAGCGGGCCATCGAGGAGGTCTGCCTCGAGGAGTCGGCGCAGCTCTCGCTGAACCTCACGGGCGGGGTCTACGTCAACCAGACCGCGGCCTTCTCCGACTTCCACGGCTCGGGCGGGAACCCGGCGGCGAACGCGGCGCTGTGCGACGGGGCGTTCGTGTCCAACCGCTTCCGCGTGGTGGAGGTCCGCCGCCAGGGCTAGGCCGCTAGGGAGTTCCTCCGGCCGTCGGTTCGTCCGCCGGCCGGGGTCCGCCCCAGTGGAAGAGGGTCATGGCCACGCTGGTCGCCAGGTTGTAGCTGGAGACCTGCGGGCGCATCGGCAGGGACACCAGGTGGTCGGCCCGGGCCCGCAGCTCCGGTGAGATGCCGTGGCGTTCGGAGCCGAAGGCGAGCAGGGCGTCGTCCGGGAGGGTGAGGGCACGGATGTCCTCGCCCTCCGGGTCGAGCGCGTACAGCGGGCCGGGCGGCAGCGCCGCGAGCTCCACCCGGGCGACGGTGGTGGCGTAGTGCAGCCCCGCTCCGGCGCGGACCACATGGGGGTGCCAGGGGTCGAGGTCCCCCCGGGTGATCACGCCGGTGGCTCCGAAGCCGGCGGCGAGGCGGACCACGGCGCCGACGTTGCCGAGGTTGCGCGGGTTGTCGAGCACGACGACCGGGGCCGTCCTCGGCATCGCGTCGAGCCGGGCCCGCCCCTCGCCCCGGTCGGGCCGGACCGCGAGCGCCGCCACCGCGGTGGGGTGCACCCGGCCCGGGCCCAGCAGCCCCTTGAGCGGAGCGCGCCGCGCCAGCCGGGCCACCTCGGCCTCGACGTCCGGAGCCAGTTCGCGCGCGAGGCCCCGTACGGCCTGCGGATCGTCGGCGACGACGATCCGCACGTCGGCCCCGAAGCGCAGGGCGTGCTTCAGCGCGTGGAATCCGTCGAGGAGCACGAGGTCCTCCCGCGCCGCGGCCTCCCGCCACTGCCGCTCGGTGTCGCCGTCGGGGATCTCGTGCTGCTCGCTCATACCGCCGAGCCTACGGTCCCCGGCCGGGGCTCCGGCTCCGGCTCCGGATCGGCGTCCGAGCCGGGGGGCGCGCCGGTCCGGCCGCGGCCGCCGGGCCGCAGCGCCGCGGCGCGCGCGCCGAGCCAGAGGAGGAAGACCGTCGGCAGGAACACCGCGTCGGCGGCGATCATCGCCATCGAGAAGAAGGGCAGCCCCAGCAGCACGGCGATCCCCGCGTGCTCCAGCATCATCAGCGCCAGCAGCACGTTCTTGATCCGCCGGTTGAACAGCGTGAACGGGAACGCCACCTGGACCGCGACCGTCCCGTACGACAGCAGCATCACCAGCGTCCCGCTGCTCGCGAGGAGGGCCGAGATCCCGGGCCAGGGGGTGAAGTAGTCCAGGCCGAGCGGGTAGTACAGCGCCGTTCCGTCCTGCCAGCGCGAGCCCTGGATCTTGTACCAGCCCGCCGTCGCGTAGATCAGGCAGACCTCCGCCATGATCACCAGCATTCCGGCGTTGTGCAGCAGGTTGGCCAGGACGTCGAGGACCGCCCGCCCCTCCCCCTCGGGCTCTCCCCCGGCTACCGCGGGGAGGGCCCCCGGGCGGTCGACCATCCACCACAGCGCGGCCACCACCCACAGCGCGCCGAAGGCCACCAGCCAGCCGTCGCCGAAGCCCCCGGTCGCGGCGCCGTACGCGAACGCCGCGCCCAGCACGGCCCACAGCAGCGGCCCGGCCCGCCCGGCCGACGCCGTCCCGAGTCGGCGAGCGCGGCGCGCGTCGAGCGACCACACCCGCGCGCAGCGGGTCAGCACGAGGTAGATCGCCATCAGGTGGATGACGTTGTCCCCGCCGTCGCCCATGAAGACGCTGCGGTTCTGCAGCGAGAGCACGCCGATCATGAACAGCACGGCCGTGGCCCGGGTGCGCCAGCCCAGCAAGAGCAGCGCGCTCGACAGCACGCAGAGCACGTAGACGATCTCGAACCAGAGCGCCGAGTCGGACCACATCAGCACCGTGAAGGCGTCGTTCGTGGCGATCAGCCGCCGCGCCAGCTCCCAGCTCCAGGGTCCGTCCGGCCCGTACATCTCGTGGCGGTGGGGGAACTCCCGCAGCAGGAAGAACAGCCAGGTGCCGGCGAAGCCGATGCGGACCACGGCGCTCTGGTACGGGCCGAGCGCCCGCCCGGTGACCTGGGCCAGGGCCCGCGCGGCCGCGGCCCTCACACCGTCCACCACGGCAGCTCCCGGTAGTAGGTCTGGGTGTCGGTCTGCTCGTCGGACCACTTCGGGGCGGCCACGGCCGTCGTCGCCGCGCGCAGCTGGATCCGTACGATCCGGCCGTCGGCGAGGTGCGCGCCCTTGCCCACGGCCGTGTCCGCGTCCGTCCTGACCTTCAGCCGGTCCAGCGCGATCCGCCGCAGGTACTGCTCCGCGAGCTCGCCGCGCTCGCCGTTCGCCTTGTTGTCCTCGTCGTGGGAACTGGTGAAGAAGTCCCAGGCCCGCCGGAGCTCGTTCTGCTCGGTGTGGCTCGGCAACAGGTTGTGCCGGATGGCCGCGCCGTCCTCGGCGGACAGTCCGCGCCAGTTGCCGGTCACCAGCACGCCGTCGTCCGTGCGCGCCTCCACCCGCACCTCGACCGCGATGTTCTGCTGCAACGGGTTGGGGGCGAAGAGCTTCCAGTTCTGTTCGAACTCGGGATAGATCCAGTCGTCGACCGTCCGCGCGTACCGCTTGCTCACCGTGTTGGACGGGGCCACGTGCAGGAAGACGAGCGCGAGGTGGCAGCAGGCTCCGATGGCCACGGCGCCCAGGGCGAGGGCCGTCACGACCCGGTAGGGGGTGGACAGACCCGCGATTCCGAGTGCCCTCGGCGGGGGCGGAGCGGCCCCTTCCGGAGGCTCGTGCGCGTTCGAATCCATCCCGCCCCGATCATCCGGCGTCCACAGGGTTGACCACAGAGGTTGACACCCTACGGGCCCTCGTCCCACCATTGAAGAGTATGAACCGAACGATCGGTCGGTCGGTCGGACGAAGCGGCAAGGACTCTCTGACAGGGGGCCGTGATGGTGGCAGTGACCCCGGAATCGGGGCAGGAAGCGGGCATCGGCGTGACGGACGACCTCGGCGCGCAGCTCGCGGCGGCCTTCGACGCGGCCGTCGCGGCCGACGAGCGCGTGGAGCCGCGCGACTGGATGCCGGACGAATACCGCGCTTCCCTGGTCCGCCAGATGGCCCAGCACGCCCACTCCGAGATCATCGGCATGCAGCCCGAGGCGAACTGGATCACCCGCGCGCCCTCGCTGCGCCGCAAGGCGATCCTGATGGCGAAGGTCCAGGACGAGGCCGGCCACGGCCTGTACCTGTACAGCGCCGCCGAGACCCTGGGGACCAGCCGCGACGAGCTGCTCGACAAGCTCCACGCCGGGAAGCAGAAGTACTCCTCGATCTTCAACTACCCCACGCTGACCTGGGCCGACGTCGGCGCGATCGGCTGGCTCGTGGACGGCGCGGCGATCACCAACCAGGTCCCGATCTGCCGCTGCTCCTATGGGCCGTACGCGCGCGCCATGGTCCGGATCTGCAAGGAGGAGTCCTTCCACCAGCGCCAGGGGTACGAGCTGCTCCTCGCGCTCTCGCAGGGCACCCCGGCACAGCACGCGATGGCACAGGACGCCGTCGACCGGTGGTGGTGGCCCTCGCTGATGATGTTCGGCCCGCCGGACGGGGAGTCGGCGCACTCGGCGCAGTCGATGGCCTGGCGGATCAAGCGCCACTCCAACGACGAGCTGCGCCAGCGTTTCGTGGACATCGCCGTACCGCAGGCCGAGTCGCTGGGGCTGACCCTGCCCGACCCGGACCTGAAGTGGAACGAGGAGCGCGGGCACCACGACTTCGGCGCGATCGACTGGGCCGAGTTCTGGGACGTGCTGAAGGGCAACGGCCCCTGCAACGAGGACCGGCTCGGACAGCGCCGCGCGGCGCACGAGGAAGGCGCCTGGGTCCGCGAAGCGGCCGCGGCGTATGCGGAGAAGACCGCCGCACGCAAGGAACGGCACGAGGCGGCAATGGAAAGCGAGGCACGGGTATGACGCGCAACTGGCCCCTGTGGGAGGTGTTCGTCCGCTCGCGGCGCGGCCTCTCGCACACGCATGCGGGCAGCCTGCACGCCCCTGACGCGGAGATGGCCCTGCGCAACGCCCGCGATCTCTACACCCGCCGCGGCGAGGGCATCTCCATCTGGGTCGTGCCCTCCACGGAGATCACCGCCTCCTCCCCGGACGAGCGGGACCCGTTCTTCGCCCCGTCCGCCGACAAGCCGTACCGCCACCCGACCTTCTACGAGATCCCCGAGGGGGTGAACCACCTGTGACCAGCACCGACGTGGTCAATGCCGCCACCCTCCCACTCGGCGACGACGCACTGATCCTCTCCCACCGCCTCGGCGAATGGGCCGGTCACGCCCCCGTCCTGGAGGAGGAGGTCGCCCTCGCCAACATCGCCCTCGACCTGCTCGGCCAGGCCCGCGTCCTGCTGTCGATGGCCGGCGACGAGGACGAGCTGGCCTACCTGCGCGAGGAGCGGTCCTTCCGCAACCTCCAGCTGGTCGAGCAGCCGAACGGCGACTTCGCCCACACCATCGCGCGCCAGCTCTACTTCTCGCTCTACCAGCACGAGCTCTACGGAGAGCTCGCGGTCGGAGAGGGCCCGTTCGGGCCGCTCGCGGCCAAGGCCGTCAAGGAGACCGCCTACCACCGCGACCACGCCGAGCAGTGGACGCTGCGGCTCGGCGACGGTACCGAGGAGAGCCGCGCCCGGATGCGGGCCGCCCTGGACGGTCTGTGGAAGTACACCGGGGAGATGTTCCAGCCGGTCGACGGGCTGGAAGGCGTCGACTGGGCCGCCCTGGAAGGCCGCTGGCTGGCCGCGCTGGGCGAGGTCCTGGGGCGGGCGGGCCTGGCACTGCCCGAGGGGCCGCGCAGCGGCGCCTGGGCCGCCGGGGCCGGCCGGCAGGGACTGCACACCGAGCCCTTCGGCCGGCTGCTCGCCGAGATGCAGCACCTGCACCGCAGCCACCCGGGGGCCTCGTGGTGACCGGGACCGAGCGGACCCGGCTGGAGGTGGAGCTGGCCGAGCTGGCGGGCTCCGTCCCCGACCCGGAGCTGCCCGTGCTCACCCTCGCCGAGCTCGGCGTCATGCGCGGAGTGCGGATGCACGAGGACGGCCACGTAGAAGTCACCCTCACGCCCACGTACACCGGCTGCCCGGCCATCGAGGCGATGTCCGCCGACATCGAGCGGGTCCTGATAGGCCACGGCATACCCGATGTCCGGGTGCGGACCGTCCTCGCCCCCGCCTGGTCGACCGACGACATCAGCGCCGAGGGCCGCCGCAAGCTCGCCGAGTTCGGCATAGCCCCGCCGCGGCCGCACGCCGCCGACGGACCCGTCCCGCTCACCCTGTCGGTCCGCTGCCCCCACTGCGGATCCACCGACACCGAACTGCTCAGCCGGTTCTCCTCCACCGCGTGCAAGGCGCTGCGCCGCTGCACCGCCTGCCGTGAACCGTTCGACCACTTCAAGGAGCTGTAGATGGCCGTGTTCCCGCCGGCGACCGCGCCGGGGCCCGCGAGCCCGACGCGCCCCGCGCGCCACGGCGCCTTCCACACCTTGACGGTGGTCGCGGTCGACCGGCTCACCGAGGACTCCGTGGCGCTGACCCTGGCCGTGCCGCCGCAGCTGCGCGCCGACTACCGGCACGCCCCCGGCCAGCACCTCACCCTGCGCCGCAGCACCCCCGAGGGCTCCGAAGTCCGCCGGACGTACTCGATCTGCTCTCCCGCCCCGGCGGCCGGCGGGCCCGGCCCCTCGGCACTGCGGGTCGGGGTGCGGCTGGTGGAGGGTGGCGAGTTCTCCTCGTTCGCACACAAGGAGATCGCAGCCGGGGACGTCCTGGACGCGATGGTCCCGGCCGGGCGGTTCGTCCTGGACCCGGCCTCGGCACCGCCCGCCTCGCACTACGCCGCCATCGTCGGAGGCAGCGGCATCACACCGGTGCTGTCGATCGCGGCGACGCTGCTCGCGGCCCGGCCCGACGCCCGGTTCTGCCTGGTGCGCAGCGACCGGAGCGCGGCCTCGACGATGTTCCTGGAGGACGTCGCCGACCTCAAGGACCGCTATCCCGACCGGTTCCAGCTGGTCACCGTCCTGTCCCGGGAAGAGCAGGAGGCCGGGCTGCCCTCGGGGCGGCTCGGCGAGGAGCGGCTGACGGCGCTGCTGCCCGCGCTGCTGCCGGTCACGGAGGTGACGGGCTGGTTCCTGTGCGGGCCGTACGGGCTGGTCACGGGCGCCGAGCAGGCGCTGGGCGCGCTCGGGGTGCCGCGGACCCGGATCCACGAGGAGGTCTTCCACGTCGAGGACACGGCCCCGCCGGCCCCCGTCGCTTCGGCCGCCGCCACCCACGGCCGGGTCACGGCACGGCTCGACGGCCGCTCGGGCACCTGGCCCGTGCGGGAGGGCGAATCCCTGCTCGACGCGGTGCTGCGGGCCCGCGCGGACGCCCCGTACGCCTGCAAGGGCGGGGTGTGCGGCACCTGCCGGGCGTTCCTGGTGACCGGCGAAGTGCGGATGGAGCGCAACTTCGCGCTGGAGGAGACGGAGACGGAGGCCGGGTTCGTACTGGCCTGCCAGTCGCACCCGGTATCGGAGGAAGTGGAGATCGACTTCGACCGCTGAGCGGCCGTCCGCGCCGCCCCCTGTCAAATTTCCAGAACGTGTTCTATCTTGACGCACCGAAAGTTGACACGCCGTCAGGCAGGGCGCGATCCGGGCACGCGGGAGGACAGGCAGTGGACTTCACCTTCACCGAGGAGCAGCAGGCCGCCGTCGAGGCGGCCAGGGCCGTGTTCGCGGACGTCGCCCCCGACGGCGTGCCCAGCCCCGCGCTCACCCCGCGGGCCGTGGCCGAGGAGTTCGACCGCGGGCTGTGGGCCAAGCTCGCCGACTCCGACCTGCTGAGCCTGGTCCTCTCCGAGGAGTACGACGGGGCCGGACTCGACGCCATCGCCCTGTGCCTGGTGCTGCGGGAGGCCGCGAAGGTCCTGGCCCGGGTGCCGCTGCTGGAGCACTGCGCGACCGCCATGGCCGTCCAGGCCCACGGCGGTCCCGAGCTGGCCGCCGCCCTGCTGCCGGGCGCCGGGCGGGGAAGCCTCGTCCTCACCGCCGCCGCGCACGGCCGCACCGGCCATGACCCGGCCGAAGTGGCCGTCACCGCCCGGCGCGACGGCGACGCATGGATCCTCGACGGCCTCCAGACCTCCGTCGCCTGGGCCCACAGCGCCGACTGGATCGCCGTCCCGGCCCACACCGTGGAGGACGGCGACACGGTCCTGGCGCTCGTCCCGCGCGCGACCGGGGGCCTGTCCCTCGCGGAGCAGTACTCCACCACCGGCGAGCGACTCGGCGAGGTCACCCTCGACGGCGTGCGCGTCCCCGCCGAGCACGTCATCGACACACCCGGCGCCTGGGAGCGCCTGCGCCAGCTCCTCGCCACCGGGACCTGCGCGCTCGCGCTCGGCCTCGGCGAGAACGTGCTCACCATGACCAGCCAGTACACGAGCAAGCGCGAGCAGTTCGGCTTCCCCGTGGCCAGCTTCCAGGCCGTCGCCGTCCAGGCCGCCGACCGCTACATCGACCTGCGCGCCATGGAGGTCACCCTCTGGCAGGCCGCCTGGCGGCTCGACGCCGGGGCGGGCGGAGCGGGCGGGCCGCTGCCCAGCGCGGGCGACGTGGCCGTGGCCAAGATCTGGGCCTCCGAGGGCGTGCGGCGCGTCGTCCAGACCGCGCAGCACCTGCACGGCGGCTTCGGCGCCGACACCGACTACCCGCTGCACCGCTACCACGCCTGGGCCAAGCAGCTGGAGCTCCAGCTCGGCCCGGCCGCCCTGCACGAGGAGGCTCTGGGCGACCTGCTGGCCGCCCACCCCCTCACCTAGGCCCGCGTGAGCCGTGAGCCGT
>NZ_JAGGOW010000001.1:20588-139178 GCF_018614135.1 Streptomyces sp. ISL-66
AGCCGTCAGCCGTCAGACGACGAAGCCCGGGGCGCCCGTGTCGGTGACGACCGGGCGGCCCGCGGCCTCCCAGTCCTGCATGCCGCCGTCCACGTTCACGGCGTCGATGTCCTGGCCGCGCAGGTACTGGGCGACCTGGGCGGAGCGCCCGCCGACCCGGCACATCACGTAGACCGGACGGTCGTCCTTGATCTTCTCGGTCAGCTCACCGATGCGCGCCACGAACTCGCTCATCGGGATGTGCAGCGCACCCTCGGCGTGGCCGGCCGCCCATTCGTCGTTCTCGCGAACGTCGAGGACAAAGGCTTCGGAGGGCAGCGCGGAGGCGGCCACCGAGGGAAGCGGTCCGGAGTTCATTAGCTGTCGCCTTCTCTCGTCACGGATAGGTGAGCCAACCTATCCGACGGGCCTCCCGGGGCGCCGGGCCGCGGCCGGGCTCACGCGGTCGCCCGACCGGCCTCACGCGGTGCGCAGCTCCGCCAGCTCCGCCTCGCGCTTCGCGACATCGCCGAGCAGCTGCTCGGCGATCTCCTCCAGCAGCCGGTCCGGGTCCTCGGGAGCCATCCGCAGCATCGATCCGATCGCGCTGTCCTCCAGCTCCCGCGCCACGACCGACAGCAGCTCCTTGCGCCGCGAGAGCCACTCCAGCCGCTCGTAGAGCTCCTCGCTCTCGCTCAGCCGCGCGGCGGCCGGCGCCGGACCGGCCGCCCACTCCTGCGCCAGCTCGCGCAGCAGCTGCTCCTCGCCCCGGCCGTACGCCGCGTTGACCCGCACGATGAACTCCTCGCGACGCTCCCGCTCGGCCTCGTCCTGGGCCAGGTCCGGGTGCGCCTGGCGGACCAGCTCGCGGTAGAGGCGGCGTACCTCTTCCGTCGGGCGCACCCGCTCCGGGGGCCGCACCGCGCGGTCGGTGAGCATCGCGGACGCGTCGTCGGACATCCCGTCCGAGTCCAGCCAGTCGTGGAAGAGCTCGTCCACCCCGGGCATGGGCATCACCAGGGAACGGGCGTCGCGCGCACGGCGCAGGTCCTCCGGGTCCCCGCTGGCCGCCGCCTTCGCCTCGGCGATCAGCGCGTCCAGCTCGTCGAGCCGCGAGTACATCGGTCCGAGCTTCTGGTGGTGGAGGCGGGAGAAGTTCTCCACTTCCACCCGGAAGGTCTCCACGGCGATCTCGAACTCGATCAACGCCTGCTCGGCGGCCCGCACGGCGCGCTCCAGGCGCGCCTCGGGCCGCGCGTCGGCGGAGGGGGCGGAGCCGGGCTCGGGCGCTTCGGGAACTGTCTGCTCGCTCACCCGGCCAGCCTAAGGCCCGACCGGCCGGGTGTTTCACGTGAAACATCGCCCGGTTCCCGGACCGCTTCCCCGGTCGGCCGCCCGACCGACCGCCCGAACCGGTGTTTCACGTGAAACATCGCCCTTCCACCGGTGGGATCAGACCCCCGGCTCCGCCGCGATGCGCCCCGACCGCACCGCCGCCACCAGGACCGCGTGATCGGCCTCGCTCCGGTCGGCGTAAGCCACCGCGAAGGTGGCCATCGCCTCGTCGAGCTCGTCGTTCTTCCCGCAGTACCCGGCCAGCAGCCGCGGATCCGCGCTGTGCGCGTGCGCCCGCGCCAGCAGGGCCCCGGTCATCCGCCCGTAGTCGTCGATCTGCTCCACGGCCAGCGCCGCCGGGTCCACGCTGCCCTTGCGGTTGCGGAACTGGCGGACCTGGAAGGGGCGCCCCTCCACCGTCGTCCAGCCCAGCAGGATGTCCGACACCACCTGCATCCGCTTCTGCCCGGTCACCACCCGGCGGCCCTCGTGCTCCTCCGGCGGCGAGACGAAGCCGAGGCCGGGCAGGTACGGCAGCAGCACGGAGGGCCGGGCCTCCTTCACCTGCAGGACCAGCGCCTCGCCCCGGTGGTCGAGCAGCAGCACGACGTAGGAGCGGGTCCCGACGCTGCCGGTCCCCACCACCCGGAAGGCCACGTCGTGGATCGCGTACCGGGCCAGCAGCGGCTGCCGGTCGCCCTGCAGCGTCTCCAGGTACGGGCCCAGCGCGGCCGCCACGGCCGCCGCCTCGCCGTCCTCGACCCTGCGCAGCACCGGCAGCGCGTCCACGAAGGCCCGGCCGCCGTCGGCAGCGGCCTCGGTGGACCGCGCGGCGAACCGGGCGGAGGTGTTGTTGCGGGCCTTCTCCGAGACCCGCTCCAGCGTGCCCAGCAGGTCCCGGGCATCGGTGTGCGAGACCAGTTCCTCGTCCGCGATGGCGTTCCACGCGTCCAGCGACGGCAGCTTCGCCAGCAGCCGCATGGTGCGGCGGTAGGTGCCCACCGAGTCGAGCGCCGCCGCCCGGCACGTGTCCTCGTCGGCGCCTGCCACCCGGCCGGCCAGGACCAGCGAGGTGGCCAGTCTCTTGAGGTCCCACTCCCACGGGCCGAAGACGGTCTCGTCGAAGTCGTTGAGGTCGATGACGAGACGGCCGCGCGCGTCCCCGTACAGGCCGAAGTTGGCCGCGTGGGCGTCTCCGCAGATCTGCGCGCCGATCCCGGTCACCGGACCGCCGGAGAGGTCGTGCGCCATCAGCCCTGCCGAACCGCGCAGGAACGCGAAGGGGCTGGCGGCCATCCGCCCGACCCGTATGGACGTCAGCTCGGCGACCCGGCCGACATTGGACTCCTCGACCGCCCGCACCGCGTCCGGGCGGTCGGCCGGGGCCTCGAAGTACGCCTGGGCCGCGCGTGGGACGCGGACGCGCAGCGCTTTGCCGGCCGCCCTCGGCGAACCGTCCGTCCCTGCCGCCCGCCCCTCGGCGAACCTCCGCGCGAACCCCGCGACCACCGGGATCCGTTCCTTCGACTCCGGTTCCACCACGCGCTGCTCCGGTACCGCCGTCATGCGTCCCGCCCCCTGGTCACCATCGGTTCGGGCCCGACCGTATCCCGACCGATCCAGCTAGAGCTCGGCGTCCCTGGCCAGCAGGGCCGCCTGGACCCGGTTCTCGCACTCCAGCTTCGCCAGGATCCGGCTCACGTACGTCTTCACCGTCGCCTCGCTCATGTGCAGCCGCCGGCCCGCGTCCGCGTTCGACAACCCCTCCCCCAGCAACGCCAGTACCCCGCGCTCGCGTTCACTCAGCTCCGCCACCCGGCGCCGGGCCGCCTCGGCGCGGCCCGCGGACTGCCCGGACGCCAGCTGGTCCACGACGTGCCGGGTCGCCGCCGGAGACAGGTACGCGTCCCCGGCCGCGGCCGCCCGTACGGCTCCGATCAGTTCACCGGGCGCGGAGTCCTTCAGCAGGAACCCCGCACCGCCCCCGCTCAGCGCCCGCAGCACGTTCTCCTTCTCCCCGAAGGTGGTCAGGATCAGCGCCCGCACCTGCGGTGCCGAGCGCCCCAGTTCACCCAGCGCCGTCAGGCCGTCCATCACGGGCATCTGGATGTCCAGCAGCACCACGTCCGGTCCGTGCGCGCGGGCCAGCTCCACCGCCTCGCGCCCGTTCGCCGCCTCCGCGACGACCTCGATGTCCGCCGCCGAGGTCAGGATCATCCTGATCCCGGCCCGGATCAGCGGCTCGTCGTCAGCGATCACCACGCGGATCACCTTGGCTGTCACCCGTGCTCCCCCTACTCGGCCTGGTACGCCTGCTTGTCGACGAGCTTGCCGTCCTCGAAGCAGAACCGGAAAACGCTGTTGGCGCCCAAGCCGGAATCCTCCTCCGCCAGCAGGGCCACGCACGTGGCACCCCGCGGGCGCGGCGGCCCCTTACGGTCGAGCCCCTCGGTCAGGATGCTGTCCCCGCTGGGCAGCCGCGACCGCACCGTGTCCTCCGGCTCGCCGACCTGGACGCCGTCGTACTCGGCCCGGCTGATCGTCGCGTCGCTCACCGAGCCCACGAGCAGCGCCACCGCGGCCCCGATCACGATCAGCAGCACCACCAGGGCCGCGACCGCGATTCCGCAGCCCAGCGCCACGCCGCCCGACCGGCCGCTCCCGCGCAGCAGCTTCCGGTCGACCGCGGCCCAGTCCACCGGCGCCGCGCCGATGCCGAGCGCCTGCTGCCCGAAGTCGTCGGCGACCTCGTCCAGCCCGGCCGCCCCGGCCCCGTTCTCCCGCGCCCCGGCCGGCTCGGTCCCGTACGGGAGCACCCCCGCCACCCGGAAGCCACCGCCCTCGGCGGTCCCCGCGTGGACCATGCCGCCGACCAGCCGGGCCCGTTCGCGCAGCCCCGTCAGCCCCTGGCCCCCGGACACCACCTCGCCGGCGCCCGGACCGGCCACCGGACCGTTGGCGATCTCCACCACCAGCGAGTCGTCCTCGTACCGCAGCTCCACCGTGATCGGCGCCCCCGGAGCGTGCTTGTAGGCGTTGGTCAGCCCCTCCTGCGCGATCCGGTACGCCGCGTGGTCGCAGGCCGCGACCAGCGGCCTGGGCCGCCCCGTCGTCGTGAGCCGTACGTCGGTCCCCGCGCTCCGTGCCGCCTCCACGAGCCCGGTGATGCCCGCCACCCCGCGCGCGGCCGGCTGCGCCTCCTCCACCAACTGCGGCGCTTCCACCCCGTCCCGCAGGATGCCGACGACCTCGCGCAGTTCGTGCATGGCCGCGACCGATGCCTCCCGCAGTACTCCCACCGCCTCGCGCTGCCGGTCGGTCAGCGCCGGATCGACCTCCAGCGCGCCGGTGTGGACGGAGATCAGCGCGAGCTGGTGGCCGAGGCTGTCGTGCATGTCCTGGGCGATGCGCTGGCGTTCGCGCAGCCGGGCCTGCCCGGCGACCATCGCCCGCTCGCGCAGCAGCCGGCCGTTGCGTTCCTGGAGGGCGCGCAGCAGCGTATTGCGCTGGGACCAGTAGCGGCTGGCCAGACCGGGCATGACCACCGTGGCCAGGAACATCAGCGTGCTGAAGACGATGATCAGCAGCGGGCGGCCCTGTGACCACTCCTTGACGACGTTGAGGACGACGACCGCCACGAAGGCCGTGGTGAAGGCGCCCAGCGCCCGCCCGACGCCGATGATGCGCCGCCCCGCCGACCAGCCGAGCGGGATCGCCACGAGGAACGCCCCGGGCAGGTAGACGCCCACCGCCGAGCCGATCACCAGCGTGAGCACCGGCAGCCTTCTGCGCAGCAAGGTCAGCAGCACCACGGCCACCACGCCGGCCAGCATCCGCGCCGCGGAGCCGTTGTCGAGCTCCTCCACCCCCAGCCCGAGCAGCGCCAGCACCCCGGCCAGCGCCAGATCCCCGGCCAGCATCCGCCGGGTCCAGGGCTCGGGACCCTTCAGCCAGTCCCGTCCCGCGCGCGTCTTCGCCGTCACATCCACGCGCCGACCCTAGACACGGCCGCCCGCCCCGGGCCGCTCTCTTTCGTCGCTCCCCGTGCGACGAAAGTCGGACGGCCCACCGCCCACCGGCCACCGGCCGCCACCGCCCGCCGCCCGCCGCCCGCCGCCTCCGAGGGATACGTCACCCCGGCCGGACCCCGACAACGCGAAACGGCCGCCACCGCTTTCGCGATGACGACCGTTTCGTCAAGTGGGCGAGGGGGGATTTGAACCCCCACGTCCCGAAGGACACTGGCACCTGAAGCCAGCGCGTCTGCCGTTCCGCCACTCGCCCGAGTAGCTACCAGCGGTTCTCCCCTTGCGGGCCGTTCCCCTGGCGACATCGGAACATTAGCACGTCGGACGGGGTGGATTCACATCGCTTTTCGTGCTCTGCGGGGGCCCCGCGAGGAGGGGTCCTCCCGTACTCGGCTCCGTGTGCGGGACACTGTCCCTGGGGCGCCCCTACGATCGCTTGTGAGGACCAACACTCATCCCCTCGCGACCGATGGGGAACCACCCGAATCCGCCACGCGTGGATACGATCAGTAAGCAGTACAGGGCGACAACGACGGAGGAGGTGCCCCATGGGAGTCCTGAAGCGGTTCGAGCAGCGACTCGAAGGTCTGGTGAACGGCACCTTCGCCAAGGTGTTCAAGTCCGAAGTCCAGCCCGTGGAGATCGCCGGCGCCCTCCAGCGCGAGTGCGACAACAACGCCACGATCTGGAACCGGGAGCGGACCGTCGTCCCGAACGACTTCATCGTGGAGCTCAGCACGGGCGACTTCGAGCGCCTGAGTCCGTACTCGGGCCAGCTCGGCGACGAACTCGCGGGCCTGGTCCGCGACTACGCCAAGCAGCAGCGCTACAGCTTCATGGGTCCCATCAAGGTGCAGCTGGAAAAGGCGGACGACCTGGACACCGGGCTCTACCGGGTCCGCAGTCGCACGCTCGCCTCCAGCACCTCCCAGGCTCCGGGCCAGCCGGCCCAGGGACAGGGACACCAGGCCTCCCCGGCCCAGCCGGGCGGCTACGGCTACCCCCCGGTCGCCGCGCCGCCCATGCCAGCCGGACCGCCTCCCGGCGGTCCTGTGCGCGGGCCGGGTCCCGGCGGACACCCGGGCCGGTCCGGACCTGCCGGAGGGGCCCCCGTACCGCCCGTGTCCCCAGGCGGCGCCGTACGGCGCCATTGGATCGAGATCAACGGCACCCGCCACCAGATCTCGCGCCCGACGCTCGTACTCGGCCGAAGCACCGAAGCCGACGTGCGGATCGACGACCCCGGCGTATCGCGCCGGCACTGTGAGATCCGGACCGGAACGCCCTCGACGATCCAGGATCTCGGGTCCACCAACGGCATCGTGGTGGACGGGCAGCACACCACCCGCGCTACGCTCCGCGACGGTTCGCGGATCGTCGTGGGCAGCACCACCATCATTTACCGACAAGCCGAAGGGTGAAGCGGGGGCAATGTCAGAGCTGACCCTGACGGTCATGCGGTTGGGTTTCCTAGCCGTTCTGTGGCTGTTCGTCATCGTGGCCGTCCAGGTCATTCGCAGCGACCTCTTCGGTACGAGAGTCACGCAGCGCGGTTCCCGCCGCGGCACGGGCGCCACCAGCGCCCCGCAGCAGCAGGGCCGCCAGGCCGCGGCCGCGCCACCGCAGCAGCGCCAGCGCCGCGGTGCGCCGACCAAGCTCGTCGTGTCCGAGGGCACCCTCACGGGGACCACGGTGGCCCTCGCGGGCCAGACGATCACCTTGGGCCGCGCCCACGACTCCACGATCGTGCTGGACGACGACTACGCCTCCAGCAGGCATGCCAGGATCTATCCCGACCGTGACGGGCAGTGGATCGTCGAGGATCTCGGGTCCACCAACGGCACGTATCTCGACCGGACCCGGCTGACCACCCCGACGCCCATTCCGCCGGGTGCCCCGATCCGCATCGGCAAGACCGTCATCGAGCTGCGGAAGTAGTACGAGAATGAGCGAGCGGAGCGAGCGCGCGGCGGCGATCCGTCCCATCGAGGACACGGACCCGAGCGCGCTCCCGACCGGAGGGTGGGCAGTGTGGCTCGAGACCGGTTGTACCCGGAGGCAGCGTCGTCGACAGGGCAGGTGCGCATGAGTCTGTCCCTGCGGTTCGCCGCCGGATCGCACAAGGGCATGATCCGGGAGGGGAACGAGGACTCCGGCTACGCCGGTCCGCGCCTCCTCGCGATCGCCGACGGCATGGGCGGCCAGGCCGCCGGTGAAGTCGCCAGCTCCGAGGTGATCTCCGCCCTCGTCCAGCTCGACGACGACGTCCCGGGCTCCGACATGCTCACGGCGCTCAGCACGGCCGTGCAGCGCGCCAACGACCAGTTGCGCGCCATGGTCGAGGAGGACCCCCAGCTCGAGGGCATGGGCACCACGCTCACCGCCCTCCTGTGGACGGGCCAGCGCCTGGGCCTGGTCCACGTCGGGGACTCCCGCGCCTACCTGCTCCGTGACGGCATCCTCACGCAGATCACCCAGGACCACACCTGGGTCCAGCGCCTCGTCGACGAGGGTCGGATCACCGAAGAGGAAGCCACCACCCACCCGCAGCGCTCCCTGCTGATGAGAGCGCTCGGCAGCGGCGACATCGTCGAACCCGACCTCTCCATCCGCGAGGTCCGGGCCGGCGACCGCTACCTCATCTGCTCCGACGGGCTCTCCGGCGTCGTCTCCCACCAGACCCTCGAAGAGACCCTCGCCGACTACCACGGTCCCCGCGAGACCGTGGCCTCGCTCATCCAGCTCGCGCTCCGCGGCGGCGGCCCCGACAACATCACCTGCATCGTGGCCGACGTCCTCGACACCGACAGCGGCGACACCCTGGCCGCTCAGGTCAACGACACCCCCGTCGTCGTCGGCGCGGTCGCCGAGAACCAGCACCACCAGCTCTTCGACGGCGGCAACGCCATGCAGACCCCGGCCGGCCGGGCCTCCGGCCTCGGCCGCCAGACCCCCACGCCCGCCGGAGCCTTCGGCCCTCCCGGCAGCGGTGAGGCCCCTGGGCACGGCGGTTACGGCGCCCCGGGACAGGGCGGTGGAGCCGGCGGCGGGTACGGCAGCTTCGGCGAGGCCGACCCGTACGATGCGGACGCGGGCTACGAGGACACGTACGACCACCCGCGCAGGCGGCGCGGCAAGGGCCGCAAGTGGACGACGCGGACGCTGATGCTGCTCGTCGTCCTCGGCCTCCTCGGCGGCGGCCTCTACGCGGGCTACCGCTGGACGCAGACGCAGTTCTACATCGGCGTGAAGGGCGAGCACGTGGCGCTCTTCCGCGGCATCAGCCAGAAGCTCGGGCCCCTGGAGCTCTCCAAGGTGGAGACCGACCGCCCCGACATCGAACTGAAGTACCTGCCGACCTTCAAGCGCAAGCAAGTCCAGGCCACCATCAGCGAGAACAGCCTGGACGGCGCCCGCGAGAAGATCGATCAGCTCGGCACCCAGGCCTCCGCCTGCAAGAAGGACGAGGAGCGCCGCGCCGCCGAGGGACAGGGAAACCAGACACCGGGCCCCGCGCTGACTGCCGCCGAGCAGCAGTTCGTCGGCCTGTGCGAGAAGCAGTAGACATACGCGGGCACAGGGGGCCCGCCACACCATGAGCGTTGTCACCAACACGACCACCATCGGCGCCATCGAGCTCCCGAGCCGGCGGAACACCGAGCTCCTGCTGCTCGCTTTCGCCGTGGTCATCCCGATCTTCGCCTACGCCAACGCAGGCCTGTCGATCGACGGAAAGCTGCCCCCGGGCATGCTCACCTATGGGCTCGGCCTCGGCGTCCTGGCGGGCATCGCCCATCTCGTCGTACGGCGCTACGCCAAGTACGCCGACCCGCTGCTGCTGCCGATCGCCACGCTCCTCAACGGGCTCGGCCTGGTGCTGATCTGGCGTCTCGACCAGTCCTCGCGGCTGCAGAACCTGGCGAAGCGGTCCTTCGGCGCCTTCTCCGAGTCCGCGCCCCGGCAGATGATGTACACGGCCCTCGCGATCGCCCTGTTCGCCGGTGTCCTGGTGGTTCTCAAGGACCACCGCGTCCTGCAGCGGTTCACCTACATCTCCATGGTCACGGCCCTGGTCCTGCTCCTGCTGCCGCTCGTTCCCGGCCTCGGCGCGGACGTCTTCGGCGCCAAGATCTGGATCCGCGTCGCCGGGTTCTCCATCCAGCCGGGTGAGTTCGCGAAGATCGTCCTCGCGGTGTTCTTCGCCGGCTACCTGATGGTCAAGCGCGACGCCCTGGCCCTGGCCTCCCGCCGGTTCATGGGCCTCTACCTGCCGCGCGGGCGCGACCTCGGTCCGATCCTGGCGATCTGGGCGATGAGCCTGCTCATCCTGATCTTCGAGAACGACCTCGGCTCCTCGCTGCTCTTCTTCGGCATGTTCGTGATCATGCTGTACGTGGCCACCGAGCGGACCAGCTGGATCATCATCGGCCTGCTGATGTCGGTCGGCGGCGCCGTCGTGGTGGCCGGCTTCTCCAGCCACGTCGGAGCCCGGGTCAGTGCCTGGCTGGACCCGTTCGGCTGCTGGCAGCGCAGGGGCCTCGACGCCGGAGCCTGCGAGCAGATCGCCCAGTCGATCATGAGCTTCGGCTCCGGCGGGGTCCTCGGCACCGGCTGGGGACAGGGCAACTCCGACCTCATCGGCTTCGCCGCCAACTCCGACTTCATCTTCTCCACCGTCGGCGAAGAGCTCGGGCTCGCCGGGGTCATGGCCTTCCTGCTGCTCTACGGCCTGATCATCGAGCGCGGCGTGCGCACCGCCCTCGCCGCCCGCGACCCCTTCGGCAAGCTCTTCGCGATCGGCCTCTCCGGCGCCTTCGCGCTCCAGGTCTTCGTGGTCGCCGGCGGAGTCATGGGCCTCATCCCCCTGACCGGCATGACCATGCCCTTCCTCGCGTCCGGCGGCTCGTCCGTCCTCGCGAACTGGATCCTCATCGCCATCCTCATCCGGATCAGCGACACCGCACGCCGCCCTGCCCCGGCCCCGGCCCCGTCCCCCGACTCCGAGATGACCCAGGTGGTCCGTCCGTCATGAACAAGCCCCTGCGCCGCATCTCGATCTTCTGTGGGCTGCTCGTCCTGGCACTGCTCGTGCGGACCAACTGGCTCCAGTACGTCAAGGCCGAGGAGCTGAGCACCCGCAAGGAGAACCGCCGGGTCCAGATCGCCCAGTACGCCACCGAGCGCGGCAACATCATCGTCGAGGGCACGCCGATCACCGGCTCCGCGGTCACCGACGGCAGCGACTACAAGTACAAGCGCACCTACATCGACGGCACCCTCTGGTCCCCGGTGACCGGCTACGCCTCGCAGGCCTACGGCTCCACGCAGCTCGAATCCCTCGAGGACCAGATCCTGACCGGCAACGACGACCGGCTGTTCTTCGACCGCACCATCGGCATGTTCACCGGCGAGAAGAAGCAGGGCGGCAACGTCGTCACGACGCTCAACGCCGCCGCCCAGAAGGCCGCGTTCGACAAGCTCGGCGACAAGAAGGGCGCCGTCGCGGCGATCGACCCGCGCACCGGCGCCGTCCTCGCCCTCGTCAGCACCCCCTCGTACGACCCCTCTTCCTTCGCCGGCAACTCCAAGGGCGACGAGAAGAACTGGGTCGAGCTCAAGGACAGCGAGGACAAGAAGCTGGTCAACCGCGCCCTGCGCGAGACCTACCCGCCCGGCTCCACCTTCAAGGTGGTCACCGCGGCCGCGGCCCTGGAGAACGGCATCGTCCAGGACGTCAACGCCCCGACGGACACCCCCGAGCCGTACATCCTGCCGGGCACCAAGACCCCGATGGTCAACCACGCCAACGGGTGCGAGAAGGCCAGCCTCATGAGGGCCCTCGAAGTCTCCTGCAACTCCGTCTTCGCCAACCTGGGCGACAAGGTGGGGCGGGACAACATGGTGAAGACCGCCGAGAAGTTCGGCTTCAACAACGACAAGATCGACATCCCGGTCCGCGCCTTCGCCAGCGTCTACGACAAGAAGATGAGCCCGGACGGCAACGCCCAGAGCGCCATCGGCCAGTTCAACACCGCGGCCACCCCCCTGCAGATGGCCATGGTCACGGCCGCCATCGCCAACGACGGCAAGCTGATGAAGCCGTACATGGTCGACCAGCTGACCGCTCCGAACCTCGACGTCATCGAGAAGCACGAGCCGCAGGAGATGAGCCGGCCGGTCTCCGGGGAGAACGCGAAGAAGATCCAGGAGATGATGGTCGACGTCGTGGAGAAGGGCACCGGCGGCAACGCCAAGATCAAGGGCTCCGTCGTCGGCGGCAAGACCGGCACCGCCCAGCACGGCGAGGGCAACAAGAAGCGCCCGTACGCCTGGTTCATCTCCTACGCCGAGAACCCCGACGGCACCTCGCCCGTCGCCGTCGCCGTGGTGATCGAGGACAGCGAGGCGAGCCGCGACGACATCAGCGGCGGTGGCCTCGCCGCCCCCGTCGCCAAGGCGGTCATGGAAGCCGTCCTGAAGACCAGCAAGGGGTGACGGGCGGGACCCGGCACCACGCGAGGGCCGCAAGGGACACAAAAGGGTGATCCGGATCACGTAAAACGACCGGATCCGAGCGTACGGTACCGGTCCGGTATCAGCCTGTGGTCACGAACCGATCACCGGCGATCGGCCGGTAGCCTTTGCGCGAACAGCACACCGCCGGACCACACACGGGTGCGGTCGGGACTGACGGAGAGGGCCGCAACGTTATGGAAGAGCCGCGTCGCCTCGGCGGCCGGTACGAGCTGAGCCACGTGCTCGGCCGCGGTGGCATGGCCGAGGTCTACCTCGCCCACGACACCCGGCTCGGCCGTACCGTCGCCGTCAAGACCCTGCGCGCCGACCTCGCCCGCGACCCGTCCTTCCAGGCCCGGTTCCGGCGCGAGGCCCAGTCGGCCGCATCGCTCAACCACCCGGCGATCGTCGCCGTGTACGACACCGGCGAGGACTACGTCGACAACATCTCCATCCCGTACATCGTGATGGAGTACGTCGACGGCTCGACCCTGCGCGAACTCCTGCACTCCGGCCGCAAGCTGCTGCCGGAGCGCACCCTGGAGATGTGCATCGGCATCCTCCAGGCGCTGGAGTACTCGCACCGCGCCGGCATCGTGCACCGCGACATCAAGCCCGCCAACGTCATGCTCACCCGCACCGGCCAGGTCAAGGTCATGGACTTCGGCATCGCCCGCGCCATGGGCGACTCCGGCATGACCATGACGCAGACCGCCGCCGTCATCGGCACCGCCCAGTACCTCTCCCCGGAGCAGGCCAGGGGCGAGCAGGTCGACGCGCGCTCCGACCTCTACTCGGCCGGCTGCCTGCTGTACGAGCTCCTCGCCGTCCGGCCGCCGTTCATCGGCGACTCCCCGGTCGCGGTCGCCTACCAGCACGTACGGGAAGAGCCCCAGCCCCCGTCGAACTTCGACTCCGAGATCACGCCCGAGATGGACGCGATCGTGTTGAAGGCGCTGGTCAAGGACGCCGACTACCGCTACCAGTCCGCCGACGAGATGCGCGCCGACATCGAGGCCTGCCTCGACGGCCAGCCCGTCGCCGCCACCGCCGCCATGGGCGCGGCCGGCTACGGCTACCCCGACCAGGGCGGCTACGGCCACCAGGGCTACGACCAGCCGACCACCGCGCTGCGCACCGCCGACCCGGGCCAGACCTCCATGCTCCCGCCGATGCCCCCGGGCGACGGCGGATACGGGTACGGGGACCAGGCCGGCTACGACCAGGGCGGCCACGGCCGGCGCCCGCAGAAGAAGAGCAAGGCCTCCACGATCCTGCTGGTGGCCGCCGGCGTCCTCGTCCTGGTCGGCGCGATCCTCATCGGCCGCTCCCTCTTCAGCGGCGGCGCCGACAACCGGCCCATCGTGCCCAACCTCGTGGGCGAAGCCTTCGAGCAGGCCGTGAAGAGCGGCGACAACGTCGGCCTCGTCGTCCAGAAGGACGGGGACATCGCCTGCGACGCCCAGCCCAAGGGCAGCGTCTGCGAGCAGTCCCCGGTCGAAGGCACCAAGGTCGACAAGAACTCCGTCGTCAAGGTGAAGGTCTCCACGGGCGCCGCCAAGGTCGCCGTGCCGGACGTCATCAACATCCCGATCGCCGACGCGGAGAAGGCACTGAAGGACAAGGGCTTCCAGGTCGAGAAGAAGCTCGTCGAGTCCGAGCGGTCCCCCGGCACCGTCCTCGATCAGAACCCGAAGAGCGGCGGCGAGGCCGAGAAGGGCTCGTCCGTCTCGCTGGACGTGGCCAAGGAGAAGTCCAAGGCTTCCGTGCCGGACCTGACGGGCAAGACCAAGGAGCAGGCCTCCAAGGCGCTCCAGGACGCCAAGCTGAAGCTCGGCAGCGTGACGGAGGTGGACGCGCCCCCGGGCACGGCCCCCAAGACGGTGGTCCAGCAGGACCGCGCCGTGGGCGACTCGGTCGATGTCGGCACGTCCGTCAACGTCTCCATCGCCAAGGCCGCCCCCCAGACGGTCCCGGTGCCGAACCTGGCGGGCAAGACGGTCAACCAGGCCAGGGCCGAGCTGGCCTCCAAGGGCCTGAGCTTCGGTTCGGTCACGTCGGGCCCGAACGAGGGCAAGGCGATCGTCCTGACCTCGGACCCGGCCGCCAACTCTCCGGTCGCACCGGGCACGGTGGTCAACGTGACCACCTTCGGCGGCCAGCAGAACGGCGGCAACGGCAACGGAGGCAACGGCGGCGGCTTCTTCGGAGGCCTCGGCGGTTAGCCATCGTAGCCACCGGCCCGCCTCGGCGAACCACGCAAAAGGGTCCGGCCCCTCTCGATGAGAGGGGCCGGACCCTTTTGCCGTCCTCGGCGTCCCGCGCCGCCACAGCCCCCGCCAGGGGGCTTGAGGAGCCCATGTGACCCGTGGGCCGCGTGCGGCGCCCGCGCCGCGAGCGTCGTCCCGCTAGCGCAGCTCCGCCGGGGGCGTGCGCTTGTCGTCCACCTTCTCCGTGCGGACCAGTTCGCCCCACACGATGTAGCGGTACTTCGAGGTGTACACGGGCGTGCAGGTCGTCAGCGTGATGTACCGCCCCGGCGCCGTCCTCCCCGACTCCTTCGGTACGGTGCTGATCGCGTCCACGTTGTACTTCGTCGTCTGGGTCAGCTCGGCGAAGACCTTGTACACGTACCAGGTGTCCCGCGTCTCGAAGACGACCGCGTCGCCGTTCTTCAGCTTGTCGATGTTGTGGAACTTGGCCCCGTGCCCGTCCCGGTGCGCCGCCAGCGCGAAGTTGCCCGACGGGTCCCACGGCAGCGCCGAGGTGACGGGCTCCGTGTAGTACCCGGCGACCCCGTCGTTCAGGACGTCCGCGGCGGTGCCCTTCTTGACCAGCACCTCGCCGTTCTTCATCGCCGGCACGTGCAGGAAGCCGATCCCACCCTGGGTGTCCAGCGCCCCCGGCGCGGCGGGCGTCGAGGGCGTCGGTGCCGGCCGCTCCCACTGCTGGCGGACGGCGTCGCCGCGCGCCGAGGCGTCCCGGTCCGCGAGGACGTTCGTCCACCACAGCGAGTACGCCACGAACAGGCCGAGCACCAGGCCCACCGTGATCAGGAGCTCGCCCAGCAGGCTCAGGAATCCCGCGAGGAAACTGCGGCTCGGGGGCGGTGCGGCACGTGACACTGCGGATCCTCTACGGGCTGTTCAGCTCGGGCGGAGCACCCTGGCTGCGGGGGCGTTCACCGGTCATCCTGCCCCATACGATCATCCGGTAGGTGCTGGTGAACTCGGGGGTGCAGGTGGTCAGGGTGATGTACCGGCCCGGGGATGTGAAGCCCGATCCCACCGGTACCGGCCGGATCACCGAAACGTTCGCCGGCGGGGTCTGCGCCAGCTGCGAGGTCATCTCGTACGTGTAGTACGCGTCCCTCGTCTCGACCACGATCTTGTCCCCCGGCACCAGCCGGTTGATGTAGCGGAACGGCTCGCCGTGCGTGTTGCGGTGGCCCGCCAGCGCGAAGTTCCCTTGGCGGTCGGCCGGCATCCCGGTCTTGAACGGCTCCTCGGCGTAGTGGCCGACGAGCCCCTTGTCGAGCACCTTCGCCTTGTTCGTCCCCTCGGCGACGGGCACCTTCACGTCCAGCTTCGGGATGTACAGGATCGCGAAGCCCTGACCCGGCTCGAAGGCCGCCACCGGCGGGGCGTCGGCCGCGGCCGGACTCCGGTCCCAGTTCTGCAGCAGCGAACCGGCGGTGTCCTTGACGGTGCGGTCCGCGAGGAGGTTCGTGTACCAGAGCTGATAACCGACGAAGAGCAGCATCACCAGCCCCAGCGTGATGAACAGCTCCCCGGCGAGCCGGCTGAGCACCACGACCGGGCCGCCCGAGGCCGGCCGTTTGCGCCGCCGGCCCCGGCCCCGCGCACGCTTCGCGGCCTCCTGAGCTGCCCTGCGCCGCGCGGCCCGGCCCTCCGTGGACGCGGGCGGCGCGAACGTCGTCACGCGACGGCCTTGCCCACCACCGGGGCCAGCCCCACCGAGCGCTCCACGGCGCCCGCGTCACCGCAGCGCACCAGCCAGTTCGCGAGCATCCGGTGGCCCCACTCGGTCAGCACCGACTCGGGGTGGAACTGCACACCCTCCACGTCGTGCTCCCGGTGGCGCAGGCCCATGATGATCCCGTCCTCGGTCCGCGCCGTGACCTCCAGCGTGTCCGGGAGGGTCTGCGGCTCGGCGGCGAGGGAGTGGTAACGGGTCGCGGTGAACGGCGACGGCAGCCCTTCGAAGACGCCGAGGCCCTCGTGGACCACCGGCGAGGTCTTGCCGTGCAGCAGTTCCGGAGCCCGGCCCACGACGCCCCCGTAGGCGACGGCCATCGACTGCATGCCGAGGCAGACGCCGAAGACGGGTACGCCCGTGTCCGCGCAGTGGCGGACCATGTCCACGCAGATGCCGGCCTCTTCCGGGGTGCCCGGTCCCGGGGACAGCAGGACGCCGTCGAAGCCGTCCTGGGCGTGGGCGGGCTCGACCTCGTCGTTGCGCAGCACCTCGCACTCGGCACCGAGCTGGTAGAGGTACTGGACCAGGTTGAAGACAAAGCTGTCGTAGTTGTCGACAACCAGAATGCGCGCGCTCACGGAGTGGCTCCCGATCCTTCGTCCACCGTCACATCGTTGAACGGAAGCAGCGGCTCGGCCCACGGGAAGACGTACTGGAACAGCACGAACACCACCGCGAGCACCAGTACGAGGGAGATCACCACGCGTACCCACGCGTTACCCGGCAAATGCCGCCAGATCCAGCCGTACATGCCGCCTGTGTCCTTTTCGTCCACGATCGTTCAACGCACCGCGGGGGCGGTACGTCCACAGCCTAAAGCCACCCGGCCGGCGCGGAGGGTCACCTTGCCAAACCCTCCGGCCCGCCCTCCGCGACGGTCCGCGTCCGGGTCAGCTCGGCCCAGACCACGAGCCGGTGGCTGTGGCCCCATTCCGGGTCGCAGGTGGTCAGTGTGAGGTAGCTGCCGGAAGAGGTGAAGGGGGAGCGCACCGGCACCGGGTCGACCACGCCGACCTCGGTGGGCAGCGTGCGCAGCGGTTCGGCGCGGACCGTGTACGTGTACCAGGTGGTCGCGTCCTTGAGGATGACGGCGTCCCCGGGCCGCAGCTCCGGAACGTCCTTGAAGGGGTCGCCGTACGTGCGGCGGTGGCCGGCGACCGCGAAGTTCCCGGTGCCTCCGGGCCGGGCCGTGCCCGGGTAGTGGCCGAGGCCCTTCTTCAGCAGCTCGGTGCCGGTGCCCTCCAGGACCGGTTTGTTCCAGTCCGGCCCGAAGCGCGGGACGTACATCTCGGCGAAGGCCCGGCCGGGCGGGTAGTCGGCGGGCCGCGCGGGCGACGCGGGGACCGCCGGTCCCCCGGGGGCCGCCCCTGCCTCCGGGGCCGCGGGGGCGGGCGGCGGCCGGGCGGCCGCGGGCGCCGCCGCCCAGCGGTCGCGCATGCGGGCCATCTCGCCGTCCATGGCCAGGTCGGCCTTGACCCCGGTCCACAGCAGCACGTAGGCCACGAAGAGCAGGATCAGCGACCCGGCGGTCAGGGACACCTCGCTGAACGTCCGTACCAGCAGGCGCAGTACGACGTCACGGGGTGGCGGGCTCCAGCGGCTTCGCATAGTGGAGGTCCACTGTGCCGGAGTAGCCGGGCAGTGTCAGCGCCTTGTGCTCGTCCACTTTCCAGCCGAGCCCGTAGGCGTTGACGTACAGCTGGTAGTTCTGCAGCGCCGGCGAGGCCGCGAGGGCCCTCTTCAGCGCGGCCGGGTCACCGACGGCCGTCACCTTGTACGGGGGCGAGTAGACCCGGCCCTGGAGGATCAGGGTGTTGCCCACGCAGCGCACGGCGCTGGTGGAGATCAGCCGCTGGTCCATGACCTGGATGCCCTGGGCGCCGCCCTGCCAGAGGGCGTTCACGACGGCCTGGAGGTCCTGCTGGTGGATCACCAGGTCGTTGGGCTGGGGCTCGGGCACGTTGGGGATGCGGGCGGTGGCGTTCGGCGGTGCGTCGTTCAGGGTGACGCCCACGGCCCTGCCGGTGAGCTCCTCGGTGCCGGAGGCGGCGCGCAGGGCGGCCAGTTTGGCGTCCTCGGCCTTGGTGCTGCCGTCGTCGCGCTCGGCGAGGGCGTCCACCTGTCCGCGGACCGTTCCGGTGGCCTTTTCGAGTTCCAGGTTGTTCTGGCTGCGCTCGTGGATCAGGTCGGACAGCTTCAGGAGCGAGGCGTCCGTCCGGATGTTCGTACCCTTGGAGGTGTTGAAGCTGGTGACGAAGATCAAGCCGGCCAGGGCGAAAACGGCGGCGGTCAGCAGCCGTACCGGTCTGGCACGGCGACGGGGACCCGCGGAGGAGTCGTCGGAATTGCTCAACGTACCCTTCTCCTTCAACGCCACAGGTCCACTACGCTAACGGACGCCCGGGGCAGGCAACGTCCCCAGCCCATCGACAGGAGAGCCCCTCGTGCCGAAGTCACGTATCCGCAAGAAGGACGACTACACCCCGCCGCCCACGCGGACGCCACAGGCGATCAAGCTGACGAACCGCAACTGGGTCGCCCCGGTCATGCTGGCCTTCTTCGTCATCGGCCTGGTGTGGATCGTCATCTTTTACCTGTCCGACACCCAGCTCCCGATCGAAGCTCTGGGCAATTGGAACATTGTGGTCGGTTTTGGCTTCATCGCGGCAGGATTCGGCGTCTCCACGCAGTGGAAGTAGCCCCGCGATAGTCGCGTGGTACTACCGGCCGCGCAAGCTCTCCCCATGAGTTATCCACAGCGTCATCCACACCTGAGGAAAAGACAGAAGATCTGTGGATAACTCTGTGGAGAGTTGACGCCGGTGTGATCAAGTGAGTGCGGAGAGCTCCGCCGTCCGGACCGCGATCACGGCTGCCGCCAGCAGGAACACCGCCACGCAGGTTCCCCACTGGACGAACCCGCGCTTCCTCGCGCCGCTGCCGGTCGCGGGCCACAGCAGGCCCAGCGCGAGCAGCGCGCCGGTCACCAGACCGCCGATGTGGACCTGCCAGGACACGTTCAGACGGCCGCCGAACGGCACGAAGGTCAGGACCAGCATGAACACCACCACGGTGATCAGCGGGCGCATCTCGTACCGCCTCAGGCGGGCCAGCACCACGGTGGCGCCGAGCAGGCCGAAGACGGCCCCGGAGGCGCCGAGGGTCGCGACGTTCGGCGGGGTCAGCAGATAGACGAGGGCGCTGCCGCCCAGCGCCGACAACAGGTACACGGTGAGGTAGCGGGCCCGGCCGAGCGCCTGCTCCAGCGGGCCGCCGATGAACCACAGCCCGAGCATGTTGCCGGCGAGGTGCCACCAGTAGACGTGCGTGAACGCCGAGGTCAGCAGCCGGTGGTACTCGCCCGTGGAGACGCCCTCGACGGGACCGCCGAGCTGTTCGCGGTACCGGCCGAGGAGCTCGAGCTGGATCGCCAGCTCGGGGAAAGCCGCCGCCGCGAGGAAAACGGCGACGTTGATCCCGATGAGGATCTTGGTGACCCGGTGCGGATCGGCGGCGACCACGCCGCCCGCGATGGTGCGCGGGGCGCTGGCGGTGGCCCCGCGGCCCGTACCGGAGCCGCCCCGGACGCATGCGGGGCACTGGAAGCCGACGGAGGCGCTGATCATGCACTCGGGACAGATCGGCCGCTCACAGCGCGTGCAGCGGATCCCGGTGTCGCGGTCCGGATGGCGGTAGCAGCCCGGAAGACGGTCGGTGTCCATCGGTCCCCTCGGTCGGCGGCGAGCGGCGGGGCGGCGGATCCCGCCGCGCGCGCCCGTCCGGTACGTATCGAGTACGGACGGGCGGGTCGGAAAGGTTCCCGGACGGCGCCGACGGGGACGGGACGGCGACGGGCCGGACTGGGCTGGGCGGGACCGGGCTGGGCTGGGCGGGACCGGGCTGGGCTGGGCGGGACCGGGCTGGGCGGGGCGGGACCGGGCTGGGCTGGGCGACTCCCGCGGTCAGCGCCGCTCGATGGCCACGGACTGGAGGACCACGTCGTCGACGGGCCGCTCGGTGCGCGGGTTGGTAGGGCCGGCGGCGATCGCGTCCACGATCTTCTGGCTGGCCTTGTCGGTGACCTCGCCGAAGATGGTGTGCTTGCGCGTCAGCCACGCGGTCGGGGCGACGGTGATGAAGAACTGCGAGCCGTTGGTCCCCGGGCCGGCGTTGGCCATGGCCAGCAGGTAGGGCTTGGTGAAGGTCAGGTCGGGGTGGAACTCGTCGGCGAACTGGTAGCCGGGACCGCCGGTGCCGTTACCGAGCGGGTCACCGCCCTGGACCATGAAACCGCTGATGACGCGGTGGAAGACGGTGCCGTCGTAGAGCGGGTCCGTGGTCTTCTGCCCGTCCGAGGGACGCGTCCATTCGCGGGCGCCCGTGGCGAGCTCCACGAAGTTGCGCACGGTCTTGGGGGCGAAGTTCTCCAGCAGCTCGACCTCGATGTCGCCGTGGCTGGTCTTCAGGGTGGCGTAGAGCTTCTCGGCCACGGATCCGCCTTCCTTAGTCATCACTGTCGGTTTCAGATCCTCCCACGGAGGAAAGCGCCGGGTAGAAATCGTCCACCCATATGCCATGTCACGCATGCCGGACGGCGGGATGAGAGGCATGATCCGACAAAGGGTGGAAAGGTGAGAACCGTGTCCGCCACCGAAGAGGAGGATCCCGTGACCCGCAAGGAAAGCGTGCGCCTGGCAGCGACGAGTGCCAGGGATACCGCGCGGCACGCAGCGGAAGTGGTGGCGCCGTACGCGGAATCCGCCAGGCACGCCGCGGTGCATTACGCCCACGAAGCGAATGAACGGCTCGCCCCGAAGGTTTCGTACGCGGCGAACGAGGCCGCCAAACAAGCCCGCGTCACCTACGACAGCCACCTGCATCCGCGGATCAAGTCGGCGCGCGCCCACGTGCCGCCGCATGTGGACCGGGCCGCGACGAATGCCGTACGGCAGACCAAGCTGGCCGCCCGGCACGCGGCGGACTACACGCAGCCCCGCTTGGAGAGCGCGTTCGCGGCTGCCCAGCCGGTGGCCGAGGAGGCCGCTTCCCGGTCGGCGGCCGCGCTGGCGGCGCTGCGCGGCCAGGTGACGGCCAAGGACGTGCAGAAGCTCGTACGGCGCAATGAGCGGCGGTGCCGGACGGGCCGGCTGCTCAAGGGCGCCGCGCTGATCGGCCTCCTGGCCGGCGGCGCCTTCGCGGCGTGGAAGTGGTGGGACCAGCAGTCGAACCCGGACTGGCTCGTCGAGCCGCCGGCGGCCACCGAAGTGCCGGCGCGGGACGAGGCGGCCCCGGCGACCTTCGACGACGAGCTGGCGGCGAAGGAGCACGAGGCGCAGACCGGACTCGCGGCGGAACCGGGGGTCTCCACCCTGGAGGCGGAGGCCCAGGCCGCGCAGGAGCGCATCGACGCGGAAGACGCCAAGCGCAAGCACCGCTGAGGGCACGGAAGACGGAACGAGAAGACGGAAAAGAGGGGCCGGGATCCTTTTCGGATCCGGGCCCCTCTTCGCTTTGTCCGGGTCAGCTGGGGAGCGTGAGCTTCATGCCCGGGTGGATCATGTCGGGGTTGGACCCGACGACGCCCTTGTTCATGGCGTAGAGCTCGCGCCAGCGGCCCTCGTTGCCCAGCTCCCGGCGGGCGATCGCGGAGAGCGAGTCACCGGGGCGGACGGTGTAGGTGCGCTGCGCCTTGGGCGCGGGCTTCATCGGGGCCGCGGGCACCGCCTTGTGTGCGGCGGAGGCCGGCGTGGGGGTGTGCGAAGCGGGGCGGGCGGCGGGCGGCGGGGCGGGGGCCGCCGTGGGCGTGCGGGGCGCCGAGGCCGCCATGCGCTCGGCGGCCGCCTTGGTGGCCGCCGCCGAGTCGGTGTACTTGGTCCCGGTCTTGTCGGGCATCGCGGCCGGCGGCCGCGGACCGGCCGCGGCCTGCTGCTGCACCTGCTCCGTCGCCTTCTCGCCCTCGTGTTCCTTCTTCTTGTCCTTGTCGGACTTCAGGAAATCGAAGAGTCCCATGTGTGTACGCCTCCGGCGTGGTGTTGCCCCCTGGGCTGAGTGCCCTTCCCCACTCTCGGCCAGAAGGCGTCGGGCGGCCGTGTGACTGAGCCGTCAGGGCGACACCGGCCGGCTACTGCCGAGCGCGCCGGGCGGGCCGCGGACCCTCCGACGGGGTCTCCAGATCGCCCTGGGTCAGCAGCTTCAGACCGCGCAGCAGAGCCGCGCGGTCCGCGTCCCCGAGGGAGGCGAGGGCGTCGGCGTGCACCCGGTCGACGATGCGGCTGCTCCGCTCGGCGAGGGCCGCGCCCCGCTCGGTGACGAAGATGACGCGGGCCCGGCGGTCCTTGGTGGAGGGGCGCCGCTCCGCGAGTCCGGCCTGC
Source organism: Streptomyces sp. ISL-66 (assembly GCF_018614135.1). Classification (GTDB taxonomy): domain Bacteria; phylum Actinomycetota; class Actinomycetes; order Streptomycetales; family Streptomycetaceae; genus Streptomyces. The sequence goes on from NZ_JAGGOW010000001.1 coordinate 42,817, forward strand.
TCCAGGGCGTCGACGGTGACGACCATCGTCGTTTTGTCCATGTCCCCGATCTCGGCGAGCTGGATCTGGGTGCGCTCCTCCTCCAGCGCGTGCACGAGGACGCAGTGCATGCGGGCCGTGAGTCCCACCTCGGCGAGGGCGGCCGCCATGCGGGTGCGCAGGACATGGCTGGTGTGGTCCAGGAGGAAGGAGAGATCCGGCTCGGTCTGGGCGGGTGCCATGGCAGTCATACCGCCCAGCCTAGCAATTCGATCCGAAAGAAATCGTCTGCAACGAAACTATCTGCTACGGTCATACCAGTCGCCCTCGCTCCGCCCAGAACGGGCTGCCGCCCAGGACGGGCCGCCGATGACGGGCCGCCGATCACAGACTGGAGAGCCAGATGCCTGCCGCTTCCGCTCCCGCCCTTCCTTCCTCAGCCGCCGACCGTGCCGTCGACCGCGGCATCGACCCCGCCCCGGCCGTCGCCGCGCCGGCCGCCCCGCGCGGGCTGCGTTCCCGCTGGACCGCCCTCGGGGTGCTGTCCACCGGCGTGCTGATGACGGTCCTGGACGGCAGCATCGTCACCGTCGCGATGCCCGCCATCCAGAACGACCTGGGCTTCACCCCCGCCGGACTCAGCTGGGTCGTCAACGCCTACCTCATCGCTTTCGGCAGCCTGCTGCTGCTCGCGGGCCGGCTCGGCGACCTGATCGGCCGCAAGCGGATGTTCCTCGCCGGGACCGGCGTCTTCACCGGGGCCTCGCTGCTCGCCGGTTTCGCCGGCTCCCCCGAGGTGCTGATAGCCGCGCGCTTCCTGCAGGGCCTCGGCAGTGCCATGGCCGCGGCCGTCAGCCTCGGCATCCTGGTCACCCTGTTCACCGAGGCCCGCGAGCGGGCCAAGGCCATCGCCGTCTTCTCCTTCACCGGCGCGGCCGGGGCCTCCCTGGGGCAGGTGCTCGGCGGGGTCCTGACCGACGCCCTCGACTGGCACTGGATCTTCTTCATCAACCTGCCCATCGGGCTCGCCGCCCTGGCGCTGGCCCTGCCCGCCCTCCCCTCGGACGGGGCACAGGCCGGGCCCGAGCGGCGGGCCGGTGCCGACGTCCTCGGCGCGGCCCTCGTCACCGCCGGTCTGATGCTGGGCATCTACACCGTCGTCGAGGTGGAGCAGTACGGCTGGCTCTCCGCGCACACCCTGGGTCTCGGGACGCTCTCACTGGCCCTGCTCGCCGGCTTCACGCTCCGCCAGGCCAAGGCCCGGACCCCGCTGGTGCCGCTGCGGATCTTCCGCTCCCGGACCGTGGTCGGCGCCAACCTGGTCCAGATGCTGATGGTGGCCGCCCTGTTCTCCTTCCAGGTCCTGGTCGCCCTCTACCTCCAGAACGTGCTCGGCTACGGAGCCGCCGAGACCGGGCTCGCCATGCTCCCGGCGGCCCTGGTCATCGGCGCGGTCTCGCTCGGCGCCTCCGCCCCGCTGAACGCCCGCTTCGGCGAGCGCAACGTGCTGCTGACCGGCCTCGTCCTGCTGGTGGCGGCCCTGGGCCTGCTGACCCGGCTCCCGGTCCGGGCCGACTACGTCACCGACCTGCTGCCCGTGATGCTGCTGGCCGCCGGCTTCGGCCTGGCCCTGCCGGCCCTCACCGCCCTGGGCATGTCCGGCGCCGACGAGCGGGACGCGGGCCTCACCTCGGGCCTGTTCAACACCACCCAGCAGATCGGCATGGCCCTCGGCGTCGCCGTCCTGTCCACCCTGGCCGCCTCCCGTACGGAGGCCCGGCTCGGTGCCGGCCACAGCCGCGCCGAGGCCCTGACCTCCGGCTACCACCTGGCCTTCGGGATCGGCTCCGGCCTCCTGATCACGGCCCTCGTGGTGACGGCGGTAGCGCTGCGGAGCACCCCGCGCCCGTAGCTCCGGTCTTCACCGGCCACTGTCTGGCGATGTTTCACGTGAAACATCGACCGCCGACCGCCGACCGCCGACCGCCGACTGCCGGACACGCCGGTGGGCCGCTCCGCACCTTCGGAGCGGCCCACCGGCGCATGCGTCCGAAGGCCTACTTCACGAAGAGCCCGTTGAGCGTCGAGTAGTCCAGCGATCCGCCGAGGGACCCGTAGGTGCCCTGCCCCAACAGCTCGACGGCAGCCGCACGGGCCGCGGCGTACGCGGACTGAGCCACGCCGGTGCCGACGCTGACCCTGCGCACCCCCGCCCCCGCGAGCTCCGCCACCGACGGACCCCCCGGGCCCGCCATGGCGTTGACCGGCAGCGCCCCCTTGGCGATCTCGCCCAGGGCCTCCAGGTCCAGTAGCCCGGGCACGAAGATCCCGTCGGCGCCGGCGGCCGCGTACGCCTCGACGCGCGCGAGCACGTCGGCCAGCCGGCCGGACTCCTCGCCGATGCCGAACAGGAACACGTCGGTGCGGGCGTTGATCACCAGCTCCGGCAGCCCGGCGGCGGCCGCCGCCCCGCGGGCGGCGCGGATCCGCCCGGCCTGCTCCGCAGGGGTGTACAGCGTGCCGTCGGAGGCCTTGGAGTCCTCCAGGTTGATGCCGACGGCGCCCACCGCGACGACCTCGCGCACGGTGGCCGCGACGTCCTCGTAGCCGCCCTCCACGTCCACGGAGACCGGCACGTCCACGGCGGCCACGATCCGGGCGGCGGCTTCCAGCATCTCCGCACGCGTCGCGTGCTGGCCGTCCCCGCGCCCGATCGACCAGGCCACCCCACCGCTGGTCGTGGCGATGGCCGGCGCACCGGCCGCCACGATCACCGCCGCGCTGCCCGCGTCCCAGGCGTTGGGCAGCACGAGCAACGATTCGCCCAACTTCCGCAGCCGCAGCGCCCTCTCGGTGGTCTTGGCATCCACAGTCATCCGGAACTCCTCAGCCTTGCCCTGCCGAATGATCGTCATATCGGCCTGTCCGGTACGGACTTTAGCCAGCATGTGACGCACCTGGCCGTCAATAACCGGCCATGTCAGCGGCGTTGGCCGGGCTGACCTCAGGTGATGCCGGAAGCCGACAGCAGCCGGCAGGCCGTGCCCGCCCGGATCTCCCGCACCGTGCCGGCCCGTTCCTTCACGTTCCCTGACGTTCCCTTACAGAGACTCACAGAGGCTTGAACAAGCCTGTATCGCAAGGCATTGAAGCGGATTCGGCCAGCGGAAATAATTCGTTGTACTCGCGCACGCGGATTTCCGTGCGCCCAGAGGCGAGCGTGCGATGAGTCATCGCCTGGAAGAACCCGAGAGGCGAAGCTTGTGTCCGCACGACCGGTGTTCGCCGAAGACGTCCTCGGATAGGCCTGGGCCAGACGTACGACCGCCCCTATTTGGAGGATCTCATTCATGAACCATATCCCGCGCTCCCTTCCCCTTTCCGGACTGAGCGAGATGCCCAACGAGTCCCGGATGATCGCGACCCCGTGGAGCCGGATGCTGCGCGGCATCGGCCTCGGCCAGTACCCCATCGACTACGACCCGACCGTCGCCGGCCACATCCGCGACACCTTCGACCACTTGGCCACGAAGGTGTCGCCGTCCGACGGCTACACCCGGTTCTCCCGCGAAATGGCGGACTTCACGCTGAAGGTCGTCGAACCCGGCCGTGACCGCGCCTGGCTGGAGCCGGCTGTGGGGCCGCTGCTCGAAGCCGTCCGGTCCGTATCCAACCCGTACTACCGGGCCACGGCCGGAAGCATCCTCATGGACGCCTTCGCCAAGCTCGGCCTCGAGCTGTCGCTGCTGGTCAACGACGAGCTGGACTTTCCGGCAGAGGTCCTCGGCATGATCGACGAGATCACGCCGGACGGGATCCAGGACGAGAACCAGGGGCGGCACGGAGAGTACGAGCGGGTCTCCGCCTGCTGCACGGTCTTCCTCGCCCTGGGTCAACTGGGTCTGCGGGACCGCCTGGTCACCGCCGAGCGCAACCACATCGTCGAGGCGCTGAACCTGCTGGACGGCTTCCCCAGCCCCTACTTCTGCGGGCGAGTGGGCGGAATGCTGATGTCCGTGACCGCGCTGCTCGGCTACACCGAGTACATCTTCGACGGCGACCGCGACTACATGGCGGAGGTCCTCGAATACCTGACGCGGGCCGACGAGGTGGGAAACTGGCCCTTCTTCCACAACCACCTGACGACTCCCTGGAAGAAGGTCTATCCGCTGCTGACGATGCTCAACGCCGTCGCCATGTGCGGCCGTGCGGAGTATCTGACCCGTCCGATCGACGCCCTGGCCGAGGCCAAGGACCTGATGAGCCAGATCCCTTGGGAAATCCGGGTCCACATGTCGCAGTACTACGTGATCGCCCTGCACAACCTGGGGCGCCTGGCGGACCAGATACCCGACCTGGACGCCTTCCTGCGGGACGTCGTGGCCGTCCTGGACATCGTCGACCCGGGAGAGAACTACTCCCCGCGAGGAAACGCCTATCCCTACATCATCGAGCTCTCGATGATGACCGGGCGGACGGTTCTGATTCCGGACGCGGCGCTGGAGCGCATGGTCGATTCGTTCCCCGATCTGGACCACACCGCCACCGACCGGGAGAACCGCGCGTTCCCGGTCAGCTACGTGCTCAACGTCCTCGGAGAGATCGGCGCCTCAGAGCTGATCTTCACTCCCCGGGACCGCTACGAGGGCAGCTCGGCCATCTCCTGGGTCATCGACAACCTGTCGGAAGGCGCCAAGGAAGAAGGTGATCGCATCTCGATGATCGACCACTCCCTCGTCAGCTACGCCCTGCGCATGCGGGGCGCCGACGCCGGAGAGACCGAGCTGTTCCAGACCTTCGCGTTCCCCTTCTCGAAGTGAACCCACCGCGCCACCGGGAGTGGTGACGGACGACGAAGACCGGCAGGGCGCTACTGAGTAGCGGCCCTGCCGGTCTTCGTCGTCCTGATCCGCCTGATCCGCCTCCGCCTGATCCGTCTCATTCCGTCTGATCCGCCGCGGCGGGGCACCGCCGTACCCGCGATACGACCGCGCCGCCCCCTCGTACACGCGGGGGCGTGTAGGAGGAGGCGGCGCGGTCGGGGTGGAGCGGCGGTCGGGCCGCCACCCGGGCAGGGGGCCCGGTCGTTACTTCGCGGGCGACCGGTCGCTGCGCAGGAACACGGCGCTGGTGATGACGCCGAGGAGCACGATGACGGCGTTCACCGCGATCGCGACCTTCAGACCGCCGAGGATGGCAGTGGCTCCGGTGCCGGCCATGGCAGCGGTGACGACGGCGCTCATGATCGGCGTACCCATCGTGATGCCGACCTGCTGGGTCATGGTGGCGAGGCCGGTGGCCAGGCCCTGCTCGTGGTTGGCGAGCCCCGAGGTGGCGGTGACCATGAAGCCCACGATCGCGAGCATGTTGCCGATGCCGCCGAGGAAGCTGGCGATCAGCATCAGCCACATCCACGAGCGGTCGTCACCGAGGCCGACCAGGGCCGCGGTGAACACCATCTGCATGATGCCGCCCACGATCAGCGTCTGCTTGGTGCCGATCTTTCCGATGACCTTCGAGGCCGTGGTACCGCCCAGGACCGTACCCAGGCCGAGGAAGCCGAAGGACAGGCCGGCGATGAGCGGCGAGTAGCCGAGCACTTCCTGGAGGTAGAGCGTCAGCGGGAACACCAGGGAAGTGAAGGTGAGGAACGCGAGCAGACCAGCGAAGTTGCCCCAGGCCACCGACCGCTTGCCGAGCACGGAGACCGGCACCAGCGGCGAGGACACCTTGCGCTCGACGGCGTAGAACACGATCAGCAGCACCACGCCCGCGGCCAGCGACACCAGGGCGCCCGCGGAGCCCCAGCCCTTCTCGCCCGCCTGGGTGAGCCCGTAGATGATGGCCAGCAGGCCGAGCGTGACGGTGATCGCGCCGGGCAGGTCCAGCTTGGGACGCACGTCGGGGCGGGATTCCTTGATGACCTTCGGAGCGATGATCACCACGGCGAGGGCGACGGGCACGTTGATGAAGAACGCCCAGCGCCACGACAGCAGGTCGGTCAGCACGCCGCCGAGGATGGCGCCGGTGACGAATCCGCTGGACATCAGCGCACCGTTGAGGCCGAGCGCCTTCTGGCGCAGCGGGCCCTCCGGGAACGAGGTCGTCATCAGCGACAGCGCGGCAGGGGTCACCGCGGCGGTGGCCAGACCCTGGAGGACGCGCGCTGTGATCAGCATCTCCGGGTTCTGCGCCAGTCCGCCCATGAGCGAGGCGGCGCCCAGGACCACGAGGCCGCCGAGGAACAGCCGACGACGGCCGAACAGGTCGGCGACGCGGCCGAAGAGCAGGGTGAAGCCCGCCGCGCACAGCGCGAACGAGGTGGCGATCCACTGCAGGTTGCCCATCGAGAAGCCCAGGCCCTTGCCGATCACCGGCAGTGCCACGTTCAGGATGGCGAAGTCCACGGCCAGCATGAACTGCGTTGCGAGCAGCAGTACCAGCACCAGCTTGAGCCGGGGGGTGAGCACGGCCGGTGCCTCGCCGACGGCAGCGCCGGCTACGGCGCCGGCCGCCTCCGTTTCAGTGACAGACATGACGTCGAGTCCTTTTCCTCATGGTTCTTGACACGCGGCGCGCTCGGTCACGTCACGCGCTGTTGTGGAAAAGAATCGTCGGCGGCCGGATGTCCAGCCAGAACCCTGCCGTGCACAGCCAACGCGAGGGTAGTCATCGCAGGACTACCCTTACGGCTACCGGCCTTCGGGACCGGAGGGCATCATGGGAACCCAGTGGCCACAGCCCTGTCGCGACCCACTGAGCCGCACGAGGGTAGTCATCACGGGACCACCCTTCGATACGGGCCTTCGGGGCCGGAGGGCATCGCGGGGCGACAGTGGCCACGGCCTGTCGCACTCCACCGACCTGGAGGAACGAATGGACACCTCGTCCGAGCTGGGAGACTTCCTCAAGTCGCGCCGCGCCGCGCTGCGCCCGGAGGAAGTCGGCATCACCCCGCATCCGACCCGGCGCCGTGTCACCGGGCTGCGCCGCGAGGAACTGGCGATGCTGGCCAACGTCAGCATCACCCACTACACCCGCCTCGAACAGGGCCGCGCCAACAGTGCCTCCGACGGCCTGCTGGAGGCGATCGCGCGCACCCTTCGCCTGACCGACGACGAGACGGTCCACCTGAAGGAACTCGCCCGCCCCGCGGCCGCGACGCCCCGCCCCGCGGCGCCCCGGGTGGCGCACGCCAGCGCCTCGGCCCGGCAGCTGCTGACGGCCATGACCGACGTGCCGGCCCTCGTCATGGACCGGCGCAACGACGTGCTCGCATGGAACCAACTGGGCCACGCCCTGCTCGCCGGACACCTGGCACCCGAGAGCCCCGACACCCCCTCGGCCCGCCCCAACCTGACGAAGATGCTGTTCCTCGACGAGCAGTACCGGAGCTTGTACGCGAACTGGGACGACCAGGCACAACTCGCCGTCGCTTCCCTGCGCCAGGTCGCCGGCCGCCACCCCGACGACCGCTCGCTCGCCGAGCTCGTCGGTCAACTCACCATGAACTCAGATGAGTTCGCCTCCCGGTGGGCCAGGCACCCGGTGCGCACCTGCACCTCCGGAGTGAAGGACCTGCGTCACCCGCTGGTCGGCGCGATGGAGCTCAGCTTCGAAAACCTCATCCTCCCCGGCACCTCGGGCCAGCGCCTGATCGCCTATACGGCCGAGCCCGGCTCGCCGTCGGAGGCCGCACTGCGCCTCCTGGGCAGCGCGACCGCTCCGGTGGCGCAGGACAACACAGCGGCACGGCGCCGCGTCACGTCCCCGTCGGCGCGCTGACGGCCCGGACACACGAATGCGCCCGTGGACCACGCGAAGTGCGTGGTCCACGGGCGCCGTGTTGCTTCCGGGCCCGTGAACCGGCGGTGACTGCGGCTGCTGCGCCCGAGTGCGAGCAGGTGACCCGATGTCAGCGGGCCGCGGGCGCGGCGGCCGCCGCGGTGAGCGTGACGGACTTCTGGACCGCCTCCAGCGCCGCCGCCCTGTCCTCGTCGCTCAGGTGGGCCGGACCGTAGGTGATCACGGGCTCCAGGACCTCGTAGCCGACGAACTCCAGCATCCCGCGGTGGATGTGGAACAGGAAGTGGTCCAGCGAGCCGAAGGCGCCGTCGGGCTGGAACGTCTCGCTGGAGCCGCCGGTCGTGAACAGCAGCACCGCACGCTTGCCGGCGAGCGCGGCGGTGTCGAAGAACCCGTGCTCCCCGCCGAAGAGGCCGCCCATCACGAAGACCCGGTCGATCCACCCCTTGAGGATGGCCGGCAGCGAGAACCACCACATGGGGAACGACAGCACGAGGAGATCGGCGGCGAGCAGCCGCTCGAGGTGGTCCTTGACGGCGTCGTCGAGCGTGCCGTCCTTGACCGCGCGCATCTGCTCGGCCTGCGGCTTGAACGGGCCGTCCAGCGGAGCGAACTCCTCGCGGGCGAGGACCGGTGCCCAGGCCTCGGCGTAGAGGTCCAGGACGTCGACCTTGTAGCCGGCGTCACGGAGGGCCTGAGCGGCGGTCGCCATCTGGGCGGCGTTGAACGAGTGGGGCTCGGGATGGGCGTGGACGATCAGGGCGGTGGGAGCGGCATCAAGGGTCGACATACGGAGATCATATCGATGTACCCCGATACGTCAATGCACCGGCGTCCGCACCAGGCGACTTGGACCACAGCGGTGCACCATGGGCCACTCGACGGGCAACCGCATCAATTACGCTGGCACCAGCCGTCCGACCGCGTCCGCGATCCGGGATCAAGGCCCCTGACCGCCCTCTTCGAGGCGCCTGGAGGAAGCCGTGACCGCCGAACTCCCCGACTGGATGATCCCGCCCAGGCCGAGCGGGTGGGAAGCCGACGACCTCGACCACCTCCCCCAGGCACCGCGGCACACCGAACTCATCGACGGAGCCCTGATCTTCATGATGTCGCCGCAGCGGTCCTGGCACTCCCGGCTCGTGGAGAACCTGACCTTCGCGCTGCGGTATGCCGCCCCCGCCGGCTTCGAGACCGAGCGGGAAATGACCATCCGGCTCGACAAGAAGAGCCGCCCCGAGCCGGACATCCTGGTCACGACCGCCGCGTATGATCCCGACCGGACCTGGTACGCGCCCGAAGACGTTGCCCTGGTCGTTGAGGTCGTCTCGGAGGAATCAGCGGACCGCGACAGGTCCCTGAAGCCCTTCAAGTACGCACAGGCCAAGATCCCCCACTTCTGGCGCGTCGAAGACGAGGCCGGCGTCCCCGCCGTCCACACCTACGAACTCGACGGCATGACCGGCACGTATGTTGCCACCGGCATCCACCGAGGCCGACTGAAGGTCTCCGTCCCGTTCCTTGTCGACATCGACCTCGACAGCCTCGTGCCCTGACCACCTGCCGGCCCTGACGTGCTTCACCATGGCACCGGGCTGAACGAACGGGTGACGCTCCGGTTCCCAGCGGAGATGGCACGGCGGCCCCAAGGCCGCGCGTTACGCCTCCGCCACGGCCTCCAGCGGGCTCAGGGCGGCGGCCCGGCGGGCCGGGACGGCGGCGGCCAGCGCACCGATCGCCAGGGAGAGCAGGCACACCAGGAGCAGCGTCCCCCAGGGCAGCGCCAGGGAGTACTGCGCCATCGCGCCGTTGGCCAGCGAGCCGACCGCCCAGGCGCCGAACAGGCCGCCCGCCAGGCCGAGGAGCGTGCCGAACGCGGCGACGGTCACCGCCTCCAGGCGGATCATCCGCCGGATGCCGGAGCGGTCCATGCCGATGGCCCGCAGGGCGCCGATCTCCCGGGTGCGTTCGGCGACCGACATGGCCAGGGTGTTCATGATGCCGAGCGCGGCGATGACGATGCCGATGGCGAGCATCCCGTACATCAGGGTCAGCAGGTCGCCCATGGTGCCCGCGGCCTCGTGGACGAACTGCTCCCGGTCCTGCACCTTCAGCAGCGGGCTGTTGCCCACGGCGGTGCGCAGCCGGTCCTCGGTGGTCTTCGAGACCGCGCCCCCGTCGGTGCGTACGAGGATGCGCTGGACGGAGCCGGGCGCATAGCTGTTCTTCGCTACCTCGGTACGGGCGCCCAGCGCGTCCTGGGCGATGGGGTTGTCCTGGTAGACGCCCACGACGGTGTACTTCTCGAACTGTCGGCTCTGGCCCATCCGGATGTTGAGCTCGCCGCCCGCCGTCACCCCGTTGTCCCGGGCGACGGTGCTGGAGACGGCGATCCGGCCCGGCCCGAGATCCTTGACGGAGCCGCTGACGAAGTCGAGCTTCATGACGTCGTTCACGGTGCGGGGGTCGACGCCGGAGATGTTCTGGACACGGCCGCCGATGACCCCGGTCACGTCCGTGACGGCGCTCGCGCCCCGCACTCCGGAGGTGTCGGCCACCCGCCGTACGGCGACGGGGTCGATACCGGTCATGGTGGAGCGGGTGCCGATCACGTAGTCGGCGCCGAGGCCGGTCGCGGCCTGGCGGTCCAGGGCCCGCGCGGTGGAGTTTCCGATGACGGCGAGGCCGGCGACCAGCGCGGTGCTGATCAGCAGGGTGGCGGCGGTGGCCGCGGTGCGCCGCGGGTCGCGCAGCGCGTTCTCTCGGGCGAGACGGCCGGTGATCCCGAAGCGGCCGGTGAGCCGTCCGGTCAGCCGGATCACGGGGGTGGCGAGCAGCGGTGCGAGGACGATCAAGGCGACGACGACGAGGGCGCAGCCGAACATCGCTGTCTGGAGGTTCTTCTCCGAGGCGTCCTTCGCCCCCGTGAGCGAGATCAGCAGACCGGCGCCGAAGACGAGGAGGGCAAGGCCGACCACGCCGCGCAGCCGGGACCGGGTGGCGCAGGACGGCGGTCCGGCCGTGCGCATCGCCTCGACGGGCGCGACCTTCGCCGCCCTGCGGGACGGCAGCCACGCGGCGAGCACGGTGACGCCCACGCCCACGCCGAGCGTCGCCACGACCGAGCGCGGGCCGATCACCAGAGGGCCTTGAGGCAGCGTGTTCCCCTCGGTGCTCAGGATGTCGGGCAGCACCGCGGCGAGGCCGAGGCCGAGCAGGAAGCCGACCGCTGACGCGAGGAGGCCGACCAGGAGGGCCTCCAGGAGCACGGAGCGGGACACCTGGCGGCGCGAGGCGCCGATCGCCCGCAGCAGCGCGATCTCACGGGTGCGCCGCGACACGAGCATGGTGAAGGTGTTGATGATGAGGAAGGAGCCGATGAACAGCGAGACCCCGGCGAAGACCAGCGGCAGCTTCTCGTAGCCGCGGGTCAGGGTGTCGACGTAGCCGGCCTGCTGGGCGGCCTGGGCGGCGCCGGTGGTGGCTTCGGCCTGGTCGGCCGGGAGCATGTCGGTGACCCGGTCGGCGAGTTCGGACGGGGCGGTGCCGGGCTTGGCGGACAGGTCGATGCCGGTGTAGTGGCCCGGGGAGGCGAACATCTTCTGGGCGGTCGCCTTGTCGAACAGGGCGAAGGTGCCGCCGGCGGTCACCCGAGTGTCCTTGGTGGTGACCGTGCCGACGAGCCGCTTCTCCATGACCGGCCCGTCGGTGGCGAGCGTGACCGTGTCGCCGATGTGGAGGTGGCCTGCGGCGGCGGTACCGCTGTCCACGGCGATTTCGTCGCTGTTGCGCGGGGCGCGGCCCTCGACCAGGGGGTAGCGGCTGTCCTTGCCGTCCGTGCCGGGTACGTAGGCGGCGGCCGGGTTCGCCCCCGGCTTGACGCGCAGGGGGGTGCCGTCCGCCGCGTTCAGGGCGGCCGAACCGTCGACCGACGGGCGCACGGCGGCGACACCGGGCAGGTCGGCGAGTTTCCGCGCGAGCGCGTCGTCGAGCACGCTGCCCCGCTGGTCTGCGGGGGCCCCGGACGGGGACTCCTTGTCGGTCACGGTGACCGCGATGTCGGCGAAGTTCTTCGAGGCGGCGGCGCGGTGGGCCGCGGCGGTGGAGTCCGCGAAGACAAGGGTGCCACTGACGAACGCGACACCCAGGCAGACGGCGAGGACAGTCATGATCTGACGGGCCTTGTGCGCCAGGAGGTTGCGCAGGGCTGTTTTCAGCATGGGGGCTTCCGGAGACGTGGGCTCGGTGGATGCGAGCGGTGGGCTGGGTCGGTCCTGGGGCGAGGTCGGCTCAGCGGGTGTGTGAGCGGGCGTCGAAGTTCTTCATCAGGTCCAGGACCCGGTCCGGGGTGGGGTGTGCCATCTCGTCGACGAGTCGGCCGTCGGAGAGGAAGACCACGCGGTCGGCGTAGCCGGCGGCGACCGGGTCGTGGGTGACCATGACCACGGTCTGGCCCAGCTCGCGCACCGAGTCGCGCAGGAAGCCGAGGACCTCGGCCCCGGCGCGGGAGTCGAGGTTTCCGGTGGGCTCGTCGCCGAAGACGATCGCGGGGCGGGAGGCCAGGGCGCGGGCGATCGCGACGCGCTGCTGCTGCCCGCCGGACAGCTGCGCGGGCCGGTGGTCGAGGCGCTGGGAGAGTCCGACCATGGAGATCACGCGGTCCAGCCACTGCTGGTCGGGGCGGCGTCCGGCGAGGTCCAGGGGCAGCGTGATGTTCTCCAGGGCCGTCAGCGTCGGCAGCAGGTTGAACGCCTGGAAGATGAAGCCGATCCGGTCGCGGCGCAGCTGGGTGAGCTGCCGGTCGCCCAGCCCGCTGAGTTCGGTGGTGCCGATGCGGACGGAGCCGGAGCTGGGCGAGTCGAGCCCGGCGGCGCAGTGCATCAGGGTCGACTTGCCACAGCCGGAGGGGCCCATGATCGCGGTGAACTCGCCCTCCCGGAAGTCGATGCTGACCCGGTCCAGCGCGACGACCTGGGTGTCGCCGCTGCCGTAGGCCTTCGTCAGATCGGTGGTGGCGGCCGCGACTCCTGGGGTGATGTACGGCGCGTGCGGGGCAAGGGGGTGGGCGCGGTGGGCGGTCACGGGGGCTCCTCTTCGAGTACGGGAAGGCGCACTTCGAAGGGTGTCCGGGGAACGTATCGGGGGTCTGGGCCGCCGTATATCGGCGCCCGCGCCACTTCGTAGCGGTTCTGTATGGCCTTGTCCGTATGGCCTTGTCTGTATGGCCTTGTCTGTATGGCCTCGTCTTTATGGCCGGCATGGATGGCCGCATGAACGGCCTGTACGGCCGCCCGCCGGATGGTCAGACCGGCAGGCGCAGGGTGGCGACGGCGCCGCCGTCCGGGGCGTTGTCCAGGTGCAGTTCGGCGCCGAGCAGCCGGGCCTGGCCCAGGGCGATGGTCATCCCCAGGCCGTGGCCCGAGCCACGCTCCTTCGCACCGGTGTGGAAGCGGCGCGGACCGTGGAGCAGCAGGTCCTCCGGGAAGCCGGGGCCGTGGTCGCGTACGACGACCGTGCGGCCCTCGACGGTGACCTGCACCGGTGCTGCTCCGTGCCGGTGGGCGTTGACGACGAGGTTGCCGACGATCCGCTCCAGACGGCGCGGGTCGGTCTCCACGGTCCGCGCGCCCAAGGCGGCCCCGGCGACGGTGACCTCGGTGTCGAATCCGGTGCGCGCCACGGCCTCGGAGACGACGGCGCCGAGTGGCACAAGGGCGCGGACCGGTTGTTCGGCACCGGCGTCGAGCCGGGAGACTTCCAGGAGGTCCTCGACCAGGCCGCGCAGATCGCGCACCCGGGACCGCAGCAGATCCTCCGTCTCACCGGGCGGCAGCAGGTCGGCGGCGGCCAGCAGACCGCCGACGGGGGTGCGCAGTTCGTGGGCCACGTCCGCGGTGAACCGGCGCTCGGTGCGCAGCTGTCGGCCGAGGCTGTCGGCCATGAGGTCGACGGTGGCGGCGATGTCGGCCACCTCGTCGCGGCCCCTGGTGGGCCCGGTCCGTGCGTCGAGGTCCCCGGCGGAGATCCGGCGCGCGGTCTCGGAGACCCGCCGCAGCCTGCGGGCGAGCAGCCCGGCCCCGTAGGCGGTCAGGGGCGCGGCCGCGGCGAGCACGGCCAGTGAGGAAACCGCCATGGTCGCGTCGAGCCGGCGCAGGGTGTGGAACTCCGAGCTCATGTTGATGTAGAGGGCGAGTACCGGGCTGTCCGGGCCGCCGGTCCGCTGGGCGCCCCAGAAACCCGGCCCGCTATTGCCCTCGACGCGCCCGTCGTACGCCGTGTGCCGGTCGCCATCGGCGGGGTGACGCAGTGCGGCGGGCAGGTCGGCCGGATCGAGCTCGGCGCCGTCGGACAGCGTTCCGGTACGCCGGTGGACGTCCATGGCCGAGTAGAGGCTGTTGAACGCTCGCGCTTCGGCCCGGTCGCGGATGTCGTCCGCGGTCCACACGTGCACCAGCACGCCCACCGCCGCCACGACCAGGCATGCCGTGGCCGCGGCCAGCGCGGCGATCTTCCAGCGCAGGGACGAAAGGTCCGGCCGCGGCCGGCGGAGCGGACGCACCGGCTCTCAGCGCCTGAGCTTGTAGCCGAAGCCGCGGACCGTCTCGATCCGGTCCCGCCCCAGCTTTCTGCGCAGCCGCTGCACACACAGGTCCACGACCCGGCTGTCGCCGTCCCAGCCGTAGTCCCACACGTCGCGCAGCAGGGTGTGCCGCTCCAGTACGACGCCCGGGTGGGCGGCGAACTCCAGGAGCAGCTTCAGTTCGGTCGGGGTCAGCGCCACCGGGCTCCCGGAGACGGACACCTCCAGACCACCGGTGTCGATGGTGAGGTCGCCGAAGACGAGCAGTTCCCCCTCGGACGGCGCCGACCCCTCGCCCGCGCCGCGCTCGCCCCCTGCGGCAGGCGCGTACGTCGCCCGCCGCAGCAACGACCGGATACGTGCCAGCAGCACGTACGTATCCACGGGCTTGACCACGTAGTCATCCGCTCCGGCCTCGAGACCGGCGACGACATCGAGCCCGTCACCACGGGCGGACATCATCAGGACGGGCACCAAACTGCTCTCCCGCACCCGGCGGCACAGCCCGATCCCGTCCAACCCGGGCAGCATCACGTCCAGGACCAACAGGTCGAAGCTCTCGTCGCGGAAGAGCTCGAGCCCCGAGAGCCCGTCGGCGGCGGCCTTCACCTCATAGCCGTACCGCTCGAGGGCGACGGCGAAGGACCGGCGCATCAGATCGTCGTCCTCCACCAGCAACACGCGGACAGGTCGCGAAGAGGCCCCGGCCGGGGCGGACGAGGACACGAGCGGCTGACTCCTGTTCGGACGATTCAGGTGGGGCATCGATCCCGCATGTACGCCCGCGCAGCCGATGTGAGCGTGCGCAGCCGAGGACCTGAACGAAACGATAGGGCAGACACCGGACGCGGCAACCGCGTCGTTACAACGGCCACGCATCGCACCCCCACCGCATCCTTCCTCCACGAACACCCAGATCAGAGGGGATGACACGGCTCCGCGGCCGCCGGGCCAACGGCACTCCAGCGGCCCGTGGGCCCCGTTCGCCATGGCCCGGCGCACTGACCCGATGGCCAACTAAGCGCTTCCTGATACCCGCCTGATACAAACCCTCAGGTCAGCGGACGTGCTCGCCCATGGGCACGGAAAATGCCCCCTGAAACCGCATTTTCGCAGGTCAGGGGGCATTTCATGTGTGGAGCCTAGGAGATTCGAACCCGAAATTGTTCCCTAGCTGACCTGCGAAAGCGCCGGGGAATCGCGACAAACCCGCCTGTTTTCATCCTCCTCTGTCCGGCTCGGTCCCCCTCGATCCCGGTGCCGTGCTGACATGTCAGCACGGGCTCAACGACGTTTGCATTTCATGAACGACACCTACGAAAATGCCTGCTCACGGCGCTGCAGAGCAGAGCAAAGAGCAATTTGCTCTGAATGCCCTCACAGCCGCCACAGCCATCCGCCCGTGCAGCTTGCCAAGAACACGGTGAGCCGAAGCCAGATCGCCGACGCCGTCCCCGTTCCGCCCTGCGCTGCCTACACTGGGCGCGGGAGGTGTGTGGTGTCCATCACTGAGGACCGGCCACAGATGCTGGCCGAGGAGTTCGAGCGCATCGCTGCCGCCGCCGAGCGTGAAGGCGTTCGGATGGAGTTCATCCACGGCAGGCTGGGAGTCAAAGCGGTGCCCGACGGCGACCACGACGAGATCATCCGCTGGCTGATGAAGCACTGCATGCAGCACCAGCCCGACCTGTGGCTCTACCCCGAACGCGGCCTGCGCATCGAGCGCTACCGCAGGGGCAACGCCAAACCGGACGGTGCTCTCGCCCCTGAAGGCAGCTTCGCCGGACAAGGCGAGTGGGCTGACCCCGGGCAGGTCGTCATGGTCGTCGAGGTCACCTCTTACGACAGCGACACCGACAAGCGTGACCGCGAGGAGAAGCCAGCCGCGTACGCCCAGACCGGCATCCCCGTCTACCTGCTGATCGACCGCGGCACCTGCGAAACCCTCGTCTACAGCGAACCCGACGGCGACACCTACGCCAGCCTGCTACGCCGCCCCTTCGGCCGCACCGTCGAACTTCCCGCCCCGCTCGGCTTCGCCCTCGACACCGAACCGCTCAAGAACTGGGTTCGCTGACCGTTCAAGCCGCTCGGCCCGCCGCCACACCTTGGCGGGGCAGGCAATTTGCCGGGGAACAGGCAGTGCCGTCATCCCCATCACGCGGTCCACGTCGATCTCGCCCCCTACCCACGTACTCCCCGAATGTCAAGATCATCCTGTCGACCGTGTGCAGGGCCTCCCTGTAGCACTAGGTTGTCGGGACGGCCGGAACGGCACGCCTCCGAGCAGGGAGACGGATGCACTATGGGGCAAGAGGCACGGAAGCGACTCGCGGAGCTGCTCGACGGCTCGGAACGGCACGGGGACTTCAGTACTCGCATCGAGATGCCCGCTCGGGCGCTGCGCATCGAGGTCGACGGTGTCGGCGAGCTGCCCCTGCCGTTGCGCGCCCCGATCACCAAGAAGCTGATCGCCCAGGCCCGGCAGGCCCGCTTCGGCCGCGGTGAGCAGACCCTGGCCGACACCGGCGTGCGCGACACCTGGGAGATCACTGCGGACCGGTTCACCCTGGGCGGCCCCGACTGGGACCGCACGCTGAGCGGTGTCCTCGACGGGGTTCGTACCGCGCTCGGCCTGCCGCCCACCACCGTCCTGCGCGCCGAACCGCACGCGCTGCTCGTCTACGGCAAGGGGCAGTTCTTCCTGCCGCACCAGGACTCCGAGAAGGACGACTCCATGGTGGGCAGCCTCGTAGTCTCGCTGCCCTCGCACCACACCGGCGGCGAACTCGTTGTCGAACACGCCGGCCGCAGCGTCACGTACCAGGCGTCCCGGGAGCGGCTGGCCTTTGCCGCCTTCTACGCGGACTGCCGTCACGAGGTCAAGCCCGTCAAATCCGGGTACCGCATCACCCTCACCATGAACCTTCTCGCCGAGCCCGTCCGGCCGGCCGACGCGGCAGGCAGCGGGCCGGTGGTCGACCTGGCCCACTGCCTGAGCGAGCACTTCGCCCAGCCTGCCGAGGACCGCTACGGCTACGGCCGTACCAAGGCCACGCGGCCCAACCGGCTCGTCTACCTCCTCGACCACGAGTACACCCAGCGCGGATTGGACTGGGACCGCCTCAAGGGCGTGGACGCCACCCGCGCCGTCCTGCTCCGCCAGGCCGCGGGGCAGGCAGACTGCGAAGCGGTCCTCGCGCTGGCGGAGGTGAAGGAGACGTGGGACGCCGTACCGCCCCACGACCGTTACGACTACTACGGCGAGACCGAGCACTTCGACGGCTGCGAGGACGAGGAATGCGAGGGCGACTGCCTCCTCGACCCCGACGGCGAGCCCGGAGCCGAGCGCCGCCGCAGCGGAGACTTCTCCGACTACGAACTCAACGACCTGATCGACGACGAGATCACCCTCGGCTGGTGGACCCGCCCCGACGGCACGGTCGGTGAGCAGATCTCCCTGCCCGTTCCGTACGCCGAGGTGTGCGCTACCACCGAGAACAAGGACCTCACGCCCTACCAGTCCGAGTACGAGGGCTACATGGGCAACTACGGCAACACCCTGGACCGCTGGTACCGGCGGGCCGCAGTGGTGCTCTGGCCCCGGCAGCGTTCGTTCGAAGCACGCGCCGAGGCGGGCTCCGAGGGAGTCCTGCGCGAGCTCCAGGGCCACCTGGACACCGGCCAGTTGGAGCTCGCACGTACGTTCGCCCGGTCGCTCGCCCCGATCTGGAAGCCCCACGGTTCGGGCCCGGCCGCCGCCTCGCTCTTCGCCGCCACCCTGAGCGTCGCGGTGGGTGTGGGGGAGGCGGACACCGCCGTGATGCTCCTCGCGCCGTTCGGGGTGGAGACCTTGAGTGAGGACCACGCCCCCGACCTCGCACAAGCGGCCGCACGGTACGGACCGACGTGGGCACGCGAGACCGTCGCCAGCTGGTTCGGGCCGGTCGGCGCCTACACCGGGGCCGACCGCGCGGCATGGCTCGCATCCCTACCCGGCCTATGTGCCGCTCTCCGGAGCGCTGACGGTGACGGGGAAGCGGTGGCCACACCGCTGGCCGAAGGGGCCTGGCAAGCGATCGAGGAGCAGCTCACCGGCTGGCTGGGCATAGGCCGGGAGCCGGAACGCCGCCCGGCCATAGAGCGGCTCGGCACCACACTCGCCCACATCGTGCGAGCAGCCGACCCCCGGACCGCCGACACGATCACCACCACCCTGCGAGGGCTGCCGGACACCGCCCTGGAATGCCTGCTCCCGGCCCTGCGCTCCGCGGCACGCCACCCGGCCGCCGTAGGCGACGAGACCCCCGCGGGCGGCGCCTTCCAGTCGCTCGCCGACCACTGTCAGGCCCGGCTGACCGCAGCCGGCGCCCTCCCCGTACGAGCTGCGGACGACTGGTCCCTCGCCCCGGCCGGTACCTGCCGCTCCGGCTGCGACCTCTGCCCCGACCTGGACGCCTTCCTCACCTCCCGCACCCGCCGGGTCATGGAGTGGCCGCTCGCGAAGGACAGGCGCCAGCACATCCACAGCCGTATCGACCTGGCTGGCCTGCCCGTTTCTCACACCACCCGGCGCCAGGGACGCCCCTACACCCTGGTCCTGACCAAGACGGACGCGGTGTTCACCCGCGAGCGGACGGCCCGCGCCCGCGCCGAAACCGATCTGGCCTGGCTCCGGGAGAAATGGCCCCGGCCACGCGGCTGAAGATCACCGGAACCCGCAGTCGGCACAACTGAAAGAGGCCGCCCGCACCCTGGGCGCGGTCACCGCCGCCCAGGGCTACCCCGTCGCCTGGCCTCGCGCACCCGCCCCAGCGGACCTGCTCGACTTCGGTGCGCACCTTCATCGCCACCCCTGCCAGGACGAACCTGGCCTCCTCACCGAACCAATAGGGCACGGCCGAGGTGTACTCGTCAGCTGCCCCGGTCAGCGGTTGAGGCCGAAGACCCGCACCCCATCCCCCTCGCACGCATCCGGGGCGACCGTCGCCACCAGGGCATCACTCTCCGGTTCGAGCAACAGACTCCGCGCCGCGTGAAGCGAGGCCGCGATCCCCGCCGGTACACCTCTTCCCGGTGCAGCAGCATCACGCCGTACCTCCCCGCGTAGGCGAGGTCAAGGGTGTGGAGGACCTCCAGCTGCCCGACGTGTTCGATGAGCCTGGACCGCTCCCTTGCCATACCCCCACCCCATGACACCCAGGAGATCCGCCAGGAGAGCCAGCAGCGGAACAACCCTTGAAAACACTGGGCCCACGAGCCTCACGTCAGCACCACCGTGCTGACATGCCAGCACGGAAAATCGGGACAAAAACACCCCCCTGACTGCGTTTCCGCAGCTCAGAGGGGTGCAAAAGTGTGGAGCCTAGGAGATTCGAACTCCTGACATCTGCCTTGCAAAGGCAGCGCTCTACCAACTGAGCTAAGGCCCCGGGTGTCCGGGCACAGCCCTCCCCCGGGAGGGAGCGACCGTTCCGCAGAACAGAGTACCGGGTGTACCCCCTCATCCCGCAAAATGATAGGGACTCCCGCCCCGCGACCACTCTCCGTAAGATGCTCGCGAGGTTCGCACCAGCGAAGGGGAGTTGTAAGAGTGGACGCAGTACAGCAAGAGGCCACGGCCAGAGCCCGGGAACTTCAACGGAGTTGGTACGGGGAGCCGCTCGGAGCACTCTTCCGCCGGCTCATAGATGACCTCGGCTTGAACCAGGCCCGCCTCGCTGCCGTCCTCGGGCTGTCGGCACCGATGCTGTCCCAGCTGATGAGCGGACAGCGGGCCAAGATCGGCAACCCCGCCGTGGTCCAGCGGGTCCAGGCTCTCCAGGATCTCGCCGGCCAGGTGGCCGACGGAAGCGTCAGCGCGGCCGAGGCGACCGACCGGATGGACGAGATCAAGAAGACCCAGGGAGGTTCCGTCCTCAGCAACAGCACCGGTCAGGCCGCCACCGGCTCCGGGGCACCCACCGTCAAGCGCGTGGTGCGCGAGATCCAGTCGCTGCTGCGTTCGATCTCCGCGGCCGGTGACATCATCGACGCGGCCAACTCCCTCGCTCCCAGCCACCCGGAGCTGGCAGAGTTCCTCCGGGTGTACGGAGCGGGCCGTACGTCCGACGCGGTCTCGCACTACGAGAACCACCAGAACTGACGGCGACTTGAAACGGGGGACGGGGCGCAGCGATGGGTGAGATCTTCGCGGGCCGGTACGAACTGATCGATCCGATCGGACGTGGCGGCGCGGGTGCCGTCTGGCGTGCCTGGGATCACCGGCGCCGGCGGTACGTCGCGGCGAAGGTCCTCCTGCAGAGCGATGCCCACACCCTGCTGCGGTTCGTCCGCGAGCAGGCGCTGCGGATCGACCACCCGCACGTACTGGCCCCGGCCAGCTGGGCGGCGGACGACGACAAGGTCCTGTTCACGATGGACCTCGTCGCGGGCGGTTCCCTCGCCCACGTGATCGGGGACTACGGCGCCCTGCCGCCCCGGTTCGTGTGCACGCTGCTCGACCAGCTCTTGGCGGGGCTGGCGGCGGTGCACGCGGAGGGCGTGGTCCACCGCGACATCAAACCGGCCAACATCCTGATGGAGGCCACTGGAACCGGGCGGCCGCACCTGCGGCTGTCCGACTTCGGCATCGCCATGCGCAAGGGCGAGCCCCGACTGACCGAGACCGCCTACGTGGTCGGCACCCCCGGCTACCTCGCTCCGGAACAACTCCTCGGCTCCGAACCCGACTTCACCGCCGACCTGTTCGCCGTCGGACTGGTCGGCCTCTACCTGCTGCACGGCCGCAAGCCCGACTCCCAGGCCCTGGTGGCGCACTTCCTCACCCACGGGACGCCCGGCCCGCCCGAGGGCGTCCCCGCACCGCTGTGGGACGTACTGGCCGCGCTGCTCCAGCCCGACCCCCAGATCCGGTTCAAGACGGCCACAGGGGCGCGCAGGGCCCTTGCCGAGGCCGTGGAGCTGCTGCCGCCGCCCGCCACGGACGAGCCGTCGGTGGAGGTGTTCGACCAACTCGGTCCGGTGCCCTCCGATTTCACGCCCCGGGGGCCCGAGAGCCTCGGTCACCAGGACGGCCGGGAGGGCCACAAGGGTCACGAGGGCGCCGTCATGGCCGCCACGGTGCCCACCCGGGCCGCGCCGGCCGTACAGCCGACGCACCCGACGCACCACCCCGCGCATCCCCTCCAGCCGACACCGTCCACGCCGTCCACCCCGGCCGCGCCGTACGCGCCGTACGCGACGGCCCCCACCCCGGTCCACGCGCCCTCGGAGACCGGCAGCTTCCACCTCCAGCCGCCGCTCCCCGGGGCGGCCCCCGTCCCCCCGACGACCTCGGCGATCCCGACCTCCCCGTACGCGCAGCCGCACCCGTACGCGCAACCGCACCCGCCCGCGCAGCCCCGTACGGGCGGGATCGCTCCGCCGCCCCCGAAGGTCACCGCGGGCATCGTGCTCGCCGCGCTGCTGTGCTTCACCGTCGGCATCTGGGCGCTGACCCGGCTCTAGGCGCCGCCCCAGCCCCGGGCACGCCCCAGCCCGAGGCGCCGGCCGGCGCCGGACCGGCCGGCTACGCCCGCCGCCTGGCCAGCAGGATCCAGCCGCCCAGGACGAGCAGCAGCAGCGTCCCGGCGCCGAAGCCGGCGCCCGCGACCGTCCGCATCACCGACCGGTCCGCCGAGGCCTGCGCGGCCTCCACGGCCGTGGTGCCCTCCTTGGCGGCGGTCCGGTCCTCGGCCCCGACGCCGAATCCCCCGGCCGCGAGCCCTTCCGCGTACGCGGGGGCCTTGCCCGCCCCGCCGATGACGTCCATCCGCAGCGTCAGCGGCACGGGCACCGCGTCCTCGGTGAACTCCCCGACCTTGCCGCCCATGGTCACGGCGATGTAGTACCAGCCCGCCATCCGGACCGGTCCGACCTCGCGGTCGTCGGAGAAGCGGTTCTCGTACGCCACCGGCGCCGTCCGCGGCAGGGTGACGCTCGCCTGCTTGCCGTCGTAGGAGGTGTCCTTGGAGTCGACCAGGGCCCGGTACGGGCTGTACAGCGAGACGGTGAGGCCGTCCGCGGCCGAGCCGTACTCCTTCGTCCGCTTCGCGGCGGAGAGTTCGGCGCCGAGGCCGAGCTGCTGCCCCCAGTCGAGCGGCACCCGGTAGAAGCGGGTCTGGCCGGGCCGCAGTTCGTCGCTCCACACCCCGGCGCCCAGCGCCCGCGCGTCGTTGAAGCCGCTGCCACCCGTCCGCGACTTCGGATCGGTGCCCGGCAGGGTCGGGGAGGCCGACGGCCAGACGCTGGGCGCGGCGGTGGGCGCGCTGCCCGTGCCCAGGCCCGGTTCGCGCTGGACCCGCAGCTCCAGGGGCCAGGCGGCCTGGTCGCCGTCCTTGGCCGCGGTACGCGTGACCTTGACGTAGTAGGTGCCGGCCCCCTGGCAGCCGGCGTCCTCCTGGAGCATGCGCGAGCCCACGGCGCTGATCGGGACGGGGTCGTAGCCGAAGCCGGCCCGTCCGGGGTTGCCCGGGCAGTAGCGGTTCTCGGTGTTCATGACCTGGACCTCGACGCCGTCGCTGTAGCCGACCTTGGCACCAGCGGGGGGCTGGAGCACTCCGGAGACGTACACGGTGGAGCGGTCGTCCAGGTAGAGCCGGTAGTAGCGCTCCCCCGGCGCGATCGAGTCCTTGTAGAGCGACCCGGCCTCCAGCAGCGGGGAGCCGGCCGTCGAGGGCTTCCCGTCGACCGCCTTCGCGCCCTCCGCGCCGCGGTACGCGGGCACCGGCTGCGGCTGCGGCGTACCGGCCGCCCCGGCGGTCCCCGGCAGGGCCGCCGACAGCCCCAGGGCGGCCAGCGCCACCACCGCGGCCAGGGCGGGCCTCCGCACCGACCGGCGAACCCGCCGAACCCGCCGACGTACCCGCCCCATCACGCCCACCCACCCCGAGTTCGCCGGCACGAGCCGGATCTTTGCGTACTACAACTTTTCGTCACACAGCAGCACAAAGCCCCGACCGCAGCGGCAGTCGGGGCTCTGGGATCAACCTCGGGTCTCACACACCGGAACCAGAAGGCACGGAGTCAGTTGCCTCCGTCCACAGGTCCTGCTCGGCGCGGTCCGCCTGGATCTGGCGGTACACGAGGAGCCCGCCGATGGCGGCCAGTGCGACCAGGAGCAGCTTCTTCACCGCGCGACCTCGTCTTTCGTTGACGTAGGGAGACTTCTGGCGCCCAACAATACACACCGACCGATACCGATCGGTGACCTGGCCACCACTCAACTGGCCCTACGAAGAAGACCCCCGGGCCATGGGCCTGGGGGTCTTCGACACTGTGGGGCTAACAGGATTTGAACCTGTGGCCTCATCCTTATCAGGGATGCGCTCTAACCAACTGAGCTATAGCCCCATCCGCGCTGCGCGCTGACTTCTGAAGGTTAGCGCACAGACCCGGTGACTCCAAAATTGGTTGCCGTGACCCGTCTGCGCAGGTCATCCGCCCCTGCGCCCCACGACCCCGCAGCGGGCTACTCGTCCTCGGCGAGGGTCAGCTCCACACCGCCGACGAAGCCCGCCGACAGGTTGTAGATGAACGCGCCCAGGGTCGCCAGCGCCGTCATGAGCACCACGTCGATGACCGAGATCACCGATGTGAAGATCAGAACGCGCGGCAGCGACAGGAAGCTCTGGAGGTCGAAGCCGTTGCTCTCGTTCGAGCCGGTCGCCTCGCTGATCGTGCCGCCGACGCTGGAGAAGATGCCCATGGCGTCCATGACCATCCACAGCACCACCGACGCGACGATCGTGCACACGCCCAGCGCGATCGACAGCAGGAAGCTGACCTTCATCACCGACCACGGGTCGGCCTTGGCCACCCTGAGGCGCGCCTTGCGCGTCCTGGGCGCCGTACGGGCCCCGGGGCGCGGCTTGCGCTGCGCCCCCGGGTCACCGCCGCCGCGCGGCGCCCCGGCGCCCGAGGGCGCCGAGTACGCCTGCGGCGGGTGGTAGGGCTGTTGCTGGCCGGCCTGCGTCTGCGGCGACTGAGGCGGCTGCGGTCCTCGGGTGTCCGTCACAGTTCCCCCCTGGGAGCCCGCGGCGGGGCCACGGGCACCGTTCTCTCCAGTCTCGGCCGGTCCGGCGCCCGTGGCTCCACTCACGCTTACTCCTCGTGCTCCCCAGCCGAAGGCTCCGTGCCCCCGGCGGCCTCGGCGGCCTGTCCTTCGACGGCCGCTCCGGTCCCGATCTCGGTCTCGTTCTCGGTCTCGCTGTCGGTCTCGCTGTCGTCGATCTCGTCAGCTTCCTGACCGGCCTCCGCGTTGCGGGCGATGCCGACGACGGCATCCCGCTTGCCCAGGTTGATCAGCTGGACGCCCATGGTGTCACGGCCGGTCTCCCGCACTTCGTTGACTCGCGTACGAATCACACCACCGCCGAGGGTGATGGCGAGAATCTCGTCCGTTTCGTCCACCACGAGCGCGCCCACCAGCGAGCCGCGGTCCTCCACGATCTTCGCGGCCTTGATGCCCAGGCCGCCACGGCCCTGGACGCGGTACTCGTCCACCGGCGTCCGCTTGGCGTAGCCGCCGTCGGTCGCGGTGAAGACGAAGGTACCGGGGCGGACCACGCTCATGGAGAGCAGCTCGTCCCCGCCGCGGAAGCTCATGCCCTTCACGCCGGAGGTGGCGCGGCCCATCGGGCGCAGCGCGTCGTCGGTCGCCGTGAAGCGGATCGACTGCGCCTTCTTGCTGATGAGCAGCAGGTCGTCCTCGGCGGACACCAGCTCGGCGCCGATCAGCTCGTCGTCGCTGCCGTCCTCGGTCTCCCGGAGGTTGATAGCGATGACGCCACCCGAACGCGGCGAGTCGTAGTCCTTGAGCGCCGTCTTCTTCACCAGGCCGCCCTTGGTGGCCAGGATCAGGTAGGGCGCCGCCTCGTAGTCGCGGATCGCGAGGATCTGGGCGATCTTCTCGTCCGGCTGGAAGGCCAGCAGGTTCGCCACGTGCTGACCGCGCGCGTCCCGCCCGGCGTCCGGGAGCTCGTACGCCTTGGACCGGTAGACGCGGCCCTTGTTCGTGAAGAACAGCAGCCAGTGGTGGGTGGTGGACACGAAGAAGTGGTCGACGAGGTCGTCCTGCTTCAGCTTCGTGCCGCGCACGCCCTTGCCGCCGCGCTTCTGCGAGCGGTAGTCCTCGGTCTTGGTGCGCTTGACGTACCCGCCGTGGGTGATCGTGACGACGATGTCCTCTTCGGCGATCAGGTCCTCCATGGACATGTCGCCGTCGAAGGGCACCAGCTTGGAGCGCCGGTCGTCGCCGAACTTCTCGACGATGGCCGCCAGTTCCTCGCTGACGATCTGCCGCTGGCGCTCCTCGGAGGCCAGGATCGCGTTGTACTCGTTGATCTTGGCCTGGAGCTCGTCGTGCTCGGCGACGATCTTCTGCCGCTCCAGGGCCGCGAGGCGGCGGAGCTGCATCTCCAGGATCGCGTTCGCCTGGATCTCGTCGATCGACAGCAGGCCCATCAGGCCCTCGCGGGCGATCTCGACCGTGTTGCTGCGCCGGATCAGCGCGATGACCTCGTCGATCGCGTCCAGCGCCTTGAGCAGACCGCGCAGGATGTGGGCGCGCTCCTCCGCCTTGCGCAGGCGGAACTTCGTGCGCCGGACGATGACCTCGATCTGGTGCGTCACCCAGTGGCGGATGAAGGCGTCGATCGACAGCGTGCGCGGCACGCCGTCCACCAGCGCCAGCATGTTCGCGCCGAAGTTCGTCTGCAGGTCGGTGTGCTTGTACAGGTTGTTCAGCACGACCTTGGCGACGGCGTCGCGCTTGAGGACGATCACCAGGCGCTGGCCGGTCCGGGACGAGGTCTCGTCGCGGACGTCGGCGATGCCGCCGACCTTGCCGTCCTTGACCAGGTCGGCGATCTTCTGCGCCAGGTTGTCGGGGTTGGTCTGGTACGGGAGCTCCGTGACCACCAGGCACTGGCGGTTCTGGATCTCCTCGACCTCGACCACGGCGCGCATCGTGATGGAGCCGCGACCGGTCCGGTACGCCTCCTCGATGCCCTTGCGGCCCACGACCAGGGCGCCCGACGGGAAGTCCGGGCCCTTGATCCGCTCGATGAGCGCGTCCTGGAGCTCCTCGTGCGAGGCCTCCGGGTGCTCCAGCGCCCACTGGGCGCCGGCCGCGACCTCGCGCAGGTTGTGCGGCGGGATGTTGGTGGCCATGCCGACCGCGATGCCCGCGGAGCCGTTGATCAGCAGGTTCGGGAACCGCGCCGGCAGGACGGTGGGCTCCTGGTTGCGGCCGTCGTAGTTGTCCGTGAAGTCGACGGTCTCCTCGTCGATGTCCCGGAGCATCTCCATGGCCAGCGGCATGAGCTTGCACTCGGTGTAGCGCATCGCGGCCGCCGGGTCGTTGCCCGGGGAGCCGAAGTTGCCGTTGCTGTCCACCAGCGGCATGCGCAGCGACCACGGCTGGGCCAGGCGGACCAGGGCGTCGTAGATCGAGCTGTCACCGTGCGGGTGGTACGTGCCCATGACGTCGCCGACGACGCGGGCGCACTTGTAGAAGCCCTTCTCGGGCCGGTAGCCGCCGTCGTACATCGCGTACAGCACGCGACGGTGGACGGGCTTGAGGCCGTCCCGTACGTCGGGCAGCGCGCGCGAGACGATGACGGACATCGCGTAGTCGAGGTAGGAGCGCTGCATCTCCGTCTCGAGCCCCACGGGCTCGATGCGTACGACGGGCTGCTCTTCCTCGGTGTTCTCGGCAGTGGGCGTGGTTTCGTCGGCCATTGCTGGTCAGAGGTCCTTTCAGGCGGTCAGCTGAGCCGACTCAGATGTCGAGGAAGCGAACGTCCTTGGCGTTGCGCTGGATGAAGGAGCGCCGGGCTTCGACGTCCTCACCCATCAGCACCGAGAACAGGTCGTCGGCCTGCGCGGCGTCGTCCAGGGTGACCTGGCCGAGCACGCGGTGGTCGATGTCCATCGTGGTGATGCGCAGTTCCTCGGCGTTCATCTCGCCCAGACCCTTGAAGCGCTGGATCGAGTCTTCCCTGATCCGCTTGCCGTTCTGCTTGCCGAGCTCCACCAGGGCGTCGCGCTCGCGGTCCGAGTACGCGTACTCGAAGTCGTCGCGGCCCCACTTGATCTTGTACAGCGGCGGGCGCGACAGGTACACGTGACCGGCCTCGACCAGCGGCCGCATGAAGCGGAACAGGAAGGTCAGCAGCAGGGTGTTGATGTGCTGGCCGTCGACGTCGGCGTCCGCCATCAGGATGATCTTGTGATAGCGGAGCTTCTCGATGTCGAAGTCCTCGTGCACGCCCGTGCCGAAGGCGCTGATCAGCGCCTGGACCTCGGTGTTCTGGAGGATCTTGTCGATGCGCGCCTTCTCGACGTTCAGGATCTTGCCGCGGATGGGCAGGATGGCCTGGTACATCGGGTTGCGGCCGGACTTCGCCGAGCCGCCGGCCGAGTCGCCCTCGACGATGAAGATCTCGCACTTGGCCGGGTCGTTCGACTGGCAGTCGGACAGCTTGCCCGGCAGCGAGGCGCTCTCCAGCAGACCCTTGCGGCGGGTGAGGTCGCGGGCCTTGCGGGCCGCGACGCGCGCCGTGGCCGCGTTGATCGACTTGCGGACGATGTCCGCGGCCTCGTTCGGGTTGCGGTCGAACCAGTCGTTGAGGTGCTCGTGGACGACCTTCTGCACGAAGGTCTTGGCCTCCGTGTTGCCCAGCTTGGTCTTCGTCTGGCCCTCGAACTGCGGTTCGCCCAGCTTGATCGAGATGATCGCCGTCAGACCCTCGCGGACGTCCTCGCCGGCGAGGTTGTCGTCCTTCTCGCGAAGGAACTTCTTCTCGCGCGCGTAACGGTTCACCAGACCGGTCAGAGCCGCACGGAAGCCCTCCTCGTGCGTACCGCCCTCGTGCGTGTGGATCGTGTTCGCGAAGGAGTAGACCCCCTCCGTGTACTGCGAGTTCCACTGCATCGCGATCTCGACCGAGAGCATGCGCTCCTTGTCCTCGGCCTCGACGTCGATGACGGTCGGGTGGATCAGCTCACCCTTGCGCGAGTTCAGGTGGTTCACGAAGTCGACGATGCCGCCTTCGTAGTGGTACTTGACCGTGCGCGCCTGCTGGTCGTCCGCCTCTTCGGCGGTGTCCGCGCCCATCGTCGCCTTCGCCGACTCGCGCTCGTCCGTCAGCGAGAGGGTCAGGCCCTTGTTGAGGAAGGCCATCTCCTGGAAGCGGCGCGAGAGCGTCTCGAAGGAGTACTCGGTGGTCTCGAAGATGTCGCCGTCGGCCCAGAAGGTGACCGAGGTGCCCGTCTCGGAGGTCGCCTCGTTCTTGGCGAGGGCCGCCGTCGGGACGCCGAGCTTGTAGTCCTGGGTCCAGCGGTAGCCCTCGGTCTTGACCTCGACCGCGACCCTGGTCGACAGGGCGTTCACGACGGAGACGCCGACGCCGTGCAGACCGCCGGAGACGGCGTAGCCGCCGCCGCCGAACTTGCCGCCCGCGTGCAGGACCGTCAGCACGACCTCGACGGCCGGCTTCCCCTCGGACGGCACGATGCCGACCGGGATGCCGCGGCCGTTGTCGACCACGCGCACGCCGCCGTCGGCGAGGATCGTCACGTCGATGGTGTCCGCGTGCCCGGCCAGGGCCTCGTCGACCGAGTTGTCGACGACCTCGTAGACGAGGTGATGGAGCCCGCGCTCACCGGTCGAGCCGATGTACATGCCGGGCCGCTTGCGGACCGCGTCCAAGCCTTCGAGGACCTGGATGGCACTGGCGTCGTACGAGGACGTGACCTCGCCGTTCTGGCCGACTGTGGACTGGTTGTCGTTGGGGTTGCCGGAATCGGCCACGAAGCGCCCTTTCTGGCACAGCACAGGCCGTACTCCGGGCCGGCAGGCATGCAAGCGGGAGCGGCTGCGTCGATCTGCGTTTGTCAGCGGTGGTCAGCTTTACTCGACTGGATCCCGCGCAAGCGCGGGATTCTCGTTCAGTCTACCGGCATCACCCCCATGAATGGGCGTTTGCCGGTACCTGAGTCCGCATGTGCCGCCCGGAAACTCCTCTCTCCGACTCCCCATATCCAGGCAGGGGCCCAAAGAGGCTCACACGGGCATTGAGCGCTTCGGGCTGTCAACCTCCCACTACGGTGAGGGACGCCACCCGCACAGGCGTTCGCGACGGGCGTACGTCCGGTCGCGGGCCACCCGTACGGGCACTCGGGCGCTCACCCGTAGTTGTCCCCGGGACCCGTGCTGCCCGGCGCCCGCCAGGGCCCGTACCGCTTCGGCCCGCCGCCCGGCCCGTGCACCTTGATCAGCCGGACCGTGCCCTGCCCCAGGTCCGTGTTGAGCCGCGCCACCAGCTGCGGGGCCAGCAGCTTCAGCTGCGCCGCCCACGCCGAGGAGTCGCAGCGCACGACCAGCTCGCGGTCCTCGTACCGGTCCGGCACGCAGTGCGCCGCGATGTCCGCTCCGACGATCTCGGGCCAGCGCTCCATCACGCCCGCCACCGCCATCGGCATCTCCCAGCCGCGCTCGGTCCGCAGCCGGTCCAGCGCCGCCATCAGCGGCATCGGGTCCCGGCCGTCCGCGCGGGCCCCCGAGCGCAGGCCCGGCTGGTACGGGCGCTTCTTGCCCGTGGCGGCGTTGCCCCGGGCGCGCGCCGCCTCCTTCGCGGCCGCCAGCGCCTGGCGGGCCAGGTCCACGCCCGAGGGCTCCGGGACCTTCCGCGCGGGCTCCTGGGGGCCACCGCCCCCGCCGTGCTCGTCCTCGCTCACAACCGGGTCACCTCACCGCCGGACACCGCGAACCGCGTCCCGACCAGCACCCCCGGGACGTCGTCGTCGACCGCCGCCGTCACCAGCACCTGCTCGCCCGGCGCCACCAGCTCCGCCAGCCGCTCCCGGCGCCGCGCGTCCAGCTCCGCGAACACGTCGTCGAGGATCAGCACCGGCTCGCCGCCCTCGGAGCGCAGCAGCTCGTAGGAGGCCAGCCGCAGCGCCAGCGCGTACGACCAGGACTCCCCGTGGCTCGCGTACCCCTTGGCCGGCAGGTCGCCCAGGCGCAGCGTCATGTCGTCGCGGTGCGGGCCGACCAGGGTCACCCCGCGCTCGATCTCCTGCTTGCGCACGTCGGCCAGCGCGCCGAGCAGCACCTCGTACAGCGCCTCGCGGGTGGGGGCCCCGCCGCCGTCAGCGGCAGCGCCGGACCCGGCGCCGGTACCGTCCGCCACGCCCGCCTCACCGACGGCCTCGGCGGCGGCCGAGGACTTGTACGCGATCCCGAGCGGGCCACCGCCGGGCGCGAGCTGCTCGTACGCCTTGTCCGCCAGCGGCAGCAGCGTCGCGATCAGACCGAGACGCTGCGCCAGCAGTTCGGCGCCCGTGCGCGCGAGGTGCTGGTCCCACACGTCGAGGGTGGACAGGTCCATGGAGCGGCCGCCGTGCCGGCGGGCCATCGCCGCCGACTTCAGCAGGGTGTTGCGCTGCTTGAGCACCCGCTCGTAGTCCGAGCGGACCGCCGCCATGCGCGGCGAGCGGGCCGTCACGAGCTCGTCGAGGAAGCGGCGCCGCTCCCCCGGGTCGCCCTTGACCAGGGCCAGGTCCTCGGGGGCGAACAGCACCGTCCGTACGATGCCCAGCACGTCCCGGGGCCTGACCTGCGAGGACCGGTTGATGCGGGCCCGGTTCGCCCGGCCCGGATTCAGCTCCAGCTCCACGAGCTGCTGCCGCTCGCCCTCCGTGACGGCGGCCCGGATGACGGCCCGGTCAGCGCCCATCCGCACCAGTGGCGCGTCGGCGGAGACGCGATGGCTGGCGAGGGTCGCGAGGTAGCCGATCGCCTCGACCAGGTTCGTCTTGCCCTGGCCGTTGGGACCCACGAAAGCCGTGACGCCCGGGTCGAGGGGAACCTCGGCCCGGGCGTACGAGCGGAAGTCGGCCAGCGAGAGATGCGAAACATGCATGCGGCGCCGACCTCCCCCGGCTTCCTGCTGTTCTGTGCTGCTGCTCCGCCGTCCCCAGCCGTCCACCGCCGTCCGGCCGTGCACAGCTGTGGAGCGGCTGTGGATTACTTCTTCTCGACCGCGTGGCCGCCGAACTGGTTGCGCAGCGCGGCGATCATCTTCATCTGCGGGGAGTCGTCCTGGCGCGACGCGAAGCGGGCGAAGAGCGAGGCGGTGATCGCCGGCAGCGGCACGGCGTTGTCGATCGCGGCCTCGACCGTCCAGCGGCCCTCGCCCGAGTCCTGCGCGAAGCCGCGCAGCTGCTGCAGGTGCTCGTCCTCGTCCAGCGCGTTCACGGCCAGGTCCAGCAGCCAGGAACGGATGACCGTGCCCTCCTGCCAGGACCGGAAGACCTCGCGGACGTCGGTGACCGAGTCGACCTTCTCCAGGAGCTCCCAGCCCTCGGCGTAGGCCTGCATCATGGCGTACTCGATGCCGTTGTGAACCATCTTCGCGAAGTGGCCGGCGCCGATCTTGCCGGCGTGCACGGCGCCGAAATCACCCTCGGGCTTGAGGGCGTCGAAGATCGGCTGGACGACCGCGACGTGCTCCTTGTCGCCGCCGTACATCAGCGCGTAGCCGTTCTCCAGGCCCCAGACACCGCCCGAGACGCCGCAGTCCACGAACCCGATGCCCTTGGCGGCCAGCTCGGCGCCGTGCTTCTCGTCGTCGGTCCAGCGCGAGTTGCCGCCGTCGACGACGATGTCGCCGGGCGAGAGCAGTTCGCCGAGCTCGTCGACGGTGGACTGGGTCGCCGCCCCCGCCGGGACCATCACCCACACCACGCGGGGGGCCTGCAGGCTGTCCACAAGTTCCCGCAGGCTGTGGACATCGGCGAGGTCCGGGTTGCGGTCGTATCCGATGACGGTGTGGCCGGCGCGGCAGATGCGCTCGCGCATGTTGCCGCCCATCTTGCCGAGACCGACGAGACCAAGCTCCATCAGGTGGTTCCTTAAGCGTTGTGGCCGTCTGTGCCGGGGGCCCCGGGTGCCCGGGACCTTCCCCGTCCCGAGCCTACGCCGGGCCGCGGGGCCGGGCTCCACGGGCACTCCGGGCGGCCCGGAGGGACGACGTCGGGCCCGGCCCCGCGGGAAGCGTGACCGGGCCCGACGATGTGCTTGCTGTCTCGCGGCCTCAGCCGGAGAGGCGGACCGGCATGATCAGGTACTTGTACGCCTCGTCGGCCTCGGCGTCGACGGCCGGGCGGCCGCTGAGCAGCGCGGGCTTGGTCGAGGTCGTGAAGCTGAGCTGCGCGGCCGGCGAGTCGATCGCGCTCAGGCCGTCCAGCAGGAAGGTCGGGTTGAAGGCGATCGAGATGTCGTCGCCCTCGAGCTTCGCGTCGACGCGCTCCACAGCCTGTGCGTCGTCGGAGGAGCCGGCCTCCAGGATCAGCACGCCCTGCTCGAAGCTTAGGCGGACCGGGGTGTTGCGCTCGGCCACCAGGGCCACGCGCTTGACGGCCTCGACGAACGGGCCGGTCTCGATCACCGCGACGGAGTTGAACTCGGTCGGGAAGAGCGTGCGGTACTTCGGCAGGTCGCCCTCGAGGAGGCGGGTGGTGGTGCGGCGGCCGGCGCCCTCGAAGCCGATGAGGCCCTCGCCCTTGCCGGAGCCCGACAGCGCGATGGTGACCGTGTCGCCGCTGGTGAGCGACTTGGCGGTGTCCAGCAGCGTCTTGGCGGGGACCAGGGCCACGGCGGAGGCCTGCGGGTCCTCGGGCTTCCACAGGAACTCGCGGACCGCGAAGCGGTAGCGGTCGGTGGAGGCCAGGGTGACGCGGTCGCCCTCGATCTCGATGCGGACACCGGTCAGCACGGGCAGCGTGTCGTCGCGGCCGGCGGCGATGGCGACCTGGGCGGCGGCGGAGGCGAAGACCTCGCCGGGCACGGTGCCGGTCGCGGTGGGCATCTGCGGCAGCGCCGGGTACTCCTCCACAGGCAGGGTGTGGAGTGTGAACCGGGAGGAGCCGCAGACCACGGTCGCCCGTACACCGTCTGTGGAAATCTCCACCGGCCGGTTGGGCAGGGCGCGGCAGATGTCGGCGAGCAGCCGGCCGGACACCAGGACGGTGCCGTCCTCCTCGACGTCGGCCTCGACGGAGACGCGGGCCGAGACCTCGTAGTCGAAGCCGGAGAGGGACAGCTTGCCCTCCTCGGCCTTGAGCAGCAGGCCCGCGAGAACGGGCACCGGCGGCCGGGCCGGGAGGCTACGAGCAGCCCAGGCCACCGCCTCCGCGAGTACGTCGCGCTCCACCCGGATCTTCACCGGAAACCGCCTCCTGCTGTTGCTCGCTCGTCTGCCGGCCTTCGTCGTCGGCTCGTCGATGCCTCGACCGATGCCGGGGACCAGTCTGACCTACGGCGCCGACAGTCGTCGCTGCTGGCGGTCAAGTCGGGAGCGAGGTGTTGGGGAGGCCGATCCACCGAGTTGTGCACAGGGCCTGCTTGAAAACCGAAACCGGCTTCTCTCTCTATGGGGGTAGTAGTAGGGCCTGTGGAAACGGTGGATAAGCCCGTTTTCGCAGGTCAGGCCGCGTTTTTTATCCCCACACCCTGTGGGTGACACCGGTGGACAACCCCGTGTCTCTGTGGAGAACGAAAAGTTCTGCACAGGCCGTCCCCAGGTGACCCCGATTACTCCACAGGTGCGTCCCCAGGTTTTCCCGAGTACTCCACAACCCAAACGTCGACTTCAGTGTGACCGCTTTCACTCGGGGCGGTGAGAGGGGCTCCTTCGTTGCCGAACAGTGGACAACGGTGTGGGGAAGTCGTCTGATCCTGTGCACAGGACACCGCAAGCTGTGGACCGCCGGTGGACAACGCGGTGGACGGGCCTGTGGATGAAAATTCTGTCCACAGCCTGTGGACAACGGTTGCTCACAATTCCACAGGGGGCTGACCAGCCCTGATGGTGTCTCATGCCTGGGCCCTGTGGATAGTTTTGTGGGCGACGCGGGCCGTCCCCAGGGTGTGGACGGAAGAAAGTCGCCCGATCTGTGGATGACTTGGCTCCAAGGGGGCGTATTCGAACAGATCGGGGGCGCACGCACGAAGAAGGGCGCCCCCCGAAGTGACCCGGGAGCGCCCTCTGAAAGCGTTTTGGGGAGGCCTGACGGCGCCCGTAAGGCCCTTCACGGGACCCGTGTCAGGCGTTCTTGATGCGGTTGGTGAGCTCCGTTACCTGGTTGTAGATGGAGCGGCGTTCCGCCATCAGGGCGCGGATCTTGCGGTCCGCGTGCATGACGGTGGTGTGGTCGCGGCCGCCGAACTGCGCCCCGATCTTGGGCAGGGAGAGGTCCGTGAGCTCACGGCACAGGTACATGGCGATCTGCCGGGCGGTGACGAGCACGCGGCTGCGCGAGGAGCCGCAGAGGTCGTCCACGGTGAGGCCGAAGTAGTCGGCGGTGGCGGCCATGATGTCGCTGGCGGTGATCTCGGGCGCGCTGTCCTCGCCGCCGGGGATCAGGTTCTTCAGGACGTCCTCGGCCAGGCCCAGGTCGACCGGCTGCCGGTTCAGGCTCGCGAAGGCCGTGACCCGGATCAGCGCCCCCTCCAGCTCGCGGATGTTGCGCGAGATGCGGGAGGCGATGAACTCCAGGACCTCCGGAGGGGCGTTGAGCTGCTCCTGGACGGCCTTCTTGCGCAGGATCGCGATGCGGGTCTCCAGCTCGGGCGGCTGGACGTCCGTGATCAGGCCCCACTCGAAGCGGTTGCGGAGCCGGTCCTCCAGGGTGACGAGCTGCTTGGGCGGCCGGTCGGAGGAGAGGACGATCTGCTTGTTGGCGTTGTGGAGCGTGTTGAAGGTGTGGAAGAACTCCTCCTGCGTCGACTCCTTGCTCGCGAGGAACTGGATGTCGTCGACGAGCAGGATGTCCATCTCGCGGTAGCGCTTGCGGAAGGCGTCGCCCTTGCCGTCGCGGATGGAGTTGATGAACTCGTTGGTGAACTCCTCGGAGCTCACGTACCGCACCCGGGTCCCGGGGTAGAGGCTCCGCGCGTAGTGCCCGATGGCGTGCAGCAGGTGCGTCTTGCCGAGGCCCGACTCCCCGTAGATGAAGAGGGGGTTGTACGCCTTCGCCGGCGCCTCGGCGACCGCCACCGCGGCGGCGTGCGCGAAGCGGTTGGAGGCGCCGATGACGAAGGTGTCGAAGAGGTACTTGGGGTTCAGCCGGGCGGTCGGCTCCAGCGGGCCCGAAGTGGAGCCGCCCGACGGGGCGGAGGGCGCGGGCCGGCTGGGCGCGGGGCGCGGGGCCGGCTGCTCGTACTGCTGCTGCTCGTACCCGTGGGACTGGCGCTGCTGCTGGCCCTCGTACTGCTGGCGCGACTGCTGCTCGTACTTCTGCTGTTCGTAGGAGCCCTGGTCGTAGGAGGAGGGCTCGGACTGCTGGAGGTAGCCCGGCTGCGGGGAGGCGTACGGATCGCGCTCGGGGAAGCCGCCGAGGCGGGGCTGCTGCCAGCCGTAGTCGTCCTGCTGGCCGCCGCGCGGCCAGGCGCCGGGCTCGGAGCGCTGCTGCTGGTAGTCCGGATAGGCGGGGCGGGCCGTGGGGAGCCGTTCGTCGTCGGAGGAGCCGGATCCGGAGGTGGGACCGGTGTGACCTCCGGATCCGGTGTGACCGCCGGGGCGCTGGCCGCCGTAGGGCTCGTAGGAATCGCGGCCGGAGGGCGCGCCCGGTGCCTGGGGTGCGGGCTCGCCCGCGGAGTCGTCGACGGTGATGGCGATCCGGATCGGGCGGCCGCACTCACGGCTGAGGGCGTCGCTGATGAGCGGGGCGAGCCGGCCTTCGAGCACGCGCTTGCCGTACTCGTTGGGGACGGCGAGCAGTGCGGTGTCGGCCACGAGAGCCAGGGGCTGGCACCGTTCGACCCACTGCTTGTCCTTGGGCTCGATGCTGTTCTGTCCCTCACCGAGGAGCTTCTCGAGCACCCTTGGCCACACTGCGGCAAGATCGGCAGGTACGTCAGCCACAGAGCACGCTCTCTCACAGGGGGTCCCACGAATGTGTGGTTCTTTGGGACGGTCGGGACAAAAAATCCGGGGTCAGGCAACGGTAGTCAGGCCGACGGGTACGGTTCAAGTCGTTGTCCACAGCCTGTGCACAGTGTGCGGCCCCGCGGACCCGGTTTGACCGGATGGCGTAGCCGCGCGTACCGTAACGA
Source organism: Streptomyces sp. ISL-66 (assembly GCF_018614135.1). Taxonomy (GTDB): domain Bacteria; phylum Actinomycetota; class Actinomycetes; order Streptomycetales; family Streptomycetaceae; genus Streptomyces. Next base: position 79,347 of record NZ_JAGGOW010000001.1, read on the forward strand.
GGTCGAGTTGTCGATGGCTGCTGCCGCCTGCCTACCGATGGGCGAAGGTCACTGATCGTGATCGTTTAGCGGTGCCACTCGGGCGAACACGCGAGTTCTACTCCTCGTGGGCGCACGGTGACAGCCAGGCGATGTCCCGCCACAACGATTTATTCTCTGGAGCCCCCGAGTGAGCAAGCGCACCTTCCAGCCGAACAACCGCCGTCGTGCCAAGACCCACGGCTTCCGTCTCCGGATGCGTACCCGTGCCGGGCGCGCCATCCTCGCGAACCGTCGTGGCAAGGGCCGCGCCGCCCTTTCCGCGTAACTGACGGGCGGATCGTGACGTCGTGCTGTCTCCCGAGAATCGGCTGAGGCGGCGCGAGGACTTCGCGAGCGCGGTACGTCGGGGCCGTCGGGCTGGTCGCCCGCTCCTCGTCGTACACCTACGTACAAGCGGTGCAACGGACCCGCACGAGTCGGGGGAGATCGATCCCTCGACGCGTGCGGGTTTCGTCGTCAGCAAAGCCGTCGGCGGCGCCGTCGTACGCAACCGGGTCAAGCGCCGTTTGCGCCATCTCGTCCGCGAGCGGCTGTCCCAGCTGCCCGCAGGTAGCCTGGTGGTGGTACGGGCTCTGCCCGGAGCGGGTGATGCCGGTCTCGACGAGCTGGCCCGGGACCTGGATGCCGCCTTGCTGCGGCTCTTGGGAGGCGTGGCTCGATGAAGTACCCGCTGCTCGCATTGATCAAGCTGTACCAGTGGACGATCAGTCCGCTGCTCGGGCCGGTGTGCCGCTACTACCCCTCGTGCTCGCACTACGGGTACACGGCCATCGACCGGCATGGTGCGGTGAAGGGGACGGTCCTGACCGGCTGGCGGATCCTGCGGTGCAATCCGTGGTCGCCGGGCGGTGTGGATCACGTCCCACCCCGTAAACGCCCGCGTTGGCACGAGCAGCTGCGCAGTGCGTTGCGTCGATCTCGCAATGCTCAAGGAGCCTGATTAGTGGACACGATTGCCAGTCTGTTCAGCTTTATTACCACGCCCGTCTCGTGGATCATCGTTCAGTTCCACAAGGTGTACGGGTCGATGTTCGGCGCGGACAGTGGTTGGGCCTGGGGCCTCTCCATCGTCTCCCTGGTGATCTTGATCCGCATCTGTCTGATCCCGCTCTTCGTGAAGCAGATCAAGGCGACGCGCGGCATGCAGGCGATCCAGCCGAAGATGAAGGCGATCCAGGAGCGCTACAAGAACGACAAGCAGCGCCAGTCCGAAGAGATGATGAAGCTGTACAAGGAGACGGGTACCAACCCGCTCTCCTCGTGCCTTCCCATCCTGGCGCAGTCCCCGTTCTTCTTCGCGCTCTACCACGTGCTCGCCGGCATCGCGAACGGCAAGCCGATCGGCGAGATCGACGGCGCGCTGCTGGAGAGCGCCCGTAACGCGCACATCTTCGGTGCTCCGCTGGCTTCCAAGTTCACGGACAGCGCGGACAAGGTCGCCGCTCTGGGCGCCTCGATCACCGACGTGCGCGTGGTCACCGCCATCATGATCGTTCTGATGTCGCTGTCGCAGTTCTACACGCAGCGCCAGCTGATGCAGAAGAACGTCGACCTCTCGGTCAAGACGCCCTTCATGCAGCAGCAGAAGATGCTGATGTACGTCTTCCCCCTGATCTTCGCCGTCATGGGCATCAACTTCCCCGTCGGCGTCCTCGTCTACTGGATGACCACGAACCTGTGGACCATGGGTCAGCAGATGTACGTGATCAACCAGAACCCGACCCCCGGAAGCAAGGCCCAGGACCAGTACCTGACCCGCCTGCTGAAGCACGTCGCCACCCACGGCGCGATCAAGGGCCGGAGCAAGAAGAAGATCGTCGCGGCGATCGTGGCCAAGGGCCCGGACCGCAACGACAACGAGCGCAAGTTCATCACCGCACTGACCAAGCAGGGCATGGCCGCCCAGGCGGACGGCTCGGTGACGAAGAGCGTCGAGGCGACCGTCGACGCGGATGCGGCCGGTGGCGGTCTGCAGAAGCGGCAGCAGCCCAAGCGGCAGAGCAAGTCGCAGCGTCAGACGCCCCCCAGCAAGCCCTCTTCCAAGAAGTAAGAAGGAGCCCCTCCCGTGACGGAAGGCACCACCACCGCCGCCGCTGAGGGTGGCGACACCCTGACCCGCCTCGAGCAGGAGGGCGAGATCGCGGCCGACTACCTCGAGGGTCTGCTGGACATCGCCGACCTGGACGGCGACATCGACATGGACGTCGAGGCGGACCGCGCCTCGGTCTCCATCGTCAGCGACTCCGCGCGCGACCTGCAGAAGCTCGTGGGCCGCGAGGGTGAAGTGCTGGAGGCCCTCCAGGAGCTCACCCGCCTCGCCGTGCACCGGGAGACCGGGGACCGCAGCCGGCTGATGCTGGACATCGGCGGGTTCCGGGCGAAGAAGCGCGCGGAGCTGGCGGTGCTCGGTGCCAAGGCCGCGGACGACGTGAAGGCGTCGGGCGAGCCCCTGAAGCTGGCTCCGATGACCCCCTTCGAGCGGAAGGTCGTCCACGACGCCGTGGCGGCCGCCGGTCTGCGGAGCGAGTCCGAGGGCGAGGAGCCGCAGCGCTTCGTCGTCGTGCTCCCGGCCTGACCGGAAGCGTGAGTGTTCGGCCCCGTCTGTATCGCAGGCGGGGCCGATGTTTGTCAGCCTGGCAGTGACGACGTGGTTTTTCACACCATGCGGTACGGAAGGACGGTCCCCGTGACGGAGGCAGCTGAGCTTCCCCTGACGCCTGAAGAAGCGCCCCCGGCGCCCGAAGAGGCGCGTGCGGTATTCGGCGAACATTTCCCGGAAGCCGTGCGGTACGCGGAGCTGCTGGCGGACGCGGGAGTCAAGCGGGGCCTCATCGGGCCGCGTGAGGTACCGCGGCTGTGGGAGCGGCACCTGCTGAACTGCGCCGTGCTCTCGGAGGTCGTGCCCGAGGGCGTGACCGTCTGCGACGTGGGTTCGGGCGCCGGTCTGCCCGGCATTCCGCTGGCGCTGGTCCGCCGGGACCTGAAGATCACGCTGCTGGAGCCGCTGCTGCGCCGCACGAACTTCCTTCAGGAAGTCGTGGAGATGCTGGGGCTCGACCATGTGACGGTCGTGCGGGGGCGGGCCGAGGAGGTCCTCGGAAAGCTCCAGCCGGTGCACGTGGTGACGGCTCGGGCCGTCGCTCCGCTGGACCGGCTCGCTGGTTGGGGCGTGCCCCTGCTGCGCCCGTACGGCGAAATGCTGGCACTGAAGGGCGATACCGCCGAGGAGGAGCTGATCGCGGCGAAGTCCGCGCTCACCAAGCTCGGTGTGGTGAAGACCTCGGTGCTGCACGTCGGTGAGGGGATCGTGGATCCGCTCTCGACCGTGGTGCGGGTCGAGGTCGGCGAGAGCCCGGGAGGCGTGAGGTTCGCGGCGAAGCGGGCCAAGGCGGCCCGGGTGAGCCGTACGCGTCGGCGCCGCTGACCCCTGACGCTCCATTCGGAGTGTCGTAGGGGCCGGATGACTCCGTCCGGGCATCGTGTTTCACGTGAAACGTCGCTCTCTGCTGCACGGAATCATCAGCCGCGGTCGTGCGGCTGCGTCCCCCCGTCACCGCAAGGACGAAGGGGGGACGGAGTTGTCCACAACGGTGGATTCATCCACAGGAGTACGGGCCCCGCTGGTTCGCGCCCGCGGCGACATGGCAGGCTCTGTTCATCGCGAGCCTGATGCCGAGGAGAGTGACACCGTGCGGTCAGACGCCAACCTCGCGGGGCCGATGGCCGATCCGGTCCCCGGTCCCCGCTCTGAATCGCCGGGTGAGGATGTTTCACGTGAAACATCGGCCCCGCCGCTTGTAGACAACGAAGACACGCCCATCGGCCGTGCCGCCCAGATCGCGGTGGAGGCCCTGGGACGTGCGAGCGAGGGCCTGCCCCGCCCCGCGCAGACCCGGATCATGGTGGTGGCCAACCAGAAGGGCGGCGTGGGAAAGACCACGTCGACCGTGAATCTGGCCGCTTCCCTGGCCCTGCACGGTGCGCGCGTCCTGGTCGTGGATCTCGACCCCCAGGGCAACGCCTCCACGGCGCTGGGCATCGACCACCACGCGGACGTGCCGTCCATCTACGACGTGCTTGTGGACAGCCGACCGCTGATGGAGGTCGTCCAGCCGGTGGCCGATGTGGAAGGGCTGTTCTGTGCCCCCGCCACGATCGACCTGGCGGGTGCCGAGATCGAGCTGGTCTCCCTCGTGGCACGCGAGAGCCGCCTCCAGCGGGCCATCCAGGCGTACGAGCAGCCGCTCGACTACATCCTGATCGACTGCCCTCCCTCCTTGGGCCTGCTGACGGTGAACGCCCTGGTCGCGGGCGCCGAGGTGCTCATCCCGATCCAGTGCGAGTACTACGCGCTGGAAGGGCTGGGTCAGCTGCTCCGCAACGTCGATCTGGTGCGGGCCCACCTGAACCCCACCCTGCACGTGTCCACCATCCTGCTGACGATGTACGACGGCAGGACCCGGCTGGCTTCGCAGGTGGCGGAGGAGGTGCGCACTCACTTCGGCAAGGAGGTGCTGCGCACGAGCATCCCGCGGTCGGTCCGCATCTCCGAGGCCCCGAGTTACGGCCAGACGGTACTGACCTATGATCCGGGCTCCAGCGGTTCCCTCTCCTATCTGGAGGCGGCGCGGGAGATCGCGCTGCGCGGGGCCGGAATCCAGTACGACCCCCAGCACCCCCATCTGGGTGCGGGAACGAACCACACGCAGAGCATGGCGGAGGGGATCCAGTGAGTGAGCGACGTAGGGGTCTGGGGCGGGGGCTCGGCGCGCTGATTCCCGCGGCTCCGCAGGAGAAGACGCCCCCGGTGATCGGTTCCGGTTCGACGTCCCCGTCGGCCGTGCCGGTGCTGAACTCCGAGCGGGGAATCGCCGCGGCGAAGCTGGCCGCGCTGGCGCAGGCCGATGTTTCACGTGAAACATCGGCGGCGTTCCCGGCGGCGGGCGAGCCGGAGCGGGCCGCGGCCCCGGAGATCGGGGAAGTGGCGGGAGCGACGTTCGCGGAGCTTCCGATGGACTCGATCACGCCGAACCCGCGCCAGCCGCGAGAGGTGTTCGACGAGGACGCACTGGCCGAGCTGGTGACCTCCATCCAGGAGGTGGGCCTGCTCCAACCGGTGGTGGTTCGCCAGGCGGCCCCGGGTCGCTACGAGCTGATCATGGGCGAGCGGCGTTGGCGGGCGTGCCGGGAGGCCGGCCTGCCGCGCATCCCGGCGATCATCCGCGCTACGGACGACGAGAAGCTGCTGCTGGACGCGCTGTTGGAGAACCTGCACCGGGCTCAGCTGAACCCGCTGGAAGAGGCGGCCGCGTACGACCAGCTCCTCCAGGACTTCAAGTGCACGCACGATCAGCTGGCGGACCGGATCGGGCGTTCGCGTCCGCAGGTCTCGAACACGCTGCGCCTGCTGAAGCTGTCTCCGTCCGTGCAGCGGCGGGTGGCGGCGGGCGTGCTGTCGGCCGGCCATGCGCGGGCCCTGCTCTCGGTGGACGACTCCGAGGTGCAGGACCGGCTGGCGCATCGGATCGTGGCCGAGGGGCTCTCCGTGCGCGCGGTCGAGGAGATCGTCTCCCTGATGGGGGCGGAAACGGCCGGCGCGGTGAAGCCCAAGGGCCCGAGGGCGGGCGCCCGGGTCTCCCCGGCGCTCAGCGAGCTCGCGACGCGGCTGTCGGACCGGTTCGAAACGCGGGTGAAGGTGGACCTGGGTCAGAAGCGCGGCAAGATCACCGTCGAGTTCGCCTCGATGGAGGACCTGGAGCGGATTCTGGGCACGCTGGCGCCGGGCGAGGGCCGGGTGCTGGACCAGGGACTCTCCGGGGAGTAGCCCACGGTCGAGTCGAGGGGCGGGTCGTGCCGGTGAGAACCGGTGCGGCCCGCCCCTTTGCCTTGCTGCGGTTTCGGGTGATTCGAGCTGTGGATACGATGCGGTCATGGGTCGTCGGCTGGTACCGCTCACGCTGGACAACCTTCAGGACCTGCCCCGGCGTTGCCGGTCCTGCGTCTTCTGGGAGCTGGACCCCGTCAGCGGCGGGGCCGCGGTGAAGGCGGGCAACGCCGCCCAGGAGAAGGAGGCGTGGATCTCCGCCGTCCTGCTGGAGTGGGGCTCGTGCGGACGCCTGGTCTATGTGGACGAGGTCCCCGTGGGATTCGTTCTGTACGCTCCGCCGGCGTACGTGGCCCGGGCGACCGCGTTTCCCACCAGCCCGGTCTCCCCGGACGCCGTACAGCTGATCACCGCGTGGATCATGCCGGGGTACCAGGGGCAGGGGCTTGGACGGGTGATGGTCCAGACGGTGGCGAAGGACCTGCTGCGCAGGGGGTTCCGGGCGATCGAGGCCTTCGGGGACGCCCGCTGGGACGGCCCGGCCTGTCTGCTGCCCGCGGACCATCTGCTGGCCGTGGGCTTCAAGACCGTACGGCCGCATCCCGTGCACCCGCGGCTGAGGTTGGAGCTGCGCTCCACACTGTCGTGGAAGGAAGACGTGGAACTCGCCCTGGACCGGCTGCTGGGCGCCGCGCGCAAGGAGCCGGCCCTGCGTCCGCTCTGAGGGAGGTCACGGAAGCGCCAAACGGGGCCGCTCCCTCAGGAGCGACCCCGTTTCACGTGAAACATCGGTCCGTCAGACGGCCTTGGGAGCCTGGATGAAGCCCTCGAGGTCACGCAGGATCGCGGCCTTCGGCTTGGCGCCGACGATGGTCTTGGCGACCTCGCCGCCCTGGTAGACGTTCAGCGTCGGGATGGACATGACGCCGTACTTGGCAGCCGTGGCCGGGTTCTCGTCGATGTTGAGCTTGACGATCTCGATCTGGTCCCCGTACTCGGCCGCGATGGCCTCGAGGGAGGGAGCGATCTGGCGGCACGGACCGCACCAGGCGGCCCAGAAGTCCACGAGGACGGGCTTGTCGCTCCCGAGGACCTGGGTGTCGAAGTCTGCGTCGGTCACGTTCTTGAGGGTGCCGGCCACAACGGGCTCCTTCTCTTCCTGCGTCGAGTGGGGTGTGGTGCTGCTTGCGGGTGTCAGACCGTCGCGTGCGCCTTCTCGGCGTCCGCGAGGGCGGCGAGGAAGCGCTCGGCGTCGAGGGCCGCGGAACAACCGGTGCCCGCGGCGGTGATGGCCTGGCGGTAGGTGTGGTCGACGACGTCGCCCGCGCCGAACACACCGGTGAGGCTGGTGCGGGTGGAGGGGGCGTCGACCTTGAGGTAGCCCTCTGCGTCGAGGTCCAGCTGGTCCTTGAAGAGCTCGGTGCGCGGGTCGTGGCCGACGGCGATGAAGAGGCCGGTCACGGGCAGCTCGGAGGTCTCACCGGTCTTGGTGTTGCGCAGGGTGAGACCGGAGAGCTTCTGGTCACCGTGGATCGCGGCGACCTCGCTGTCCCAGGCGAACTTGATCTTCGGGTCGGCGAAGGCGCGGTCCTGCATGGCCTTGGAGGCGCGCAGGGTGTCGCGGCGGTGGACGATCGTGACGGACTTGGCGAAGCGCGAGAGGAAGGTGGCCTCCTCGATCGCGGTGTCGCCGCCGCCGACCACGACGATGTCGTGGTCCTTGAAGAAGAAGCCGTCGCAGGTGGCGCACCAGGAGACGCCGCGGCCGGACAGGGCGTCCTCGTTGGGCAGGCCGAGCTTGCGGTGCTGGGAGCCCGTGGTGACGATCACGGCCTTGGCGCGGTGGACCGTGCCGGCGGTGTCGGTCACGGTCTTGATCTCACCGGTGAGGTCCACGGCCACGATGTCGTCCGGAACCAGCTCGGCGCCGAAGCGCTCGGCCTGGCCGCGCATGTTGTCCATGAGGTCCGGCCCCATGATCCCGTCCTGGAAACCGGGGAAGTTCTCGACCTCCGTGGTGTTCATCAGCGCACCACCAGCGGTGACGGCGCCTTCGAAGACCAGGGGCTTGAGCGAAGCGCGTGCGGTGTACAGGGCGGCGGTGTAACCGGCCGGCCCGGAGCCGATGATGATCACGTTTCGTACGTCGCTCACGGGTTACTTCCTCGTCTCTACGGACTGCCTGCTGCCTACCGGGGGGCCGGTGTGGACTCTCACCCCACCCAACGGATCCTACGGCGCCCGCATTCCCGAGCCGTCCCTCCGGTTCCCGAGCGGCTCAGCCCCGGGGGTAGGTGCTGGTCAGCAGGGGCTTTCCGGCAGGGGTCCCCGGGAGGGCGACGCAGGCGGAGCCGATGAGATAGGCGTCCACGGAGGCCGGGTCACCGGGGTGCGGCAGGACGAGGAGGAAGACATCGGAGCCCTCGTACGTCCCCCGTTCGAAGGCCAGGGGGCTCTCGGTGCGGCCGGCGGCCTCCTGGACGCAGGCCGGTACCCCCGGTGCGTCGCGCTCGCCCGGGGCGAGGTCCGGCGCGGCCGGAGAGCCGCTCTCCAGCCCGAACGTGTTGTTCTGCTCCCCCGGGTCCTTCTTCTGCTGGCCGGCGGAGGCGAGGAGTTCCCGGACATTGCCCGGGAGCCCCTGAGCCGTGTACGCGTGCTCCCCGGAACGGGCCCGGGCGCTGGCCACGTCGCCGCGGGCGGACATGTCCTGCCCGTGCTGCGGGCCGGACAGCACGTTGACCAGCAGGACGCCGACGGCGCAGGCGGCGAGCAGGCCGCCCGCGAGGGCGATGCGGCGGCGGGCGCGACGCCGGCCGGGGCCGGTTGGGCCGGCCGGGTGACCGGAGGGTCGCGGGGCGCTGGTTTCGGTGGGCGGGGCGGACGGTGTTTCACGTGAAACACCGGTGCCCGCTTCCCCCTCGGACGGACCGGACCGACGGGCGGGCCCGGCCGCGTCGGCCGGGGTGGTGGCGTCCAGGAGTGCTTCGGCGGCCAGGGCCGCGTCGATCCGGCCGGAGATGTCGGCCGGCATCCGGGCGGGCCCGGGGAGCGTCCCGAGCAGGGCCCGGATCTCGTCCAGGGAGTCGCGTACGTCGGCGCAGAGGGCGCAGGCGCCGAGATGGCCGCGGACCTCCGCGGTGCGGGCCGGGGAGAGGAGGCCTTCCGTCAGCTCGGAGATCTCCGAGACGTCGGGGTGCCGGATCGTGCCGGTCGTGGGGCTCACGCTCGTCCACCTCCGCCCTTCACTGCGTTCGGATCCGGGGACGTGCCCCCGCGGTCTGCCGTCGGTGGGACGGTTGTCCCCGGTGTCCGGTTCCTTCCCCGCTCGATGTCGGTGTTATCCCCGCTCTGCGTGCGCAGATGAGTGAGGAGCGGGGCGAGCTTCGCCCGGCCACGGGCGCAGCGGCTCTTCACCGTGCCGACGGGGACGCCGAGCACGAGGGCGGCCTCGGCCACGGGGTAGCCCTGCATGTCGACGAGGACCAGCGCCGCCCGCTGCTCGGCCGGGAGGGTGCTCAGGGCGGCCAGGAGCTGGCGGTGGAGGTCCCGGCGCTCCGCCGGGGCCTCGGCGGACTCGTGGGGCTCCAGGAGGCGCTCCAGGCGGTCCGTATCGTCCAGGGGCGCCGTCCTGCGGGAGGCGGCCTTGCGGGCCCGGTCCAGGCAGGCGTTCACGGTGATGCGGTGGAGCCAGGTGGTGACGGCTGATTCGCCGCGGAAGGTGTGTGCGGCGCGGTAGGCGGAGACGAGTGCGTCCTGCACGGCGTCGGCGGCCTCCTCGCGGTCGCCGAGGGTGCGCAGGGCCACCGCCCACAGCCGGTCGCGGTGCCGTCGGACGAGCTCACCGAAGGCATCCGGATCTCCGGCGGCGTGCAGCGACAGGAGTTCCTGGTCGCTGCGGCCGCCGGGCGTGGCTTCGTTCAACGGTGGGCCCCTCCCCTGCTGTCCGTCAGCCCGTGAACTTCACGTCCGTGATGGCCTGCTTGTACCCGGGCCCGCTGAACGCATCGACGCCCACGTACGGCATCGCGGTGATCCAGACGAGGACGTACCGGGTCTTGACCGGCTTGTCGGCGGTCAGATTGAGGGTGCTGTCCGAGGTCTTGGCCGTGGCGATCTTCGGCATGGAGCCGATCTTGCCCGCCGGGGACAGGGAATCGGTCGCGTACAGCGTGACGGTGGAGTGGTCGCCGGCGTACCTCAGCGCTATCGAGGCGGCCTTGACCTCCTGTTCGGAGCCGAGGTCGTAGACGATGCCGACACCGGCCTTGTAGTCCGCCTTCATCTCGGGTCCGTCGCGGAAGGACTTGGTGCGCCAGTACGTGCTGGCGTCCCCGTCGAAGGTGTTCTTGACGCCTTCGGGGTCCTGCTCCTTGTCGTCCAGCGAGAACTCGCGGGCGCCCGCGACGGGGTGGAGGACCGGCTCCGTCTCCACCGGTGCTTCGTCGCCCTTGCCGTGCGGGGTCTGGTTGCTGCCGTTGCTCCCCTGGCTGCCGCGCTCCAGCAGGGTGTCGGCCAGCTGCCAGCTGCCCAGGCCGAGGGCGGCGATCAGCAGGGCCGCGACACCCCACTTGAGAGCCCGGCCCGTACGGCTCTGCAGCGGCGGCGGGGGGACGACGGCCATCGTCTGCGCCGTGGGCATGCCGGGAGGCGTGGGCCGTCCGTAGCTGCCCTGCTGGTAGGTCGTGTGCTGGTATTCCGGAGGCGCGGTGAAGGTGGGCTCCGGCGGCCGGATGCGGGGCATCGCCGCGACGGCCTTCGACAGCTCTTCCGGGGTGGTGCAGGCGGGTTCCTGACGGGAGGCGGTGGCCCCGTCGTTGGCGAGGGCGCGCATGGCCAGCTCGCCCAGTCCGCGGTGCACGCCCGCGCGGACCTGGTCGGGGGCGACCAGGCCGACGCCCTTGGGCAGGCCGGTGAGGCCGTAGGCGTCGTTCTCGTACGGCCAGCGCTGGGTGAGGGCGGCGTAGAGCAGGGCGCCGATCGCCTCGGTGTCCGCGCGCTGCGGGGTGTCGCTGGTGATGCCGCGCAGCGCGGCGTTCACGGCGAGGCCGCGGATCCGGTACTGGCCCGTGGAGGTGCGCAGTATGGCGCTCGGGGTCAGCCGCAGGTGCGCCAGGCCCTCGCGGTGCGCGGCGGTCATGGCCTGGGAGACCTGGCTGACGAGCTGGTAGGCCTCGTGCGGCTCCATGGGGCCGGCCGCGAGGATCGCGGTGAGCTCGGTGGCGTCGGGTAGCCATTCGTGGACGACGTAGACGAGGTCGTTCTCCTCCACGGCGTCGAGGACCTGGACGAACCGGGGGTCGCCGAGCAGGGCGGAGGAGCGGGCGGCGGCCAGTACGGCGCGGGCCCGTGCGTGGTCGGCGGGCAGCAGGTGGACCCCCACGGCCCGGCGCAGCTTCTCGTCCATCGCGCGCCAGCTGCTGAATCCGTCCAGACGGGTGACGCACTCTTCGAGTCGGTAGCGCCTGGCGAGCTTGTGGCCGCTGTGGAGTTCGGGCGCGGCCGCGGGCGCCGCGGTTCTGCGGTCGCCGTCCTTTTCGGGCACGGCTCCGTCCGCGGCTTGTCCGTCCTGGGTCTTCTCCAGTCCGTCGGCCGTGGCCTTGGCCGCCTCAGCAGCCGACGGCTCGTCGCCGCCGTTGTCGGCCACGTCGACGGCGGCCGTGCTACGTTCCGCCACCGTCGTCCCCGCCTCCCCATCCGTTGCGCGCTGTCTGCCAGTCTGCGAAGCCATGCCAATTGTGCCCACAGTCCGGCGCTCTGCACGACACGCCAAAAAGACGGGGCGGTCCGTCCGCGGGTGCGCGCATCAGCGGCCCAGGCGTCCGCGGACCATCCCGACCATGGCGTTGAGCTCTTCGATGCGCATCCGCTTGGCGGCGACGAGGAACACCGCGGCCAGGGCGATGCCGCCCGCCACCAGGGCGGCGAGGGAGCCGAGCGCCCCGTTGCCGAGGAAGCGCAGGACCGCGAAGGCGACCGCTCCGGCCACCACGGCGGCGGGGACGCAGGCCCCGATGAGCCGGGTGTACGTGCGCATCACGTGCGCCCCGTCCAGGTCGCCGCCGAGCCGGGTGCGCAGCCGGCGCCAGGCGACGCCGACGCCGACGACGTAGCCGAGACCGTAGGCGGCGGCCATGCCCACGACGGCCCAGCGGGCCGGGAGGACGAGGAAGGCCAGGGTGGAGACGCCCGCGTTGACGGCGGCGACGATGACCGTGTTGTAGAAGGGCGTCCGGGTGTCCTCGTAGGCGTAGAAGCCGCGCAGGACGACGTACTGGACGGAGTACGGGATCAGTCCGAGGCCGAAGGCCATCAGGATGAAACCGATGTTCTGCGCGCTCTGCGCGCCGGAGCCGGCGTAGAGGAGGCCGGAGATCGGGACGCCCAGGGCGAGGAACGCGAAGGCGCAGGGCACGATCGCGACGGCCGAGGTGCGCAGCCCGTAGGAGATGTCGTCGCGGACGGCGGCGGCGTCGCCGTCGTGGGCGGAGCGGGAGATGCGCGGCAGGACGGCGGTCATGACGGAGACGGTGATGATGGCCTGCGGCATCTGCCAGAGCAGCAGGGCGTAGTTGTAGCCGGTGATGCCGGTACCGCCGTGGCCCTGCTTGTCGGCGACTTCGCCGGCCCAGGTGGCGAGCTGCGTGACGACGATGAGGCCGAGCTGGTTGGCGAGGACGAAGAAGAACGTCCACTTGGCCAGGCCGGCGGCCTTGCCGAGGCCGTGTCCCTTCCAGTCGAACCGCAGGCGCGGCTTGAAGCCGGCGTCGCGCAGGTAGGGAACCATCGCCAGGGACTGGACGACGAGGCCCAGCAGCGTGCCCAGGCCGAGCAGGCGGACGCCGTCGGGGGTGATGCCGGCCTCGGTGACGCCGGTGGTGGTGAAGCCGCCGAATGCCCAGATGAAGGCACCGAAGGTGGCGATGACGACGATGTTGTTGAGGACGGGGGTCCACATCATCGCGCCGAACCGGCCGCGGGCGTTGAGGATCTGACCGAGGACCACGTGCACGCCCATGAAGAACATGGTGGGCAGGCAGTAGTGGGCGAAGGCGACGGCCACGTCCAGGCGCTGCGGGTCGTCGGCGATCTTCTGCGACATCATGCCGATGAACAGCGGCGCGGCGAGCACGCAGATGACGGTGACGGCGCCCAGCAGGACCATGACGAGGGTCAGCAGACGGTTGGCGTAAGCCTCTCCGCCGTCCTTGTCGTTCTTCATCGCGCGCACCAGCTGCGGGATGAAGACCGCGTTGAGGGCGCCGCCGCCGACCAGGACGTAGATCATCGTCGGCAGGGTGTTGGCGACCTGGTAGCTGTCGTTGAGGGTGGCGACGCCGATGGCGCCCGCGATCACCAGGGTCCGCAGGAACCCGGTGATGCGGGAGACGATCGTGCCGGCGGCCATCAGGGCGCTGGACTTGAGCAGGCTGGAAGCGCGGCCGGCGGGCTTGCTGGGGGCGGGGGCCGCCACGGGGGCGTCCTCCGCGGGGGTGCGGGGCGCCGCCTCCTGGTCCCGGTAGAGGTGCGCGAAGGCGTCGGGCTGGGGCTCCTGGTCGGCGGCCTTGGTGACGAGCGAGTCCACGCCGACGAACTGGGTGGTGGTGGCGCGGTCGCCGTAGGGCAGGTGCCGGGAGGGGCCGTCCGGCTCGGGCGGCGGGGTCTGCGCCCAGACCCGCGGGTCCGGGGCGTAGGAGGGGGCCTGCGGGGCCGCGTACAGCGGGCCGGGCTCCTGGTAGGTGCCGGGCGGTGGCGGGGGGTGTGAGGCCCGGTCGTAGAGGACTTCGGCCACCGGGTCCTGGGCGGACAGGTCCTGCGCCCGGTACGGGTCGTAGGCGTAGGCGTCCTGGACATACGGGTCGTGGTCCGGCGCGGGCGCGGGTGCGGGAACCTGCCCCGGCACCGGGGCGCCGGGAGCAGTGCCCTGGGAGGGCGCGGGCCCACCAGTGCCCTGCGCGCGGTCACCTTCGTACGGCGCGTTCATCGAAACCCCACCTCATCGTCCCCAGGCCGACCGGCCACGGCATCGCTCAACGGTCCACTGTCTCACCCGTGCCGGACGGGTCCGCGCTTTGCGGTCCGGTGTCCGGGGACTCGTCACTCTGCTGCGTGCTCCCCTCCTCCGCGGCGGCGCGTGCCGCGACGCGCTTGCGGCTGGCGTACATCTTGATGCCGGCCAGAACGAGGAGGAGGACGCCGCCCGCGATGACGAGCATGACGGTGGGAGTGACCTCGGTGGCCTCCACGGTGAACTTGCGTGCCTTGCCGTAGGGGACGCCGTCGGTCGTGTAGAGCTGCGCGGTCACCTCGACCGGGCCGCTCGCAGTGGCGTTGGCGGTGAACTTTACGGTCTGGCTGTGCCCGCCCTGGACCGAGACCACCTGCTGGTCCTCGCCGAACATCAACCGGGTGGGGTTGGCGGACTTCACGCGCAGGACCAGGTTGTGGGTGTCCTGGACGAGGCTGTTCTGGACGCTGACGGGGATGGTCGCGCTGTGTCCGGAGAGGGTGGCGTCGGACTTGGGGATGACCTTGACCTTCTCGCTGAGGCTGATCAGGTACTGCTGCACCTGGTCCCGGTAGTCCCGCGCCGCGTCGGGACGGCCGCGCCAGGAGGTGGACATCTCCCGGTTGGTGGCGTTGCCGAAGGGGATCTCCACGCGGTCGGGCGCGGTCAGGACCACCTTGAAGTGGTCGAGCGTGGACTCGGTGGTACGGATCTTCTCGAAGGCGGAGACCGGCAGTTCCTGCTTGGCCAGGGCCTCGGGGTACTGGCCGGCTCCGGGGACCTGGGTCGCGGCGCGCGGGTCGGGCGTGGCGGCGGCCGCGGCCTCCAGGTCGACGGGCTGGATCCAGCGGCCGGACTGCAAGCCCCGCACCGCGGCGGCCATCGTCTGGGCCTGGCTGGCGGACGGCGTCCGCTGCGGGGCCACGACGAAGCTGCGCTGGTCGTCGGTCTTCTGCAGGTTCAGGGCGAGGGTCTGGGCGAGGAACTGCTGCACCGCGAGGGTGGAGTCCCCCGCGCGGAGCATGTCGCCCTGGAAGGCGGTGGAGAGGTCGGCGTCGGCGACCACGGCCGTCGTGCCCGCGCCGATGGGCCGGGCGGCCGACGGGGTGTAGCCGAGGGCGCCGGTCTCCAGGAGGCTGTCGCTGCGGGTGAGGACGTTGTGGGCGCCGGCCGAGGTCGCGACGTTGACGATCGACGGGTCGATCGCCCCGTCCACGGGCCAGGAGAAGTCGGTGGTCGCGGGGACGTGCAGGACCGTCTCGACGGCCTGCTTCGCCTTGTCGGTGGCGGGCCGCAGCTGCCCCAGGGTGCCGGAGACGTCCTTGCCGCGGTGGGCGAGCGAGGCGATGTCGGGGTCCGCGAAGGGCAGGGCGACGACCTTCTTGCCCTGGACGGCGCTCTCCAGCGAGCTCAGCCACTGCTCGGCGAGGGCCTTGTTCTTGCCCGGGACGATCCGGCCGTCGGCGGTGCGGACCCGGTAGCCCTTGGTCATGGCGTCGACGGTGTAGAGCAGGTCGGGGTCGACGACCCAGGTGATGGGCAGCTCCCTGCCGAGCGAGACCATCTGTTCCAGGCGGCCGCCGGGCCGCAGCTCGTCGGCCAGGCTGTCGTCGAGGAAGACGGGAGTCTGCAGCTCGTCCGAGCCGGTCTCCGCCGTCAGGTGCGTGCCGGAGATCAGCGGCCACACGTACGTGAGCTGCGAGCGCTTGGCCGCGGCTTCCGGCTGCCAGGGCAGGAAGGTCCGCTTGATGCCCAGGACCTGCTCGGAGGGGCGGCTCTCGGTCTCCCCGGACAGGGAGACCCCGAGCTGGTAGACGCCGTCCTTGTCCAGCTCCAACTTGTTCACCGGAATCTTGAGGGTGAAGGGCTGGGCCACCTTCGACGGCAGCGCATCGATCTTCACGGCGAATTCGGCACCGATCTCCGCGGGATCGGTGCCCGCCCGGAAGCCGCCGCGCTCCGCTGCCTCGTCGATGGAGCTGCGGTCCCCCAGCGCCGGCCCGACCCGCAGGCCCACGTGCGCGTCGTTGATCTTCTCGCGGCCGTTGTTGACCACGGTGCCGGAGATGGTGAGGGTGTCGCCCTTCACCGGGGCGGTCGGCGTCAGGCCGTCGATCTGGACGTCGACGGTGGAGGCCGCCGCGTCCGCGGCCTGTGCCTCGGGGGCGGGCGAGTAGACCAGCGCGGCCAGCACCGGCGTCCCGGCGAGCAGGACGACCGCGCGCCGCAGCCAGCGTCGCCGGGCAGGAGCGGGCGCCCCCTGGATGTCTGCCGCCTCGGCCACGCGCCCGCCCGTCCCTCGAAGTGTCAGTGGTCGTCGTTTGTGCGTCCACGCATGGTAACGAGGCCCGCTGTGCGCGAGTGCCGCGCCTTGCTCCACATGATCGGGCCCGCCCCGGAGCGTCCGTGGGCCGGGGTGGCCACAAACGGGGAAGCTCGCGGCGGGCCGGGCACGTACCCTTTTCTGTTGTGCCGAACGCCAAGGAAGACAACCCCAGTGTCCTGAGTCAGGGACAGTCCCGCGCAGTGAGCGAACTGCTGCGGGTAGCCCCTGTCGCCGACGAACTCGGCCGCCGTTTCCAGCAGGCGGGATTCCGCCTCGCCCTGGTCGGCGGGTCCGTCCGCGACGCGCTGCTCGGGCGGCTCGGCAACGACCTCGACTTCACCACCGACGCCCGCCCCGAGGACGTCCTCAAGATCGTCAGGCCGTGGGCCGACTCCGTGTGGGACGTCGGCATCGCCTTCGGCACGGTCGGTGCTCAGAAGCTCGGCTTCCAGATCGAGGTGACCACCTACCGCTCCGAGTCCTACGACCGGACCTCGCGCAAGCCGGAGGTCTCCTACGGAGACTCGATCGAGGAAGATCTCGTTCGCCGCGACTTCACGGTGAACGCGATGGCCGTCGCGCTCCCGGAGAAGGAGTTCGTGGACCCCCACGGCGGCCTGGAGGACCTCCGGGCGGGCGTGCTGCGCACTCCCGGTACTCCGGAGGACTCCTTCTCCGACGACCCGCTGCGGATGCTGCGGGCGGCCCGTTTCGCCGCTCAGCTCGATTTCGAGGTCGCCCCCGACGTGGTGGCGGCGATGACGGCGATGTCCGGCCGCATCGAGATCGTCTCGGCGGAGCGGGTACAGGGCGAGCTGAACAAGCTGCTGCTGTCCGCGCACCCGCGCAAGGGCCTCGGCCTCCTCGTGGACACCGGACTGGCCGAGCACGTGGTGCCCGAGCTGCCGGCGCTGCGGCTGGAGAGCGACGAGCACCACCGGCACAAGGACGTCTACGACCACTCGTTGATCGTTCTGGAGCAGGCGATCGCCCTGGAGGAGGACGGACCGGACCTGGTGCTGCGGCTCGCGGCCCTGCTGCACGACATCGGCAAGCCCCGCACCCGGCGGTTCGAGAGCGACGGGCGGGTCTCCTTCCACCACCACGAGGTGGTGGGCGCGAAGATGACCAAGAAGCGCATGACCGCGCTGAAGTACTCCAACGACATGATCAAGGACGTGTCCCGGCTGGTGGAGCTGCACCTGCGCTTCCACGGCTACGGGGACGGGGAGTGGACCGACTCGGCGGTGCGGCGCTACGTCCGTGACGCCGGCCCGCTGCTGGAGCGCCTGCACAAGCTGACCCGTTCCGACTGCACCACGCGCAACAAGCGCAAGGCGAATGCCCTCTCCCGCACCTACGACGGGCTGGAAGAGCGCATCGCCCAGCTGCAGGAGCAGGAGGAGCTGGACGCGATCAGGCCCGACCTGGACGGCAACGCGATCATGCGGGTCCTGGACGTCGGTCCCGGTCCGGTGATCGGCAAGGCGTACGCGTTCCTGCTGGAGCTGCGCCTGGAGAACGGCCCCCTGGGGCCCGAGGCAGCGGCCGCCGCCCTGAAGGAGTGGTGGGCCGCGCAGAACTGAGGCGGACCTTCGGCAGGGAGCGCCGATGTTTCACGTGAAACATCCGCGTTGACCGACGCCGGAGCCCGGTACCGGAACTGCTCAGGGCGATGTTTCACGTGAAACATCGCCCTGACGCATGAGGAATCCGGCGATCGCGGCATAGAGCACGGCGACGCCGAGGATCAGCGGGACGGACCGTCCGTCGAGCGGGAGCACGAGCGACGCCACTGCCGCGGCGCTGACGAAGGCGGCGTTGAAGAGCACGTCGTAGACGGAGAAGACGCGCCCGCGGAAGGCGTCGTCCACCCGGGACTGCACGACGGTATCGGTGGAGATCTTGGCCCCCTGGGTGGCCAGGCCCAGGACGAAGGCGGCGGCCAGCATCGGGCCGGGGGCGAAGAACAGTCCGAGCGCCGGGACCAGGAGTGCGCAGCCGGCGGCGCAGACGGTCATCCAGCCCCGGGTGCCCAGCCTGTCGACGAGCCAGGGAGTCAGGACGGCGGCCGCGAAGAACCCCGCCCCGGAGACGCCGACGGTGACGCCGAGCAAGGCCAGCCCGTCGGACTCGGTGTCCGACCAGGCGTAGCGGCAGAGCATGAGCAGCGTGACGAACAGGGCCCCGTAGCAGAACCGCATCAGGGTCATGGCGGTGAGCGCCTGGGCCGCCTCGCGCCGGGAGGACAGGTGCCGCAGCCCGTCGGCCATGCCGCGCACGGCGAGGACCACCCCCTCGCGGATCGTCGGGTCGGTCCGGCCGGGAGGGTGGTCGGGCCCCAGGAGCCGCACGGCGAGGGACAGGGAGGCCAGGGCCGCGCACAAGTAGAGGCCGGCGCCGAGCAGGACGACCAGGGCGTCGGAGTCGGCGGCCAGGGCGCGGACGACGAAGGCGAGTCCCCCGCCGGCGACGGCCGCGAGGGTTCCGGCGGTCGGGGAGAGCGCGTTCGCCGTGACCAGGCGGCCGGAGTCGACGACGCGCGGCAGGGAGGCGGCGAGTCCGGCCAGGACGAAGCGGTTGACCGCGGTCACGGACAGGGCCGAGGCGTAGAAGAGCCAGTCGGGGACCTGAGCGACGATCAGCATGCCGGTGACGCAGGCGAGGAAGGCCCTCAGCAGGTTGCCGTAGAGGAAGACCTGACGGCGGGGCCAGCGGTCCAGCAGGACTCCGGCGAAGGGCCCGATCACCGAATAGGGCAGCAGGAGCACGGCCATGGCGGAGGCGATGGCCGCGGGCGAGGTCTGTTTCTCCGGGGAGAAGACGACGTAGGTGGCCAGTGCGACCTGGTACACGCCGTCAGCCGCCTGGGAGAGCAGCCGCACGGCGAGCAAGTTGCGGAAGTCCCGCAGACGCAGGAGTACGCGCAGATCACGTACGACAGCCATGTGGGCAAGGGTCACATACGCGGAGGGTCCCCGGGCACAGTGCCCGGGGACCCTCCGTGAAGACCAGCCGAAGTCCAGATGCCGTCGAGGACACCTGGAGCGCGACTAGCGCTCGGTCTCGCCGTTGATGAACTTCTCGACGTTGGCCAGGGCCTCGTCATCGAAGTACTGCACCGGCGGGGACTTCATGAAGTAGCTCGACGCCGACAGGATCGGGCCGCCGATACCGCGGTCCTTGGCGATCTTCGCAGCGCGCAGCGCGTCGATGATGACACCGGCGGAGTTCGGGGAGTCCCACACTTCGAGCTTGTACTCGAGGTTCAGGGGGACGTCGCCGAACGCGCGGCCCTCGAGGCGGACGTAGGCCCACTTGCGGTCGTCGAGCCACTGGACGTAGTCCGACGGGCCGATGTGGACGTTCTTCTCGCCGAGCTCGCGGTCGGGGATCTGCGAGGTGACGGCCTGCGTCTTGGAGATCTTCTTCGACTCGAGGCGGTCACGCTCGAGCATGTTCTTGAAGTCCATGTTGCCGCCGACGTTGAGCTGCATGGTGCGCTCAAGACGGACACCGCGGTCCTCGAACAGACGCGCCATCACGCGGTGCGTGATGGTGGCGCCGACCTGGGACTTGATGTCGTCGCCGATGATCGGGACGCCGGCCTCGGTGAACTTGTCGGCCCACTCCTTGGTGCCGGCGATGAAGACCGGGAGGGCGTTGACGAAGGCGACCTTGGCGTCGATGGCGCACTGGGCGTAGAACTTCGCCGCGTTCTCGGAACCGACGGGCAGGTAGCAGATCAGGACGTCGACCTGACGGTCCTTGAGGGTCTGCACGACGTCGGCCGGGGTCTCGTCCGACTCCTCGATCGTCATGCGGTAGTACTTGCCCAGGCCGTCCAGGGTGTGGCCGCGCTGAACGGTCACGCCCGTGTTCGGGACGTCGCAGATCTTGATGGTGTTGTTCTCGCTGGCGCCGATGGCGTCCGAAAGGTCGAGGCCGACCTTCTTCGCGTCGACGTCGAACGCGGCGACGAACTCGATGTCACTCACGTGGTACTCGCCGAACTGGACGTGCATCAGACCGGGGACCTTGGCCGCCGGGTCGGCGTCCTTGTAGTACTCGACGCCCTGCACCAGCGAGGCGGCGCAGTTGCCTACGCCGACGATGGCTACGCGAACCGAACCCATTCCGGTTGCTCCCTGTTTGTTCTCGGACGAGGCCTGCGAGATGCAGGCCTCACTTTGCTGTTTCGTCGGGCGGACCGGATCGTCTCTGATCCCGTCCCGCCCGCTCACTCTCGATGAGCTCGTTCAGCCAGCGCACTTCGCGCTCCACGGATTCCATGCCGTGGCGTTGCAGCTCGAGCGTGTAGTCGTCGAGCCGCTCGCGTGTGCGGGCGAGCGAAGCGCTCATCTTTTCCAGGCGCTCCTCAAGCCGGCTGCGACGTCCTTCCAGTACCCGCATGCGTACTTCTCGTTCGGTCTGGCCGAAGAAAGCGAAGCGGGCGGCGAAAGACTCGTCCTCCCAGGCATCGGGGCCCGTGTGGGAGAGGAGCTCTTCGAAGTGCTCCTTGCCTGCGGCCGTCAACCGGTAGACGATCTTGGCGCGGCGCCCTGCGAGTGAAGCGGCGAGAGCGTCTTCCGGGGCGTTGCCCGGTTCTTCGATCAACCAGCCGTTGGTGACGAGCGTCTTGAGGCAGGGGTAGAGCGTCCCGTAGCTGAACGCCCTGAACACCCCCAGCGAAGTGTTGAGCCGCTTGCGCAGCTCGTAGCCGTGCATGGGGGATTCGCGAAGCAGGCCCAGGACGGCGAACTCGAGGATGCCTGAGCGCCTGCTCATTCGCCTGCCCCTCCTCCGCCTCGGAGTGTGTATGCCGAGCTGATGTATCGGCTCGATACATCCAGACGATAGAACGGGCGGCCCCCCGCTACAAGTCGCAACGCGGTGACCGGCGTCACATCATCAATTCATAGGGGGCAAGTTGCCTGTTTTGGGGTGAACTTCGGCACTGGTTAGCTTTTGGTCCTGCGTAGTCTGTGCGCCATGACACCGGGGGGACCGGAATTCAACTGCCGCTTCCAGGCCACTCGCCTGCCCGAGGAGTAGTCGTTCGATGAGCGAGCACCGCCGCAAACCGCAGCAGCCGCAGGGCGGCGGCCGCGCCGCGGCCCGCAAGGCCGCCCAGCAGCGCCCTGGACGGGGCGCCGGCTCCGGGCGTGACGTCCCCACCTCGTCACCCAGCGGGCCGTATTCCGACCAGCCGAGCCACGGCAGCCGTGCCGACGCCCGCAGAGCCGCCGGCCGCGGTACCTCGGGCCGCGGCAAGGACGCGGGCAGCGCCGGCCGCGCCGCGGGCGGCCCGGACAAGCGCGTGATCAACTACCCGCGCTCGGACAAGGACGGCTGGAAGCGCTTCGTCCCGTCCTGGAAGCTCGTCGGCGGTACCGCCCTGGGCTTCTTCGCGATCATCACGGCCGGCGCCGGCATCGGCATCGCCTCGGTGAACACCCCCGACGCGAACAAGGCCGCCGAGGCGCAGAACAACGTCTTCTACTGGGCCGACGACACCCAGATGGTCGCGACCGGCGGTTCCGTGAACCGTCAGATCGTGCCCATCGGGAAGATCCCCCGGTCGATGCAGAACGCGGTCATCGCCGCGGAGAACGAGTCCTTCGAGTCGGACAAGGGCGTCGACCCGATGGGCATCGGCCGGGCCGTGTGGAACATGGCCAAGGGCGGATCCACCCAGGGCGGCTCGACGATCACCCAGCAGTACGTGAAGAACACGTACCTGGACTCCGACCAGACGCTCAAGCGCAAGGTCACCGAGCTGTTCATCTCGATAAAACTCGGTGTGACCACGGAGAAGAACACCATCCTGGCCGGCTACCTGAACACCGCCTACTACGGGCGCGACGCCTACGGGATCCAGGCGGCGTCACGGGCCTACTTCGGCAAGGACTGCACGGACCTGACCCCCTCCGAGGGCGCCTTCCTGGCCGCCGTGCTCAAGGGCCCCAACCTCTACAACCCGGACGGCGGCATCGGCGCCTCGGCCACCCCCCAGCTGAACACGGAGCGCGCCAAGCAGCGCTGGGCGTGGGTGCTGGACCGCGAGGTCGCCGTGGGCCGGATGCAGCAGTCCGAGCGGGAGCAGTACAAGGAGTTCCCCAAGCTCATCGAGTCCGCCCAGGCCCGCGGCATGTCCGGGCAGATCGGCTACCTGGTCGACACCGCCAAGCTGTACGTGACGAAGTCCAAGGGCATCACGGCCGACGATCTGGCCAAGGGCGGCTACCAGATCCACACCACCTTCGAGAAGCCGAAGGTGGACGCGCTGGCCAAGGCGGTCGAGGACACGCGGGACGGGTTCATCGACGAGAAGAAGCGGCCCGAGTACGACACCTTCGTCCAGTTCGGCGCGGCCTCGGTCGACGTGAAGACCGGCGCGCTGGTGGCCCTGTACGGCGGTCCTGGCATGGACAAGAAGTACTTCAACAACAACGCCAACACCACGGGTGTACCGGTCGGCTCGACCTGGAAGCCCTACGTGCTGGCGGCGGCCATGCAGTACGGCACCCAGAACTCGAAGGGCCAGGGGATCTCGGCCGACAGTAAGTACATGGCCAACGACCTCACGGTGATCAACAACCGTCAGGGAAAGCCGCTGTACGAGAGCCCCGGCAAGCCGTTCCGGCAGAAGAACGAGAGCGCGACGCCCTACGGCTACGTGACCCTGAACGAGGCGATGGAGAAGTCCATCAACGTACCGTTCGCCCAGCTCATCTTCGACGTCGGCCACGACAAGGTCCGCGAGGTGGCCAGGTCCACCGGCATCCTCGACGAGTCGATGGACCCGGGTGACAACGCCTCCTTCGCCCTGGGCACCTCGACCCCCAGCGCCATCCGGATGGCCGACTCGTACGCCACCTTCGCCGCCTCCGGCACCCATCGCGAGCCCTTCTCCGTGCGCAGCGTCGAGAAGGACGGCAAGGACCTCCCCGGTTTCGAGCCGCCCAAGGCCGAGCAGGCCATGGACAACTCGATCGCCGACAACGTCACCAAGGTGCTGCGCAACGTCGTCGAGAAGGGCACCGGCACCAAGGCGAAGAAGCTGGGCCGCCCGGCCGCCGGCAAGACCGGAACCACCGACAAGAACAAGTCGGCCTGGTTCGTCGGGTACACGCCCGAACTGTCCACCTCGGTGGCGTTGTTCCGCTCGGACCCCAACGCGGAGAAGAAGGAACTGATCTCCATGAACCACGTGGGTGGCGTCGACTCCATCCACGGTGGTGACATCCCGGCCCAGATCTGGACCGAGTACATGAAGGCGGCGCTCAACGGCGTTCCGGAGAAGGACTTCCCGGAGCCCGAGAAGATCAGTGTCACCGCGGACTCCTCGGGGGCCCCCTCCCCCACCCCGTCCCCGTCGCCCTCCCCTTCGCCCTCCCCGTCGTCGATGGCCCCGTCGGCCGAGCCGTCCCCGTCGCCGTCCCCGTCCAAGGAGGGCAAGCCGTCCTGCCGGCCGTGGGAGATCTGCGACCCGGACCCGAGCCCCAGTGGGTCCGGATCGCCCTCGCCCTCGCCCAGCAAATCGACCGGCAGACCGGGCGGCACGACGGGCGGCGGCGGTGGCTTCCCGATAGGCGGATCCACGGGAGGCTGACCGGCCTTCCACGGAGCGGCTCCCACGGAGCGGCTCCCACGGACCGGCCGCCCCACGGGGCCGCCCCCCGGCAAGGCAGGCGAGGGCCGTCGCACCTGGTGCGGCGGCCCTCCCCCATGTCCGGCGCGGTACGGCAGGATGTGCGCATGACGAAGGTGCACGAGGACAGCCCCGTACTGCCCACCCAGCAGGACGAGGTCGCTGCCGCCGGGAGCGAACTCATCGGC
The DNA here is from genome assembly GCF_018614135.1 of Streptomyces sp. ISL-66. Taxonomy (GTDB): domain Bacteria; phylum Actinomycetota; class Actinomycetes; order Streptomycetales; family Streptomycetaceae; genus Streptomyces. The sequence goes on from NZ_JAGGOW010000001.1 coordinate 103,386, forward strand.
GGTCCGCTGGGCCGCTACGCCAGGCTGGGCGGCCACTGGCTGACTCCCGTGCGCGTCGTGGTGCTCGTCGCCCTGGGGATGTTCGCGCTCGGCATGGTGCAGAAGCTGCCCTGCTACGACTGGGCGTGGTTCCGCGGAGCCGGTTCCCAGTACACCCACGCCTGCTACTCGGACATCCCGCACCTCTACGTCGTACGCGGATTCGCCGACGGCCTCACCCCGTACTTCGACCGGCTCCCCGGCGACATGCAGTTCCTGGAGTACCCGGTGCTCACCGGGCTCTTCATGGAGATCGCCTCCTGGCTGACCCCGGGCAGCGGCTCCATGCAGCACCGGGAGCAGATGTACTGGATGGTCAACTCGGGCATGCTGATGGCCTGCGCCGCCGTGATCGCCGTGTGTGTCGCCCGCACCCACCGCCTGCGGCCGTGGGACGCCCTGCTCTTCGCCCTCGCGCCGGCCTTCGCCCTGACCGCGACCATCAACTGGGACCTGCTGGCCATCGCCCTGACCGCGGCCGCGATGCTCATGTGGTCGCGGGGCCGGGCCCTGTGGTTCGGCGTCCTGATCGGCCTGGCCACCGCCGCCAAGCTCTACCCGGTGCTCCTGCTCGGAGCCGCGTTCGTGCTCTGCTGGCGGGCCGGGAAGTGGCGTGCGTTCGGTGCCGCGGTCGGCGGGGCCGTCGTCTCCTGGCTTGTGGTGAACCTGCCCGTGATGCTCTTCGCGTGGGACGGCTGGCAGAAGTTCTACACCTTCAGCCAGGAGCGGCCCATCGACTTCGGGTCCGTATGGCTGCTGATCTCCCAGCGCTCCGGGAACCCGCTCGAAGGCGCCAACACCTATGCGACGGGCCTGACGCTGCTGCTCTGCGCGGGCATCGGCCTGCTCACGCTGACGGCGCCCCGGCGCCCCCGCTTCGCACAGCTGGCCTTCCTGCTCGTGGCCGCCTTCATCCTGGTCAACAAGGTCTACTCGCCCCAGTACGTGCTGTGGCTGATCCCGCTCGCCGCTCTGGCCCGCCCGCGCTGGCGGGACTTCCTGATCTGGCAGGCCGGCGAGGTCGTCTACTTCCTGGGGATCTGGTTCTACCTGGCCTATACGACCAGCGGGGAAAAGCACCAGGGTCTGCCCCTGGAGGGCTACCAGCTGGCCATCGCCGCCCACCTGCTGTGCACGCTCTACCTGTGCGCCGTCGTCGTGCGCGACATCCTGATGCCCGAGCGCGACGTGGTGCGGCGCGACGGTTCGGACGACCCCTCCGGTGGCGTCCTGGACGGAGCCGAGGACGTGTTCACGCTGGCCCAGACGGCGAAGGCGCCGCAGTACGCGGCGCCTCCGGAGGGACAGCGGGTCGACTGGGGCGCGGGCCCCAGGGACTGACTCAGGCGTCGAGCGCCCGGTCGAACTGCGTCGTGGTGTGGCGCAGGTGCGCGACCAGCTCGTCGCCGACCTTCGGCTCGGGCGAGTCCGCGGGCACGAACAGGATGGACACCTGCATGTGCGGCGGCTCCGCGAACCAGCGCTGCTTGCCGGCCCATACGAACGGCGACAGGTTCCGGTTGACGGTGGCCAGTCCGGCCCGGGCGACGCCCTTGGCGCGGGGCATCACCCCGTGCAGGGCCTTGGGGGCCTCGAGGCCCACCCCGTGCGAGGTGCCGCCGGCGACCACGACCAGCCAGCCGTCGGAGGCGGCCTTCTGCTGGCGGTAGCCGAACCGGTCGCCCTTGGCGACGCGGGTGACGTCGAGGACCGCGCCGCGGTACTCGGTCGCGTCGTGGTCGCCCAGCCACAGCCGGGTGCCGATGCGGGCCCGGAAGCGGGTCTGCGGGAACTGCTGCTGCAGCCGGGCCAGCTCGGCGGCCCTCAGGTGGCTGACGAACATGGTGTGCAGCGGCAGCCGGGCCGCGCGCAGCCGGTCCATCCAGCCGATGACCTCCTCGACGGCGTCCGATCCGTCCGGGCGGTCCAGGGGCAGGTGCAGGGCGAAGCCCTCCAGCCGGACGTCCTCGATCGCCGAGTGCAGCTGGCCGAGGTCCTGCTCGGAGATGCCGTGGCGGCGCATCGAGCTCATGCACTCGATGACCACGCGGGCACCGACCAGTCCGCGCACGCCGTCCAGCGAGGACACCGAGCGGATGACGCGGTCCGGCAGCGGAACCGGCTCCTCACCGCGCCGGAAGGGGGTGAGGACGAGCAGGTCCCCGCCGAACCAGTCCTTGATGCTGGCGGCCTCGTACGTCGTGCCGACGGCCAGGACGTCAGCGCCCAGCCGGGTCGCCTCCTCGCAGAGCCGTTCGTGGCCGAAGCCGTAGCCGTTGCCCTTGCAGACCGGGACCATCCCCGGGAACTGGTCCTGGACCTGCTTCTGGTGCGCACGCCAGCGCGCGGTGTCGACGTAGAGCGTGAGCGCCATGCCCGTCCGGAGCCTCTCTCGAAAAGCTGCGTGGTGCAGCGGTGCCGTCTGTGTGGTGGGGCGGGGTGGATCAGCGGCGGGACATGTAGATGTCGAGCGCCTTGTGCAGCAGCTTGTTGAGCGGGAAGTCCCACTCGCCGACGTACTCGACGGCCTCGCCGCCCGTGCCGACCTTGAACTGGATCAGACCGAACAGGTGGTCGTTCTCGTCCAGGGTGTCACTGATGCCGCGCAGGTCGTAGACGCTCGCGCCGAGCGCGTACGAGTCGCGCAGCATGCGCCACTGCATCGCGTTCGAGGGGCGGACCTCGCGCTTGTGGTTGGCGGAGGCGCCGTACGAGTACCAGACGTGCTGGCCGACGGTGAGCATCGTGGCGGCGGCCAGCGGCTCCCCCTCGTGCTTGGCGATGTACAGCCGCATCCGGTTGGGGTCCTCGGAGTTGAGGGCCGTCCACTGGCGCTGGAAGTAGCTGAGCGGGCGCGGGCGGAACTTGTCGCGCTCGGCCGTGATCTCGTACAGGTGCTGCCAGGTCGCCAGGTCCTCGTAGCCGCCCTGGACGACCTCGACGCCGGCCTTCTCGGCCTTCTTGATGTTGCGGCGCCACAGCTGGTTGAAGCCCTTGAGGACGTCGTCCAGCGAGCGGTTGGCCAGCGGCACCTGGAAGACGTACCGGGGCTGGACGTCACCGAAGCCGGCGCCGCCGTCCTCGGCCTGCTGCCAGCCCATGCGCCGCAGCTTGTCGGACACCTCGAAGGCGCGGGGCTCGATGTGCGAGGCCTCCACGTCACGAAGGCGCTTGACGTCGGGGTCCTGGATTCCGGCCTTGATGGCGGTGGAGTTCCAGCGGCGGATGACGACGGGCGGGCCCATCTTCACGGTGAAGGCGCCCTGCTGCTTGAGGTGCGCCAGCATAGGCTGGAGCCACTCCTCGAGATTGGGGGCGTGCCAGTTGATGACCGGCCCCTCGGGGAGGTAGGCGAGGTAGCGCTTCACCTTGGGCAGCTGGCGGTACAACACGAGGGCCGCGCCGACGAGTTCATCGGAGTCGTCGAACCATCCGAGGTTCTCGGAACGCCACTCGTTCTTCACGTCGGCCCACGCCGGGACCTGGCAGTGGCTAGCCGAGGGCAGGCTCTGGAGGTACCCCAGATGCTGCTCTCGGCTGATGGTCCTCAGGGACAGGCTCATGCGGGGCGTCTCCTCCGGCGGCTTCGCTGGCTATGGCGCGAAGCCTACTGCGACAAGGGCGCCACCCATCTGGGGGACAGGCCGGGCCTGGGCCGGTAGAGGCCGGCGCCCGTCGCGGAGATACCCGGTCAGCCCAGCCAGCCACCGAAGAGACCGCCGTGCGCCATGCCGAGGAAGAAGCCCAGGCCCGCGGCGCCGAGGCCGACGATCAGCGCGAAGCGCTCGCGTGTCGTAACCGATACGAACTGTCCGTAGGCGCCGGTGAGGATCCCGAACAGCCCGGCCCACGAGCTGATCAGGTGCAGATTGTGGAAGAACGCCGTGACGAACGCCACGGCGCCGAGGATCAGGGTGGCCGCGACCAGGGTGTCCTGGAGCGGATGGGGCTTGCCGTCGGTCGCGAAGAGCGAGATCGCGGGGGCGGACTGTCGTCGCATTGCCTGTGCCATCGGTAGGCACCTCCTGGCTGCAGCAGAGCGGTGCTTCGGGGCCTCCTCCGGCAGGGGCCGGGGGCATAGCACCGAGCACACCCGATGCATACAGATTGTGGCCCCCTGGTGCCGGATTTCAACCGGAAGGAGTCGACCAGGTAGTCTGTACGGTCTGCGCGGTGTCTGCTTGCGGATGCCGTGCTTACGCATCACGACCCTCCTGCCACGGAACGACCGTGGCCGCTGAGTCCAAAGGAGGTGGGTTCCACATGCGTCACTACGAAGTGATGGTCATCCTCGACCCCGATCTCGAGGAGCGCGCTGTCTCCCCGCTGATCGAGAACTTCCTTTCTGTCGTCCGTGAGGGCAACGGAAAGGTCGAGAAGGTCGACACCTGGGGCCGTCGTCGTCTCGCTTACGAGATCAAGAAGAAGCCTGAGGGCATCTACTCGGTCATCGACCTCCAGGCCGAGCCTGCGGTCGTCAAGGAGCTTGACCGACAGATGAACTTGAACGAGTCGGTTCTCCGGACCAAGGTCCTTCGCCCCGAGACCCACTGAACTTCGGTTCAGCGGTAATCGGGACCGAGTAGCACAGCAGCCCAGCAGCAATCCCCGCCGAGAGGTTCATCCATGGCAGGCGAGACCGTCATCACGGTCGTCGGCAATCTCGTCGACGACCCCGAGCTGCGCTTCACCCCCTCGGGTGCGGCGGTCGCGAAGTTCCGTGTCGCGTCCACTCCCCGCACCTTCGACAAGCAGACCAATGAGTGGAAGGACGGCGAAAGCCTGTTCCTCACCTGCTCGGTCTGGCGACAGGCGGCGGAGAACGTCGCCGAGTCGCTTCAGCGAGGCATGCGCGTCATCGTGCAGGGCCGGCTGAAGCAGCGGTCCTACGAGGACCGTGAGGGTGTCAAGCGCACGGTCTACGAGCTGGACGTCGAGGAAGTCGGCCCCAGTCTGAAGAGCGCCACGGCCAAGGTCACCAAGACCACCGGTCGAGGTGGCCAGGGTGGATACGGCGGCGGCGGTCAGCAGCAGGGTGGCGGCGGTGGCAACTGGGGCGGAGCCCCCAGCGGCGGCGGTCCCCAGGGCGGCGGAGCTCCCTCCGACGACCCGTGGGCGTCCAACGCGCCGGCCGGCGGCCAGCAGCAGCAGGGTGGCGGCGGTGGCTGGGGCGGAAGCTCCGGCGGCACCGGCGGATCCGGCGGCGGCTACTCGGACGAGCCTCCCTTCTAGGGCAGCTCGAACCCCCACTTCTTGATTTCACAGGAGAGACACAATGGCGAAGCCGCCTGTGCGCAAGCCTAAGAAGAAGGTCTGCGCGTTCTGCAAGGACAAGACCGTGTACGTGGACTACAAGGACACGAACATGCTGCGGAAGTTCATTTCCGACCGCGGCAAGATCCGTGCCCGCCGCGTCACCGGCAACTGCACGCAGCACCAGCGTGACGTCGCCACGGCAGTCAAGAACAGCCGTGAGATGGCACTGCTGCCCTACACGTCCACCGCGCGATAAGGAAAGGGTGACCGAATAATGAAGATCATCCTGACCCACGAGGTCACTGGCCTCGGCACCGCCGGCGATGTCGTCGACGTCAAGGACGGTTACGCTCGCAACTACCTGGTCCCGCGTGGTTTCGCGATCCGCTGGACCAAGGGTGGCGAGAAGGACGTGGCGCAGATCCGCCGCGCCCGCAAGATCCACGAGATCGCGACCATCGAGCAGGCCAACGAGTTCAAGGCCAAGCTCGAGGCCGTCAAGGTCCGTCTGGCCACCCGCGCGGGTGACGCCGGTCGTCTCTTCGGTTCCGTCACGCCCTCCGACATCGCCACGGCGATCGAGGCGTCCGGTGGCCCGAAGGTCGACAAGCGCCGCGTTGAGCTGGGCTCGCCGATCAAGACCCTCGGTTCGTACCAGGTCTCCGTGCGTCTGCACGCCGACGTGGCCGCGAACGTGGGCATCGAGGTCGTCGCCGCCTAAGGGCTGTGCATGAAGGGCCGCACTCCTTCGGGAGTGCGGCCCTTCGTCGTTCGCCGATGTTTCACGTGAAACATCGGTCAGCGCGTCGCCCCCGCGATCAGCCAGCGCCCCGAGCGGGCGCGCAGCTGGAGGGTGACCATCCGGACCAGCATCATCAGGGTCATGGCGCACCAGAGGGCCGTCAGACCGCCGCCCGCGGCCGGAACGAGCAGGGCCGCCGGGGTGAACACGGCGAGGGTCAGCAGCATGGCCCAGGCCAGGTAGCGGCCGTCGCCGGCGCCCATGAGTACGCCGTCGAGGATGAAGACGATGCCGGAGACGGGCTGGGAGACGGCCACCACGAGCAGGGCGGGCAGCAGCGCGCTCTCCACCGCCGGGTCGCTGGTGAAGAGCGGGATGAAGACGGGGCGGGCCGCGATCACCGCGATGCCCAGGACGATGCCGGAGACGATCCCCCACTGCACCATGCGCCGGCAGGCGGCCTTGGCGCCCTCGGTGTCGCCCGCACCGAGGTAGCGGCCGATGATGGCCTGGCCGGCGATCGCGATGGCGTCGAGGGCGAAGGCGAGCAGGCTCCACAGCGAGAGCAGGATCTGGTGGGCGGCGATGTCGGCGTCCCCGAGGCGTGCGGCCACGGCGGTGGCGATCAGCAGGACGGCGCGCAGGGACAGGGTGCGCACGAGCAGGGGCGCTCCGGCCTGGGCGCACGCGCGGATCCCCGCGGCGTCGGGGCGCAGGGAGGCGCCGTGCCGACGGGCTCCGCGGACGACGACGACCAGGTAGGCGGCGGCCATCGCGCACTGGGCGATCACCGTGCCCCAGGCGGAACCGGCGATGCCGAGGCCGGCGCCGTAGACGAGCGCGACGTTCAGGGCCGCGTTGAGGGTGAAGCCGCCGATCGCGACGTAGAGCGGTGTCCGGGTGTCCTGGAGTCCGCGGATGACTCCGGTGGCGGCGAGCACCACGAGCATCGCGGGAATGCCGAGGGCGGAGATCCGCAGGTAGGTGACCGCGTAGGGGGCCACGGTGTCGGACGCTCCGAAGAGTGCGATCAGTGAGGGTGCGGCAGGAAGTACGACGGCGATGACGGCCACGCCGAGCAGCAGGGCCAGCCAGATGCCGTCCATGCCCTGCCGGATGGCGGCCGGGAGGTCGCCCGCGCCGACGCGGCGGGCCACGGCCGCGGTGGTGGCGTAGGCGAGGAAGACGAATACGCTCACGGCGGTGGTGAGCAGAGCGGCGGCGATGCCGAGACCGGCCAGCTGGGGGGTGCCGAGGTGCCCGACGATGGCGCTGTCGGCCATGACGAAGAGGGGTTCGGCGACGAGTGCGCCGAAGGCCGGGACGGCGAGCGCGAGGATCTCGCGGTCGTGCCGTCTCGGGGCAGCCTTCGGTGCTGTGGGGGCCTGTCTCATGCGCTCAATCTAATCTTCCACAGGTAATGGATGCAAGGGGCCAGGAGTCCTTACTCGTGCGCTGATTCGCGCGTTCTCCCCACCTCGTTGGAGGCGATCTCGAGACAGTGGCGAATTTTTTTCTCTTCCACCGTCCCTGAGGGAGGAAATCGCAGGTCAGATGGGGTGGAAGGGTGCCTCAGGTGATTTTGTCCACAGCGTCGTCCCCCGGTCCGTGCACAGCTTCCGGGCACTTACCCACAGCATTGGCACCGTCATCCACACCTCATCCACACAGCCTGTGGATAACAAGATTGGCTGACGTCGCTCCCGGCTCTACCGTGGTTCGTTGCCCGACTCGCCGACAGCCGATCCGGGTGCCCCAAATGTCAGAGCCGTGTCGTAGAAAGATGGCACGGCGAGGTCCGCTTCGCGGACGGAGGAGGTGGCCCGGTGAGCATGCCCGAGCCCACGGACGACCCTTGGGCCGACAGCGGTCCAGGTGACCGTCTGCCCGCCCGTCCGCGCCGCAACAACGAAGGCCGCGGCCGCGGGGACGAGCAGCACGACCGAGGCCGGGAGGGCGGCTCCTGGGACGGCGGCGGGGGCGGCTTCGAGCGGGTCCCGCCCCAGGACCTCGACGCCGAGCAGTCGGTGCTGGGCGGCATGCTGCTGTCCAAGGACGCCATCGCCGACGTGGTCGAGGTCCTCAAGGGCCACGACTTCTACCGGCCGTCGCACGAGACGATCTACCAGGCCATCCTCGACCTGTACGCCAAGGGCGAGCCGGCCGACCCGATCACCGTCAGCGCGGAGCTGACCCGGCGCGGCGAGATCAGCAAGGTGGGCGGGGCTCCGTACCTGCACACGCTGGTCCAGTCGGTCCCGACGGCGGCGAACGCCGAGTACTACGCAGAGATCGTCCACGAGCGGGCCGTCCTGCGCAGGCTGGTCGCCGCCGGCACGAAGATCACGCAGATGGGCTACGCGGCCGACGGAGACGTCGACGAGATCGTCAACAGCGCCCAGGCCGAGATCTACGCGGTCACCGAGCAGCGGACCTCCGAGGACTACCTGCCGCTGGGCGACATCATGGAAGGCGCCCTCGACGAGATCGAGGCGATCGGTTCGCGCAGCGGCCAGATGTCGGGCGTCCCGACGGGCTTCACCGACCTGGACTCGCTGACCAACGGTCTGCACCCCGGTCAGATGATCGTCATCGCGGCCCGCCCCGCCATGGGAAAGTCCACCCTCGCGCTGGACTTCGCCCGCGCCTGCTCCATCAAGGCCAACCTGCCCAGCGTCATCTTCTCCCTCGAAATGGGGCGCAACGAGATCGCGATGCGCCTGCTCTCGGCGGAGGCCCGCGTGGCGCTGCACCACATGCGTTCGGGCACCATGACGGACGACGACTGGACCCGGCTCGCCCGCCGCATGCCGGACGTCTCCGCGGCCCCCCTCTACATCGACGACTCCCCGAACCTGTCGATGATGGAAATCCGCGCGAAGTGCCGTCGGCTCAAGCAGCGCAACGACCTTTCGCTCGTCGTCATCGACTACCTCCAGCTGATGCAGTCGGGCGGCTCGCGCCGGCCCGAGAGCCGCCAGCAGGAGGTTTCGGACATGTCGCGAAACCTCAAGCTGCTGGCGAAGGAGCTGGAGGTCCCGGTGATCGCGCTGTCGCAGCTGAACCGTGGCCCCGAGCAGCGCACCGACAAGAAGCCGATGGTCTCCGACCTGCGTGAGTCCGGCTCGATCGAGCAGGACGCCGACATGGTGATCCTGCTGCACCGCGAGGACGCGTACGAGAAGGAGTCCCCGCGCGCGGGCGAGGCCGACCTGATCGTCGCCAAGCACCGAAACGGCCCGACGGCGACCATCACGGTGGCCTTCCAGGGCCACTATTCACGGTTCGTGGACATGGCCAACACGTAACATCCGCCCCATGGATGCCGTATCTGAAGATCTTGTTCTCCTGCCGGCGACCCGGCGCTCGCTCAGGCATCGGATCGCGGTGGCACAGCGCGAGGGCCGGGCGCCGTCCCTGGTGGCGGCCGTGGTGCGGGGCGGGGAAGTGGTCTGGGAGGGATCCCGGACCATGGTCGAGGGACACGGGCCCGATGGGGACGTGCAGTACCGGATCGGGTCGATCACCAAGACCTTCACCGCTGTTCTGGTGATGCGGCTGCGGGACGAGGGCCTGCTGGAACTCGGCGAGCGGGTGGAGAAGTTCCTGCCCGGCACGGGGCTCGACGAGGTGACGGTCGGCCAGTTGCTGTCCCACACGGGTGGGCTGGCCGCCGAGACGCCCGGTGAGTGGTGGGAGCGGACGGCCGGCACGCTGCGCCCCGCGCTCCGCGACGTCCTGGGCGACCGGCCCTTCCGCTTCGCGCCCGGGCGGCGCCACCACTATTCCAACCCGGGCTACACGCTGCTGGGTTCGCTCGTGGAGTCCGTACGCGCGAGGCCGTGGGAAGAAGTGCTCCGGACCGAAGTGCTGGAGCCGCTGGGGCTCGAGAGGACGACGGCGCAGCCGGTGGCCCCGCACGCGGGCGGTTGGGCGGTGCACCCGTGGGCGGACGTGATGATGCCGGAGCCGCTGGAGGACCTCGGGCTGATGGCCCCGGCCGGCCAGCTGTGGTCCACCACCGGGGACCTGGCGAAGTTCGCCGCGTTCCTCGTACGGGGCGACGCGCGCGTGCTGAGCGCCGAGTCCGTACGGGAGATGCGGACCCCGGCCGCTCCCCCGGAGGAGGGCTCCGCCGACCCCGGGTACGGGATCGGAATGCAGCTGACGCGGAGCGGCGGGCGCCTGCTCGCGGGGCACAGCGGCTCACTGCCCGGGTTCGTCGCCGGTCTGTGGATGAGCGAGGCGGACGACGTGGCCGCGGTGGTGCTGGCCAACTGCACTTCGGGGCTGCCCGCTTCGACGCTGGCCGCCGACCTGGTGGGCATCGTCGCCGACGCCGAGCCGCGCGTGCCCGAGCCCTGGCGGCCGCTGCGGGAGGCCGACCCGGTGGCGCTCGAGCTCTGCGGGCCCTGGTACTGGGGGACGTCGACGCATGCCGTACGGCTGACCTATGACGGATCCCTGGAGCTGGGCCCGGTGGGTGGCGGCGGCCGGACCGCCCGTTTCCGCCCGGAGCCCGACGGCAGCTGGACCGGCCTGAACGGCTACCACGCGGGAGAGTCGCTGCGGGCCGTGCACCGGCCGGACGGCTCGGTGAGCCACCTCGACCTCGGCTCCTTCGTGTTCACCCGCGAGCCCTACGACCCGCAGGCCCCGGTGCCCGGCGGTGTCGACCCGCAGGGCTGGCGGGGCATCGGATAGCCGGCGTAGTCCGCGTAGCCTGTCTAGTGCCGCGTCAGGCAACGTTCGCCCCGTCGCGGCGTCCGGCACGCACTCTCGCCGCACCGGCCGAAAGCCCAAGTACGTCCAGTACGAGGGCTTCCGGCCGGCACGCCGAGAGCACGCACCGGACGCCGCTCCTTGACGGGCAAACGTTGCCTGACGCCGCACTAGTGTGCGAAGCCCGCCCCAGCCGCGCACATCTGTGGGGAACCGCTTTCACTGCGCCACGAGTTCGCGCTCCAGCGGGGTGCGGAAGCGGGGGGTGATACGGGCCCCTGCCACCCAGGCGGCGAGTCGGGCGGCCTCGGCGGCGATGGCCTCCTCGGCGTCCCGGCCGGGATCGCCCAGCAGCCGGTGGACGATCCGGCCGTCGGCGTGCTGCGCCCAGCCGCCGACGATCTCGCCGTTCCACCACACGGTGGGGCCGACGTTGCCGGCGTAGTCGAAGAGGGCCGGGCGGTGCGCGGGATCGAGGTGGAAGCCGCGGTCCGCCCAGCCCATGGCGCTCGGGTCCAGGGCGGGCAGCAGGGCGGCCCAGGGTTCCGGTGCGGGTTCGGGCCCGGTGTCACCCGGGGCGACGAGGGCGGTGGTGCCGTCGTCGAGCCGGACCTCGTCGGGGCCCACGGCCGCGAGGGCCTTGCGCACGTCGGTGAGGGTCCAGCCGGTCCACCACTTGAGGTCGGCCTCGGTGGCCGGGCCGTACGCGTGGAGCCAGCGGCGGGCCAGCTCCGCGCGGGCCTCGGGCGGGGGCATGGCGGGCCACGGCTCGGTGTGGACCCAGCGGTACTGGCTGGACGTCCATGACCCGCGGGGCCGGTCGCGGCGGATCCGGCCGTCGGCGGCCAGCAGCCGGATGACGCGCGTGGCGACCCCGGTCTCCGTCTCGTACTTCTTGCCCCGGTTGATGGTGATCTTCTGGCGCAACGCGGGCACGGCGGCCGAGAGCTGGCTGCCGGTGGAGGGGCCGTGGGAGTCGAGCGCGTCGAGCGCGTCGCTCTCCGCGAGGGCCAGCCAGGCGGCGTCGAGGCCCTGGCCGTCCTCGTCCAGGTGCTTGAGGAAGGTGCGGCGCTCCTTCGCGGCGATGGCCCTGGCGGTGGAGGCGTCGACGTACGGGGCGAGTTCGGTGGAGACGGCGAAGAGCGTGTTGCGCATGCTCAGCAGCCGCACGAGGCGCACGTCCTCGTAGAGTGCCCGCTCGATCGCGCCGGGCTCGCCCCCGCCCAGCCGGGCGCGGAGGGAAAGGAAGACGGTCGCGGCGTCGGTGGCGTGCAGGCCGACCACGGAGTCGGCTGCCTGGGCCACGTCCGCGGCGCGAGCCGAGGGCGCGAGGCGGTGTCGGCGGCCGAGACGGTGCTGACGCTCCGCGGTGGTGATGAGGGGCAGGGTGCTCACCTTCCCGATCGTAGGCCGGGCCACGGACAAGGGCCCGGCCTGCGCGGGGGCGGGCTCAGAGCTGGAGTTTGAACCCCACGTGGGAGGCCGTGAAGCCGAGCCGCTCGTAGAAGCGGTGCGCGTCGGTCCGGGTCACGTCCGAGGTGAGCTGGACGAGCCGGCAGTTCTCGGCGCGGGACCGCTCGATCGCCCACTCGACGAACCGGGTCCCGAGTCCGCTGCCCCGCTCGTCGGCGTGGACGCGTACGCCCTCGATGATCGAGCGGGTACTCCCCTTGCGGGAGAGCCCGGGGACGATCGTCAGCTGGAGGGTGCCGACGACCCGGCCCGCACGGACGGCGACGACCACGTGCTGGTGGGGGTCGTCCGTCAGTTGCTTGAGCGCCGTGACGTACGGGGTGAGGTCGTCGGTCGACTCCCGGGTGGCGCCGAGTGGGTCGTCGGCGAGGAGCGCGACGATCTCGGGCAGGTCCTCCTCGGTGGCCGGACGGATGAGCAGGCCATCGGTGGTGTCGGTCATGTCCTGTGCTTCCTGCTCAGCCCGCTGCCACGGTGAGCGGAGCCCAGCGGCGGGTCCAGTCACCCGGCAGGCCGGGAGTGTCTCGGGTCATGACGGCGTTGAAGGTCACGGATTCGAGCCCCTGGTCTTTGAGCCAGTCGAGCAGCTCTTCGTGGCGTACGTCGACGTCGGTGCGCAGGGGCCGTTCGGTGGCCGCCGCGAGGGCCGTCACGAGAGCCTGCGCCGTGCCGGTGTCCCGGGCGACCAGCGGGCCGATGACGTGGGTCTCCATGTTGGGCCAGATGGCGCCGTAGCCGATCAAGTCGCCGGCGGAGTCCTCGGCGACCAGCAGCCGGTCCGTGAAGGCGGGCAGCCGGGTGATCAGGTGGGTCCGGTCGGCACCGAAGACCTCGGCGTCCAGGCGCAGGATCCCCTGGAGGTCCTCGGCCGTGGCCGGCCGGACCGGGACGGCCTCCGGCACGGTCGTCGTGCCGTCGGGGCGGAAGGTGCCCCGGAGCATCTCGGAACGGCCCGTGGTGTCGAAGCCGAGCTCCTCGTAGAGGGGCCTGCCGAACGGGGTGGCGTGCAGGGTGAGCGGTACGCCCTTGAGGAGGTCGTCGCAGAGGTACGTCATCAGGCGCCGCCCCAGGCCCTGGCGGGCGTACCTGGCCGCGACCAGGACCATGCCGATGGCGGCCAGTTCGGGTTCGGCCAGCGGCGGGCCGTAACGGGTGACCACACTGACGGCGGCAAGCCCCCGGCCGTCGGGAGCGTCGATTCCGTAGCCGTGTCCGGCTGCGAGCAGGAGCCCCCATTTGTGATCCTCGCGGGGCCAGCCGCGGTCTTCGGAGAGATCGGCGCAGGCGGGGAGATCGTCCACGGTCAGTGCGCGGATCGGCAGGGCGATGAGGTGTGGTGGTGTCACGGCCCCAGACTGGTTCATCGACCGGGGCCCGGTCCAGGGGATTTGGGGCCGATGTTTCACGTGAAACATCGACGTGTCCCACACGGGACCGGACCCGTGTTTCACGTGAAACAAGTGCGCCGGGTCCGTGGAGCCGGTGAATGTTTCACGTGAAACACGCCCTCGGCCACCGCTGGGGACGCCATCGTGGGCTTCCCTGTATCGAGCGGCACGCAGCCACTAATCTCCATGGATATGACTCTCCTGCACCTGTTCGACCTCGACGGGACACTGATGTACGGCTCCGCGGCGCCGGTCGAGATCTCGCGGCAACTCGGACTGGCGGAGGAGATCGCCGTGCTGGAGCGGGCCTTCGCCGCGCAGGAGATCGGGCCGCACGCGTTCTCGCTGGCGGCCCAGGAACTCTGGACGGGGCTGACTCCGGCGCATGTCCGGGCGGCGTTCGACGGGTCGCCCTGGCTGAGGGGCATCCGGGAGGTGTGGCAGGAGATCCGGGAGCGCGGCGACTACTGCGCGGTGATCTCGCTGTCCCCGTCCTTCTTCGTCGAGCTCCTGCTGGAGTGGGGCGCGCATGCCGCGCACGGCTCGGTCTTCCCGGAGGTGCCCTTCACGCGGCCGGTGGACATGGCCGGGATCCTGACGCCGACGGGCAAGGTGAAGATCGCCGACCGGCTGTGCGCACAGTTCGGGCTGGGCCGGGGCGACTGCGTCGCGTACGGGGACTCCAGTACCGATGTGGCGCTCTTCGAAGCCGTGCCGCGGTCGGTCGCGGTGAACGCCCGGCCGTACCTGGTGGAGCGGGCGACACACGTCTATGAGGGCCGGGACCTTCGGGAGGCGTACCAGCTCGCAGGGGCGTAGCGCACGGGAGTTGAGGCATCCTAAGGGGGCAGTGGGTTCGAAACGCGGAATTCCCGCATTTCCCCGTAACCTCCGGGGCGGACTGGCACGCTGTGAAACCCGGAACCACGGATTCGAAGGCCGTGGCGCGTGCAGACCTACCGACATGCTCGAAGCGAGGCACCGCATGGACGCTCCGCCCACCCATTCGGCAAGACGGAGGCCCGCACGGATACCGTCCGGGGGCGGTACGCCCGAGGCCTCCCCCGCCCCCTCCCCCGATGCCGTGCTCATCCGCCGGACCCTCGCGGAGATCGCACCCGTCGCCGACAAGGTGACTTCCTACTTCTACGCCCTCGTGTTCACGGCGCACCCGGAACTGCGCGGCATGTTCCCCGCCGCGATGGACGCGCAGCGCGACCGGCTGCTGAAGGCGCTGCTCACGGCCGCCGAGCACATCGACGACCCGGAGACGCTCACCGCGTACCTTCGCCGGCTCGGCACGGGACACCGCAAGTACGGCACCCAGGCCGGGCACTATCCCCCCGTCGGCGAGGCCCTGATGGGCGCGCTGGCCCGGTACGCACACGACACCTGGGGGCCGGAGACCGAGGCCGCCTGGGTGCGCGCGTACACCGCGATCTCCCAGATCATGATCGACGCGGCGGCCGAAGCCGAGAGCCAGGCGCCTCCGTGGTGGCACGCGGAAGTGGTCTCCCACGAGCTGCGCACCTCCGACATCGCGGTGCTCACCGTCCGCCCCGATCAGCCGTACCGCTTTCTCGCGGGCCAGTACACGAGCCTGGAGACCCCCTGGTGGCCGCGGGTCTGGCGGCACTACTCCTTCGCTTCGGCCCCGCGCGCCGACGGGCTGCTGTCCTTCCACGTCAAGGCGGTCCCGGCGGGATGGGTCTCGAACGCTCTGGTGCGCCACGCCCGGCCCGGTGACGTGCTCCGGCTCGGGCCGCCCGCCGGATCGATGGTCGTCGACCACAGCACCGACAACGGCATGCTCTGCCTGGGCGGCGGCACCGGCATCGCGCCGATCAAGGCGCTGATCGAGGACGTGGCCGAGCACGGCGAGCGCCGGCCCGTGGAGGTGTTCTTCGGCGCGCGCAGTGACCACGACCTGTACGACAAGGACACGCTGCTGGGTCTGCAGCGTTCGCATCCGTGGCTGTCGGTGCGCCCGGTGGTCTGCGCGGACGGACTGGCCGGGCAGCTGCCGCAGGCCATCGGAGCGCACGGGCCCTGGAGTTCGTACGACGCGTTCGTCTCGGGGCCGGCGGCGATGATCCGCAGTGGGGTGGACGCCCTGAAGAGGATCGGGATCCCCGGGGAGCGCATCCGCTACGACGAGGTGGGGGAGCTGGCGGGCGTCGCCGGCTGATTCCGGCAGGCGCCTGCGGACCGGTGGGTCAGCCCAGATCGGGTGCGTGCATGGCGCGCACGCCCTCGATGTTGCCGTCGAGGTAGTGGCGCAGGGACAGCGGGACGAGATGGACGGCGGCGATGCCGACGCGGCTGAAGGGCACCCGGACGATCTCGTATTCGCCCGCCGGCTCGTCGATCTCCGGGCCGTGCCGCCGGCTGGGGTCCATGGATTCGAGATGGCAGACGAAGAAGTGCTGCACCTTGACGCCGGTCACTCCTCCGTCGGCGATGTGCTCGACGGTGTCGACGAAGCAGGGCACCACATCGGTGATCTTCGCGCCGAGTTCTTCGTCGATCTCTCGGTGGAGGGCGTCGACGACGGTCAGGTCCGAGGGCTCGACCCCGCCGCCGGGGGTGACCCAGTAGGGGTCGACGCCGGGCTTGGTGCGCTTGATGAGGATCAGGTCGTCACCGTCGAGCAGGATCGCGCGGGCGGTGCGTTTGACCACGGGGCGTTCGGTCATGGGAGAAGAGTGGCCCAGACTTCCGCTTCTGAAACGCGGGCCGGGGAAATGCGCCGGGGCGCGAGCCGGGCGGTCCGGGGCACCGGGCAGGGGACTCGGACCGCCTTTCGAGCGGATGTTCAGTCTTTCGAGGAGGCCGCCACGTCGAGGGCCCGCAGTACGTCCGCCACCAGGTCCTCGGTGTCCTCGGCTCCGGCGGAGAAACGGATGAACCCCTCCGGGACGTCGTCGCCGCCCCAGCGCCGGCGCCGCTCCGCGGTGGAGCGTACGCCGCCGAAACTGGTGGCGTCCTCCACGAGGCGCAGGGAGGCCATGAAGCGTTCCGCGTGCGCGCGGTCGGCCAGGGTGAAGGAGACCACCGAGCCGAAGCCCCGCATCTGGCGCGCCGCAGTCTTGTGGGACGGATCCGACGGCAGGCCCGGGTAACGCAGGCCGGTGACGTCGGAGCGGTCGGAGAGCGCCTCGGCGACGGCGAGCGCGTTGGCCCACTGGCGCTGGGCGCGCAGCTGGATGGTGGACAGGGAACGGTGGGCGAGCCAGGCCTCCATGGGGCCGGGAATCGCGCCGACCACCTTGCGCCAGCGCCGGATGCCCGCGGCGAGTTCCGCGTCCCGGCACACGACGTAGCCGAGCAGCAGATCGCCGTGGCCGGTGAGGCCCTTGGTGCCGCTGGCCACCGAGAAGTCGGCGCCCAGCTCCAGGGGGCGCTGCCCGAGCGGAGTCGCGAGGGTGTTGTCGACGGCGACCAGGGTGCCGCCGGCGTGGGCCGCGTCCACGAGGCGGCGTACGTCGCAGACGTCGAGCCCGGGGTTGGACGGCGTTTCCAGCCAGAGCAGTCGGGCCCCGTCGAGGACCGCGAGCTGGCCGTCGTCGCCGGTGGGGGCGGTGCGCACGTGGATCCCGTACGCCTCCAGCTGTTCCCGTACCAGCGGCAGGACCTGGTAGCCGTCGTCGGGCAGGACGACGGTGTCACCGGCGCGTGCCTGGGAGAGCAGGACGGCGGAGACCGCGGCCATGCCGGAGGCGAAGACGACGGTGTCCACTCCGTCCTGGCCGGGGGCTTCCAGCTCCCCGATGGCTCGCTCCAGCAGGGTCCAGGTGGGGTTGGTGTCGCGGGCGTAGGCGTACGGGCCCGAGACGTCGCCGGGAAGGTGGAAGTGGGCGGCGAAGACCGGACCGGGCAGGGGCGGTTCGTTCTTGACGGGCTCGGGCAGGCCGGCGCGGACGGCGACGGTGCCGTCGCCGAGCGGGGCCGAGCGGTTTCGACCGCTGTCGGGTGGGGTCATGGCGTGTGCTCCTTCATGGCTTCGCGTACGGCGTTCAGCAGGCCGGGACTCGCCGCCTCGACCAGTTCCAGGCACTCCTCGAATCCTTCGGAGGGCCCGTAGTAGGGATCCGGTACGTCGCCCTCGGCGGCCGTGGCCGCCGGGTCGTAGGCCCGCAGCAGCCGGACCTTGGCGGCGTCCTCGGGGGTGGGGGCGAGTGCCCGCAGGTCGCGCAGGTGCCCGGCGTCGAGCGCGATGACGAGATCCAGACCGGCGAACCAGGAGGCCCGGAACTGCCGGGCCCGGTGGTCCTGTTCGTATCCGGCGGCCGCCAGCACGGCGACGGTGCGCGGGTCGGCGCCGTCCCCCTCGTACCAGCCGCCGGTGCCCGCGCTGTCGACCTCGATCAGGCCGACGAGCCCGGCGTCGGCCACGTGGGAGCGGAAGACGGACTCGGCCATGGGCGAGCGGCAGATGTTGCCGGTGCAGACGAAGCACACGCGGTACACGGGTGCCCGCTTCAGTTCTTGTCGGGCAGGGCCATGTTCACGGCCCAGGAGACGATCGAGATGATGAGGGCGCCCAGGACCGCGGTCCAGAAGCCGTCGACGTGGAAGCTGAGGTCGAACTGCTCGGCCAGCCACGAGGTCAGCAGCAGCATCAGCGCGTTCACCACGAGCGTGAACAGGCCGAGGGTGAGCACGAAGAGCGGCAGTGAGAGCAGCTTCACCACGGGCTTGACGATGAAGTTGACCAGGCCGAAGATCAGCGCCACGAGGACCAGGGTGACCGTGCGGCGGCCCAGGCTCGTGCTCTCGTCGAGAGTGATGCCTGCGAGAAGCCAGATGGCGACGGCGAGGGCGGCCGCGTTGGCCAGTGTCTTGACTACGAAATTCGTCATGTGTCTGATCGTTGCAGAGATGGTCCCCGTGGAACATCAGCTGATCTGCGTTGGTCGCGGACGAAGAGAACACACGAAGAGAACACAAGGGGTACGAAGAAGATGAAGGCCTTCCGGCTGAACGAGCTCGAGGCCGAGCGGGCCGCGAACGAGGGTGCCTACTTGCAGTTCCTGCGCGAGCGGAACATGTCGGTGGGGCTCTACGCGCTGGACGCCGGGCAGAGCGATCCACAGCAGCCACACGGGCAGGACGAGGTGTACTTCGTCGTGAGCGGCCGGGCTTCGATCACCGTCGGGGAGGAGACGACGACGGTGGCGAACGGGAGCGTGGTCTACGTGCCGGCCGGGGTGCCGCACAAGTTCCACCACATCACCGAGAACCTCAAAGTGATGGTGGTCTTCTCCCCGCCGGAGAGGTGAACGGGCCCGGCGCCTGAGGGTTGGCGGACCTGTCCCCCTAGGGGGCGGATCAGGGGACTCCGGGGGCTCGCGGGCCCCCGGAGCGGGCCGTGGCCTCCTAGCATCGAGAGCAGGAAGTCACGGACAAGGAAGAGGTTGAGGACATGGAAGGTATCCGAGGGATATTCGAGGGCATGCCCTGGTGGGTCAAGTGGGTCGCCGTGCCGCTGCTGGTTCTCTTCGTCTTCGGCGGTGTGATCACCTCCATCCTGGGCGCGCTGATCACCTTCGTCTTCAAGGCGCTCCTCCTCGTGGCCCTCGTAGGCGGCCTGGTGTTCGTCGTCAAGAAGGTCACCCGCCGCGGGTCGAAGTCCTCCGCCGGGGAGTGGTAGAAATCGCGCTGGCCGGGCCCGGTCGGGATTCACCCAGGTGAGGGAACGGTTCGGACTAAACCGCTCACAGTGCGGGAATCGGCGGATAGTGTGGCAATCTGTGCCGTTCCCTGGGCACCGAAAGCCGGTACTGCCGCTCTGACCCGCGGTTCTTTCACACAGCCGCCGAGCACGACCCCCAGGATTCATGGCGCACGCGGGGGCAGCCCCCGCAGGGCGGTCCTCCCAAGGCCCGTCGCCACGCCTGGGGGTGAGCTTTTGTCTTCGGTTCACAATGCCGGTGTGCCGACTCTGATCGGTTCGGTGCAGCGGGCGTTGAGGCTGCTCGAAGCGGTGGGTTCCCATAGCGAGGGAGCTCCGGCGAAACAATTGGCGCGCGAGGCCGGGCTCCCGCTTCCCACCGCGTACCACTTGCTGCGCACCCTGACGCACGAGGGCTATCTGCGGCGGGAGAGCGGGGTCTTCGTCCTGGGGGACGCCGCGGGCCGACTGGCCGGTGGTGGACTTCAGCAGAAACGTCGCATCATGATCCTCGACTCCCTCGCGCACTTCCGCGACGCCGTCGGGGCCCCCGTCTACTTCGCGGTCTACCGCGAGGGTGAAATCGAAGTCGTGGGCGTATCGGACACCCCGGCCAGTCCGGCCTGCGAGGAGTGGGCCGACTTCCGCGCGACCGGCCACGCGCACGCCGTCGGGCAGTGCCTGCTCGGCCAGCTCGACGAGAAGGCCCGCAAGGACTACTACGACCGGCATCCGGTCGAGGCCCTCACCCCGTACACCGTGGCGGATCAGCGTGCTCTGGAGGAGCGGATCGGCTCCATGGAGCGGATGCAGCCGGTAACCGAGAGGCAGGAATACTCCCTCGGCACGGTGTGCGCCGCCATCCCCATCACCGCCGGCGACACTGACGCAACTATGGCGATTTCTCTCCCTCTGCACCAAGGAAGTCGGTTGCTGTATGCGGTCGATCGACTACGGAGTGAAGTAGGCGCGCTGTTGAGCACCCTCTCGTTCTCTATCAGTATCTGAAAACTCACTCCTTGTGATCTGCAAGCGCTTACACCACTCTTGTCAAGAGGGCCCTGGGGGATCATTCCTGGCCACTTCCACTACAGCGGGGTAGGCAATGCGCGAGTCGGTACAGGCAGAGGTCATGATGAGCTTCCTCGTTTCCGAGGAGCTCTCGTTCCGGATCCCGGTGGAACTCCGGTACGACGCCCACGATCCCTACGCAATCCGCTTGACCTTCCACCTTCCGGGAGATGCGCCCGTGACCTGGGCGTTCGGCCGGGAGCTGCTTCTCGACGGCATCAACAAGCCGTGCGGTGACGGCGATGTCCACATCGCCCCCACCGATCCGGAGGAACTGTCCGACGTTCACATCCGGTTGCAGGTCGGCGCGGACCGCGCGCTCTTCCGTGCGAGCGCGGCGCCGCTCGTCGCCTTCCTCGACCGCACCGACCGAATCGTTCCGCTCGGCCAGGAGCGCAACCTCGGGGACTTCGAGGAGAACCTCGACGAGGCGCTCGACAAGATCCTCGCCGAATCGCACCAGAACGAGCAGAACGCGGGCTGACCGAGGGCAGCACGCCGCCCGCCGGTCCGCCTTTCAGCGCTTACGACGGCGGCCCCGGCCGCCGCGCTGCGGCCCCGCGGCCGCCGCGGCGGCCGGGGTTTCCGCTCGGTCGGCGGAGACCACCAGTGCGGCCAGCGCCGTCGTCACGGGAACCGAGGCCACCAGACCGATCGAGCCCACGAGGGTCCGCACGATCTCCTCGGCGACCAGCTCGCTGTTGGCCACCGATCCCATGCTGCTGTTCGCGATCGAGAACAGCAGGAGCAGTGGCAACGCGGCGCCCGCGTACGCCAGTACCAGGGTGTTGACCACCGAGGCGATGTGGTCCCGACCGATCCGGATGCCCGCCCGGTACAGCTCGCGCGGACCCATCGACGGGTCTGCCTGGCGCAGTTCCCAGACGGCCGACGTCTGAGTGACCGTCACGTCGTCGAGTACGCCGAGCGATCCGATGATGACACCCGCAAGCAGCAAACCGCTCATGTCGATGTTCGGGTAGAGCCCGTGGATCAGCCCGGTGTTGTCGTCGGTGTTGCCGCTCAGGAACGCCCAGTCGATGAACACCGAACCCAGTACGCCGATCAGCACCAGCGAGACGATGGTGCCGAGGACGGCGACAGAGGTACGGGCGGTCAGGCCGTGGCACATGTAAAGGGCGATCAGCATGATCGCACTGGCCCCGACCACCGCGACGACCAGCGGGTTCGAGCCCTGCAGGATCGCCGGCAGGATGAAGAGGGTCAGGACGGCGAAGCTGACGGCGAGGGCGACGAGCGCGAACACCCCGCGCATCCGCCCCACGAGCACGACCGCGAGCGCGAAGATGCCGGCCAGCACGGCCATCGGGAACTTGCGGTTCACGTCGATCACGGAGTACTGGAGGTCCCGGGGCGCGTCCGGGGCATAGGCGACCACGACTTCCTGTCCGTCCGCCAACTGCCGCGGTGCGCCGGGCTGGACGATCTCGACGAACTCGCGGCCCTTGTCCGGACCGGTGCCGACCTCGACCGTGGCCTTCTTGCACTCACCGGTCTGCGCGGCCAGGGCCTCGCGGCCCTCGGGGGTGGAGGTGTCCCCGGTGGGCGGCACCTGCGCGACGTTCACTGATTTGCAGTCGACCTGTTGCAGCGAGACGACCTTGCCCTGCTGGGTCTGGCGGTCGAAGCCGACCCCCGAGCGCTCGTGGCCCGGTGCGCCGCCCGGCCAGAGCACGGCCATGCCGATCACGACGGCCGCGGCGAAGGGGATCAGTACGGCCGCGATCACCTTGCGCAGGTGCTTGGAGACGGGGGCGGCCGGGCCGTGGCTGTGGGAATGGCCGTGGGAGTGCCCGGATGAGTGGCCTGGCGCGTGTCCCGACGGGTGTCCGGGCTCCGCGTGCGCGTGTCCGGCGTGGCCTGTGTGGCCATCGGGATCTGTGGGCTCGATGGGGGGCTGCGGCGAGGACGTCACCGGCTGATCATCGCAAGAGATGAGGGGGCCCACTGTTCAGCACGCCACACATGACGCTAGCGTGGGGGCTACTTTGCACAACGCGGGAGCTCGGAGCACCGGGCTGAGAGGGCGCTGATCACCGTTCGCACAGGAAGATGCGTACGGGAGGAGGCTGCGTCGACCGCCGAACCTGTTACCGGGTAATGCCGGCGTAGGGAGATTAGGTCACATGACCGTTCAGGACGCACGCACGCCTGCCGTCAGCCAGGACGACGACGGCCAGACCGAGCGCCAGCCCGGCTGGCACAAGGGATACGTGGCGGGCTCCCGCCCCGACATTCGGGTGCCGGTTCGCCAGGTCCACCTCACCAACGGCAAGGACGTGACGCTCTACGACACGTCCGGTCCGTACACCGACCCGCAGATCGAGACCGACGTGCGCCGGGGCCTGGCGCCGCTGCGCGAGAACTGGATCATCGGCCGCGGCGACACCGAGGAGTACGCGGGCCGCCCCGTGCGCCCGGAGGACGACGGCATCAAGCACACCTCGCCGCGCGGCGGTCTCAAGAACCTCGACGCGGTGTTCCCGGGCCGCCCGCGCCAGCCCCGCCGGGGCCGCGGCGGCGCCGCCGTCACGCAGCTCGCGTACGCCCGCCGGGGCGAGATCACCCCGGAGATGGAGTACGTCGCGATCCGCGAGAACGTCTCCCCGGAGGTCGTCCGCGAGGAGATCGCCGCAGGTCGCGCGGTCATGCCCGTGAACGTGAACCACCCCGAGATCGAGCCGATGATCATCGGCAAGCGGTTCCTGGTGAAGGTCAACGCCAACATCGGCAACTCCGCGGTCACTTCCTCCATCGAGGAGGAGGTCGACAAGATGACCTGGGCGACCAAGTGGGGCGCCGATACGGTCATGGACCTCTCGACGGGCCGCAACATCCACACCACCCGCGAGTGGGTGCTGCGCAACTCCCCCGTGCCGATCGGCACCGTGCCGCTGTACCAGGCGCTGGAGAAGGTCGACGGCCGCGCCGAGGACCTGACCTGGGAGATCTACAAGGACACGGTCATCGAGCAGGCCGAACAGGGCGTCGACTACATGACGGTCCACGCCGGCGTGCTGCTTTCGTACGTCCCGCTGACCGCGCGCCGCAAGACCGGCATCGTCTCGCGCGGCGGTTCGATCATGGCCGCGTGGTGCCTGGCGCACCACAAGGAGAACTTCCTCTACACGAACTTCGAGGAGCTCTGCGAGATCCTCGCGACGTACGACGTCACGTACTCGCTGGGTGACGGCCTGCGCCCCGGTTCCATCGCGGACGCCAACGACGCGGCGCAGTTCGCGGAGCTGAAGACGCTGGGCGAGCTGAACACGATCGCCAAGCGCCACAACGTGCAGACCATGATCGAGGGCCCCGGGCACGTCCCGATGCACAAGATCAAGGAGAACATCGACCTCCAGCAGGAGATCTGCGAAGAGGCGCCGTTCTACACGCTCGGCCCGCTGACCACCGACGTCGCGCCCGCGTACGACCACATCACCTCGGGCATCGGCGCGGCGATGATCGCCTGGTGGGGCACCGCGATGCTCTGCTACGTCACGCCCAAGGAGCACCTGGGCCTGCCGAACCGCGACGACGTGAAGACCGGCGTCATCACGTACAAGATCTCCGCGCACGCGGCGGACCTGGCCAAGGGCCACCCGGGCGCCCAGGAGTGGGACGACGCCCTGTCGGACGCGCGGTTCGAGTTCCGCTGGGAGGACCAGTTCAACCTGGCCCTCGACCCGGACACGGCCCGTTCGTTCCACGACGAGACCCTCCCCGCCGAACCGGCCAAGACCGCGCACTTCTGCTCCATGTGCGGTCCGAAGTTCTGCTCGATGAAGATCTCCCAGGACATCCGCCGTGAGCACGGCGGCGATCTGCGGGCCGAGGAGATCCAGGCGGGCATGGCGGAGAAGTCCGCGGAGTTCGCGGCCTCGGGCAACCGGGTCTACCTGCCGCTCGCTGACTGACCGGTCTTCGCGCGCGGCACGGCGAGCAGTGGTCCGTGGCCCCCGGGGGGAGGTCACGGGCCGCCGCCGCGCCGGTGCTCACCGCCGTGCGGTGGAGGGGTGATCGGCAGGCCGCATAGGAGGGCCGACGCCGTCAGGCACCCCGTGGATCAGGGGCTTGTGCTGGAGTGTGCTCCAACTCCTACAGTGCGGATCCATGAGCATGCGATACCGAATTCTGGGTGGGACCGGCATCGAGGTCAGCGCGCACTGCCTCGGCACGATGATGTTCGGGGCGGTGGGGAATCCGGACCACGAGGAGTGCGCGCGGATCATCCATGCCGCGCTCGACCACGGGATCAACTTCGTGGATACCGCGGACATGTACTCCGCCGGGGAGTCCGAGGTGATCGTGGGCAAGGCCCTCAAGGGCCGGCGCGACGATGTCGTGCTCGCCACCAAGGTGCACTTCCAGATGGGCGAGGGCCGCAATCGCAGCGGGAACTCGCGGCGCTGGATCGTGCGCGAGGTCGAGGACAGCCTGCGGAGGCTGGACACCGATTGGATCGACCTCTATCAAGTGCACCGGCCGGACCACGGGACGGACATCGAGGAGACCCTGTCGGTCCTCGGGGATCTGGTGCGGGCGGGCAAGATACGGGCCTTCGGCTGCTCCACCTTCCCGGCACAGGAGATCGTCGAGGCGCATCACGTCGCCGAGCGGCGGGCCCTGCCGAGGTTCCGGACCGAGCAGCCGCCGTACTCGATCCTCGCGCGCGGGATCGAGACCGACGTACTGCCGGTCGCCCGGCGGTACGGGATGGGCGTTCTGACCTGGAGCCCGCTCGCGTCCGGGTTCCTGAGCGGGAAGTACCGCCTCGGCGGTGCCATCGACCTCACCTCCGGGCGGGCCGCGCTGACCCCGGCCCGCTTCGACCCCGCGATCGCGGGCAACGTCGCGAAGCTGGAGGCGGTCGAGCAGCTGGTCGAGCTCGCCGAATCGATCGGCTGCACGCTTCCGGAGCTGGCCGTGGCCTTCCCGCTGGCCCACCCGGCGGTCACGTCGGTGATCATCGGGCCCCGGACCATGGAGCAGTTGGAGTCGCTGGTGAAGGGCGCCGGGCTGGTCCTCGACGACGCGACCCTCGACCGGATCGACGAGATCGTGGAGCCCGGCCGGAATCTGTACCAGCCGGACGGGGCCTGGCGCCCGCCGTCGCTGACGGACGTCGCACAGCGTAGGCGGGTGCTGGGAGACCGGTCCGCCGGCTAGGCGTGGTCCTCGGTCGCGGACCGCTTCGATGTTTCACGTGAAACAGGGACGATGTTTCACGTGAAACACGGCTCGCGGGAGGCGCCGGGTGTCCCCCCAACAGCCTCCGCCCGAAGCGGCCGTCACTCCGGCTCGGTCTCCGGGCCGCCGAAGTCCGGACTCGTGAAGTCCGGAGACGCGTAACCGGGACGGGGACCCTGAGCGGGGGCTCCCGGGCTGGTGAAGTCGGGCCGGGAGTAGCCCAGGTTGGGGATGCGCCCGGCTCCCGGCGTACGAGGGATCGGATACGAGGACACCGCGCTCGGATCGGCCAGCGCGTCCCGGAGGAACGGCATGATGCCGCGCTCCAGCAAGGCGTTGCGCCAGGCCTCCCGGGCCCGTGACACCTCGTCGGGTACGGCCTCGGTCTCGTCCGCCACCACTTCGGTCGAGCTGTTGCGGACGGCCGTCACCAGCAGTCCGATCACGGCGAAGAGCAGCGCGGCGACCGTGAGTCCGCCGAACAGCCAGCCCGCCGTCAGCATGGTGCCCGCGAACGCCGGTTCGGGCTCGATCATCTTCAGGATGTAGCCCACCAGCAGGAAGATCAGCATGGCCGTGCCGGCCAGGACCGGCGCGAGGACCGCGACCACGGCACTGACGCCGGCGCCACCGCCCGCGCCCTGTCCGCCGTCCTCCTGTGCTGTCGTCCCGGGCGTGGACAGGATCTCGTCCTGCCGCTGCTTGCGGATCTTCACGTAGTGCTCGTACTCGGCGGCGGCCGCGGCCACCAGCAGCGCGCTGGCCCCCATGGCCATGGTGCGCAACTGTTCGGCGTTCAGACGTTCGCCCAGGGTGGTGAGCTCGGGCCGGTCGTTCGCGGTGCGCAGCGCCTCGTCGAGGAGCCGATCGAACTCCGGTCGGTCTTCGGTGAGCAGGTGCGGAGCGCTGGTCATGTGCATCCCCCGATGCTCCGTGGAGGCCGGTATGCCCGCGTAGACCCGGGCGCCGGCACAAACGGAGGAGAGCCTGCTACGGATAGAGCGATGGTAGAGCGCCCATGCCGTACGTCGACAGGGGCTTTCCGGAAATACCCGGCTCCGGCAAGCCTCAGTCGTTCAGCGGGAGTTGTACGACAAGTAGTTTGCCCGCCATCGTCACGCCGCCGTCCATGGCGATGGCCAGGCCTTCCGCGTACACGTGCGGACCGACGACGGCCGGGCCGCGCGAGTCGTCGCCGTCCTCGGTGCCCACTTCACCGAGCAGGTACGGGATGGGGCTGTGGCCGTGCACGACGCGCGTGCCGCCGTAGGTGCCGAGGAGTTCGCGGACGGCCTGGGGGCCGGTCTCCTCGCTGCGGAAGGCGAAGCGCTTGGTGAACTTGCGGAACAGGTCCCAAGTGATGTCGGCGTCGTTGCGGTTGAGGAGCTCGTGGATGGTGTCGTTGACGTCCTCGACGGAGTCGCCGTAGTCGAGGTAGGCGGTGGTGTCGGAGTGGAGGAGCAGGTGGTCGTCGACCAGGACGGCCGCGTCCAGTCGGGACATCCACTGCAGGTGGACGTCCTGGAGGCGCTCCATGTCGGTGCGCTGGCCGCCGTTGAGGAGCCAGGCCGCCTGGAAGGTGGCGGTGCCGGCGCCGGAGACGATGGGGGTGTCGCCGAACCGCTTGGCGCCGATGAGGAGCAGCTCGTGGTTGCCCATGAGCGCCTTGCAGTAGCCACCCGCGGCGGCGGCCTCGGCGGAGAGCCGCATGACGAGGTCGATGACGCCGATGCCGTCGGGGCCGCGGTCGGTGAAGTCGCCGAGGAACCAGAGCCGGGCGTTGCCGGCGGACCAGTTGAGGTCGGCGTCGATGAGGCCCTGGGCCCGGAGTTCGGCGACGAGTTCGCCGAGGTAGCCGTGGACGTCGCCGACGACGTAGAGCGGGCCCGGGCCGTCGGCCACGGAGTCCTGGGGGACGTACTGGACCTGGAGGGTGTCGCCGGGTCCGCCGACGGGTGCGCGGACGATGACGGGCAGGTCCCGCTGCGTCGGCGTGTAGTCCTCGAAGTCGCCGTCGCCGCCGGGGGCATGAGCCGGGGCGGGTTCGCCTGCGGGTACGGATTCGCCGGTGCCCATGGCTGGGCCCATGGCGGCGGCCATGGCTGGGCTCAGGCCGATGCCCGAGGCCGTGCCCGCGTCCCTGCCCGGAGCCGCGCCCGAGCCCGTGTTCGTGCCGTACGAGGCTTCGTACAGGTACCCGTTGCCGTTCCCGTGCCCGATCCCGTAGCCGTGCTGCGCGGGAACGGTGGGCGGGCTCTCGTCGTAATAGGCGGGGTACTCGCCGTAGACGGGAGTGTCGCCGGGCAGGCCGGCGACCACGGACGCCGTCGTCCCGGCGCGTGCGCCGTGCACGGCGTGCGGAGCGGGTTCGACGACAGGCAACCGGAAGTCCCGCTGTGTGTCCGTCCGCACCGCGGGTCCTTGACCGGCCCCCTGAGTCATCGACCCCTCCACCACCGTCGCGCTGCCGTACATCTGCGGACCTCCCGCCTCCGGGGCGGAGGGTCCGTGATGTCGTGCGCCCATCATAGGAATGCAGCTCGCGCTCTGTGACGCACCAGGGTGGTGAATCCTGGTCGGAGCTGCTTGTTCCTACCGCTTTCTCCCCATATCGGTGCTGCTGGAATCCTCGGCGGGGCCGGTGGCCCCGCCGCTCGGCCTGCGAGGTGGTCGGTAGTGGGCTGGTGGGGCGGTCAGTCCTGTGCCGGTGATCGGGGCGGACTGACGGTCGTACGGGGCTGCCTGCGCTGGGAGGAAGTACGGATGATCAGCTCGGTCGGGATGACCTGTTCGACGGGACGTCCCGTGTCGACGCCCTCGATGGCGTCGATGAGCAGCTGTACGACGGCGGTGCCGATGCGGCGCGGTTTGAGGGACAGGGTGGTGATGGGCGGTTCGGTGTTGGCGTACACGGTGGACTCGCTGCAGCACACGAGCAGCAGGTCTTCCGGGACGCGCAAGCCGTACCGACGGGCGGCGGCGAGCAGATCGGTGCCGTTGGGGTCGAAGAGCCCGTACACGGCATCGGGCCGGTCGGGGCGGGCGAGCAGTCGGTCGGCCGCGACGGCGCCGGCGCACGGGTCGTGGGCCGGATAGGACTCGTAGACGGGGTCCTGGCCCACGCGCTCGCACCAGCGGAGGTACGCGGTGGTGGAGAGCCGGGTGTAGGTGTCGGTGGTGGTGCCGGTCAGGAGCCCGATGCGACGGGCGCCGGCGGCTGCGAGGTGGTCGAGGAGGCCCAGTACGGCGGCCTCGTGGTCGTTGTCGACCCAGGCGGTGACCGGGAGCGACCCGGCCGGGCGGCCGTCGGACACCACGGGCAGGCCCTGGCGGACCAGCTCGGTGACCACGGGATCGTGGTCGGAGGGATCGATGACGACGGTGCCGTCGAGGGCCACGTTGGACCAGACGTCGTGTCGGGAGGTGGCGGGAAGGATGACGAGGGCGTAGCCGCGGGCGAGCGCGGCGGAGGTCGCGGCCCTGGCCATCTCGGCGAAGTAGGCGAATTCGGTGAAGGTGAAAGGTTCATCCCCGTACGTGGTCACGGTCAGGCCGATGAGGCCCGACTTGCCGGTACGGAGGGTGCGGGCCGCCGCGGACGGGCGATAGCCCAGCCGGTCGGCGACTTCGCGAACGTGGCGGCGGGTGGCGTCCGGCAGCCGCCCCTTGCCATTGAGCGCGTCGGAGACGGTCGTGATCGAGACGCCCGCCGCGGCGGCCACGTCCCTGATGCCGGCCCGGCTTTGTCGGCCGGCGGCCCGCCGGGTGGTCTCGGTCCGGCTCACCTGGTGCTTCCCTGCTGCTGTCATGGCGAGCCGATAGTAGGGCGCGGTGGTCCGGGTGGTCCGGATGCATATGCAGGCATTGACAGGCACGTTTCTGCACAGTTCGCCACCCCCAATGACCTTGGAAACGAAGGTAATTGGCGGGCTGAGGCGTGACAGCCGCTTGTCGTCGGGTCCGTGCATGCCAAAACGGTGAGGTCTCGGGCCGGTCTCAACTCACCTGTACGAGGGACGCGCGCCACGGCGCGGGCCACCGGCGTGCGCATATATGCGTGCGCTCTCCCGCATTCCTGGCGCCCGCCGTTCTCGGATGGGCGGAATCCTCATAAGGTGAGGAGCATTGAGTCGACGGCGACGTCGTACGGGACGGTCGAGGAGGACCTGCGGTGAGCGAGAAGAGCCCGAAGCTGCGCGCCGAGCTGGACGGCATTCCCACCTACAAGCCCGGGAAGCCCGCCGCGGCGGGCGGACCCGTGGCGTTCAAGCTGTCCTCGAACGAGAACCCGTACCCGCCCCTGCCTGGGGTGCTGGAGAGTGCGGTCGCCGCGGCCGGCCACTTCAACCGCTACCCCGACATGGCGTGCACGGGTCTGGTGAACGAGCTCGCCGACCGCTTCGGGGTGCCGGTGGAGCACATCGCCACGGGCACCGGATCGGTCGGGGTCGCGCAGTCGCTGATCCAGTCGACGGCGGGTCCCGGCGACGAGGTCATCTACGCCTGGCGCTCCTTTGAGGCTTACCCGATCATCACCCAAATTTCGGGTGCGACCTCCGTCAAGGTGCCGCTGACCGACGGGGACGTGCACGACCTGGACGCGATGTTCGAGGCGATCACCGAACGGACCCGGCTGATCTTCGTCTGCAACCCCAACAACCCCACCGGCACGGCCGTACGGCGCGCCGAGCTGGAGCGGTTCCTGGACCGGGTGCCCTCCGACATCCTGATCGTCCTCGACGAGGCGTACAAGGAGTTCGTCCGCGACGTCGAGGTGCCGGACGGCCTCGAGCTCTACCGCAGCCGCCCGAACGTCGCCGTGCTGCGTACGTTCTCCAAGGCGTACGGGCTCGCGGGCCTGCGCGTGGGCTTCGCGGTGGCACACGAGCCGGTGGCGGCGGCGCTGCGCAAGACGGCGGTGCCCTTCGGCGTCAGCCAGCTCGCCCAGGACGCGGCGGTCGCCTCGCTGCGGGCCGAGGACGAGCTGATGGGCCGCGTCGGCGCGCTGGTCGGGGAGCGGGCGCGGGTCTACGGCACGCTGCTGGCCCAGGGCTGGACGGTGGTGCCCGAGACGCAGGCCAACTTCGTGTGGATGCGGCTCGGGGAGCGGACCGCCGACTTCGCGGCGGCCTGCGAGAAGGCCGGCGTGGTGGTCCGGCCCTTCGCGGGTGAGGGCCTGCGGGTCACGATCGGCGAGCCGGAGGCGAACGACCTCTTCCTGCACACGGCCGAGGCGTTCTTCAAGGAGTTCTAGACGGGGCTTCAAGGAGTTCCAGGCGGGGCTTCCCCGGAGGCTGCCGCAGCCCCCTCCTGAGGGGGCTGCGGCTAGGCCAGTTCCACGCGGATGGGGTCGCCGTCGCGGACGGTGGCGAGCAGACGGGGGTCGCCGTCGAACGAGCCGAGCACGTTGCACGGGCTCGCCAGGCGGCTCTCGCCCCCGCGGGAGATCGGAGTGGGGCCGTAGGGCAGCGCGAGCGCGTCGCCCTCGGTCCAGAAGGCGACCGTGCCGGGCTCGACGACCTGCCGGGCGTCGTGCTCGAGCGCCACGCGGACGCCGGTGTCGAAGTAGACCTCCTCGCCCCAGGTGTTCGCGGAGGCGGAAACGGGGAGCGCCGCGGCGAGGGCCTCGGCGGTCGGCGTCTCGTCGAGGGTCGCGGTGAGGTGGCCGGCGGGCCAGAGGATTCGAATCTTCATGCCGTTAATTCAACAATCTGTTGAACCCTTCCCGCTAGGGGTACCCCCCCTGAAAGATCCGGACATCGGTACGACATAATGCTTGTGAATGTGAACGCGTTCACAAGCGCGTCCGCTTTCTCCCGTATTGGACGGGACGCAACAGGCAAAGTGCGGCTGTGGACACGGCGACACGAAGGAGACGACGACGTGGAGCTAGCTCTGGCGCCAGAGACGCTGGCGCGATGGCAGTTCGGTATTACCACCGTCTACCACTTCCTCTTCGTGCCCTTGACGATCTCGCTGGCCGCGCTCGTCGCGGTCCTGCAGACCGCCTGGGTGCGTTCGGAGAAGGAGAAGTACCTCAAGGCCACGAAGTTCTGGGGCAAGCTCTTCTTGATCAACATCGCGATGGGTGTCGTCACCGGCATCGTCCAGGAGTTCCAGTTCGGCATGAACTGGTCCGACTACTCGCGGTTCGTCGGTGACATCTTCGGAGCCCCGCTGGCCTTCGAGGCGCTGATCGCCTTCTTCTTCGAGTCCACCTTCATCGGCCTGTGGATCTTCGGCTGGGACAAGCTGCCGAAGAGGATCCACCTGGCCTGCATCTGGATGGTCTCCCTCGGCACCATCCTCTCCGCGTACTTCATCCTCGCGGCGAACTCCTGGATGCAGCACCCGGTCGGCTACCGGATGAACGAGGAGCGCGGCCGGGCCGAGCTCACGGACTTCTGGCTGGTGCTCACCCAGAACACCGCGCTGACCCAGTTCTTCCACACCATGACGGCGGCCTTCCTGGTCGGCGGCGCGTTCATGGTCGGCATCGCGGCCTTCCACCTCGCCCGCAAGAAGCACGTCCCCGTCATGCGGACCTCGCTGCGGCTCGGCCTGGTCGTCATGATCATCGCCGGACTGGGCACCGCCATCAGCGGGGACCTGCTCGGCAAGGTGATGTTCAAGCAGCAGCCGATGAAGATGGCCGCTGCCGAGGCACTGTGGGACGGCGAGGCGCCCGCGCCGTTCTCCGTCTTCGCGTACGGCGATGTCGAGAGGGGCCACAACAAGGTCGCCATCGAGATCCCGGGACTGCTGTCCTTCCTGGCCAACGACGACTTCACCTCGTTCGTCCCGGGCATCAACGACGTGAACAAGGCCGAGCAGGAGAAGTTCGGGCCCGGTGACTACCGGCCGAACATCCCCGTCGCCTACTGGGGCTTCCGCTGGATGATCGGCTTCGGCATGGCCTCCCTCGGCGTCGGAATGCTGGGGCTCTGGCTGACCCGCAAGAAGTTCATGCTGCCGCCGGGGCTGCGCACCGGCGAGAACGAGGTCCCGCACCTGGTCCTCTTCAAGAAGGCGCTGAGCCCCAAGTTCACCCACTGGTACTGGATCGTCGCGCTCTGGACGATGGGCTTCCCGCTGATCGCCAACTCCTGGGGCTGGATCTTCACGGAGATGGGCCGCCAGCCCTGGGTGGTCTACGGAGTCCTGCGGACCCGTGACGCGGTCTCGCCGAGCGTCTCCCAGGGCGAGGTGCTCACCTCGATGATCGGCTTCACGCTCCTCTACGCCGTGCTCGCGGTCATCGAGGTCAAGCTGCTCGTGAAGTACGTCAAGGCCGGCCCGCCGGAACTCACGGAGGCCGACCTCAACCCGCCCACCAAGATCGGCGGGGACGACATGCACCCCGACCGGCCGATGGCCTTCTCGTACTGAGGCTGGGGAGACCACACCATGCAACTCCACGACGTCTGGTTCGTGCTCATCGCCGTCCTGTGGACCGGCTACTTCTTCCTGGAGGGCTTCGACTTCGGAGTCGGCGTACTGACCAAGCTGCTGGCCCGCGACCGCAAGGAGAAGCGGGTCCTGATCAACACGATCGGTCCCGTCTGGGACGGCAACGAGGTCTGGCTGCTCACGGCGGGCGGCGCGACGTTCGCGGCCTTCCCCGAGTGGTACGCCACCCTCTTCTCCGGCTTCTACCTGCCGCTGCTGATCATCCTGGTGTGCCTCATCGTCCGGGGCGTCGCCTTCGAGTACCGCCACAAGCGGCCCGAGGACAAGTGGCAGACCAACTGGGAACACGCGATCTTCTGGACCTCGCTGATCCCCGCGTTCCTGTGGGGCGTGGCGTTCGCCAACATCGTGCGCGGCGTGAAGATCGACCAGCACAAGGAGTACGTCGGCACCTTCTTCGACCTGCTCAACGTCTACTCGATCCTCGGAGGGCTCGTCACCCTCACCCTGTTCACCTTCCACGGCGCGGTCTTCACCTCGCTCAAGACGGTCGGTGACATCCGGGACCGCTCGCGGAAGCTGGCCGTGCGGCTGGGGGCGGTGACCGCCGTCCTGGCACTCGCCTTCCTGATCTGGACCCAGTTCTCGCGCGGCGACGGCTGGAGCCTGATCGCGATGGCCGTGGCGGTCCTGGCACTGGTCGGGGCCCTCGGGTGCACCCTCGTCGGCCGGGAGGGCTGGGCGTTTGCCCTGTCGGGGGTCACCATCGCGGCCACCGTCGCGATGCTCTTCCTGACGCTGTTCCCGAACGTCATGCCGTCCTCGCTCGACAGCGCCTGGAACCTCACGGTCACCAACGCCTCGTCCAGCCCGTACACCCTGAAGATCATGACCTGGTGCGCGGCGGTGGCGACTCCGGTCGTCCTGCTCTACCAGGCGTGGACGTACTGGGTGTTCCGCAAGCGCATCGGCACCCAGCACATCGCCGACGCGCACTGAGTCCGATCCGGCCGCCCGGTCCGCTCCTCTGGGGTTCCGTCCGCTCCGGTCCCGTCCGCTCCGTCCGATCCCGCCTGGGGGATGTTTCACGTGAAACCGATCGACCCGCGCCTGCTCTGGTACGCCCGTTCCACCCGCCTCTTCCTGGGGGCTGTGGTGGCACTCGGGCTCGCCGGGGCGGGGCTGGTCGTCGGGCAGGCGATGCTGATCGCCGAGATCGTGGTCGGCGCCTTCGAGGACGGACTGGACGGGCAGGCGCTCCGGACGCCCCTGCTGCTGCTCGCGGCGGTGGCCCTCGGCCGGGGCCTGGCGGCATGGCTCACGGAACTGGCGGCGCACCGGGCGAGCGCGGCGGTCAAGTCGGAGCTGCGCGGCCGGCTGCTGGAGAAGGCCGCCGACCTGGGGCCCGGCTGGCTGAGCGGGCAGCGGACGGGGACCTTGGTGGCCCTGGCCACGCGGGGTGTGGACGCACTCGACGACTACTTCTCGCGGTACCTGCCCCAGCTGGGCCTCGCGATCGTCGTTCCCGTGGCGGTGCTCGCCCGGATCGTCACCGAGGACTGGGTGTCTGCGGCGATCATCGTGGTCACACTGCCGCTGATCCCGGTCTTCATGATCCTGATCGGCATGGCCACCCAGTCCAGGATGGACCGCCAGTGGCGGCTGCTGTCCCGGCTGTCCGGGCACTTCCTGGACGTGGTGGCGGGCCTGGCGACCCTCAAGGTCTTCGGCCGCGCGAAGGCCCAGGCGGAGTCCATCCGCAAAATCACCGATGACTACCGGCAGGCCACGATGCGCACGCTGCGCATCGCGTTCCTGTCTTCGTTCGCGCTCGAACTCCTGGCGACCCTGTCGGTGGCACTGGTCGCGGTGACCATCGGCATGCGGCTCGTGCACGGCGAACTGGACCTGTACACGGGGCTGGTCATCCTCGTCCTGGCGCCCGAGGCGTACCTGCCGCTGCGTCAGGTGGGGGCGCAGTACCACGCGGCGGCGGAGGGCCTGGCCGCCGCGGAAGAGATCTTCGACGTGCTGGAGACCCCGGCTCCCGCGGCGGGCGGGACGGCCGCCGTACCCGGCTCGGGGCTGCGGATCGCACTCGACGGGGTGGCGGTCCGGTACGGGGGCCGGGACGAGGACTCCCCCGGACCGGTATCGCTGACCGTCGCACCGGGCGAATGCGTGGCCCTCACCGGGCCGAGCGGAGCGGGCAAGTCGACGCTGCTGCAGGTGCTGCTGGGGTTCGTGGAGCCGAGCGCCGGACGGGTGCGGGTCGCGGGCGTGGACCTGGCGGAGCTGTCCCGGGCGCAGTGGCGGGAGCGGATCGCGTGGGTGCCGCAACGACCCCACCTGTTCGCCGGAACGATCGCGGAGAACGTCCGGCTGGCGCGGGCGGACGCCCCGGACGAGGCCGTCGACGAGGCTTTGCGGGACGCCGGAGCCTGGGAGTTCGTACGGGCCCTGCCGCGGGGTGCGCGGACGGTGCTCGGCGAGGGCGGGGTCGGTCTGTCCGCCGGACAGCGGCAGCGGCTGGCGCTGGCGCGCGCGTTCCTCGCGGACCGGCCGGTGCTGCTGCTGGACGAACCGACCGCCGCACTGGACGGGGAGACCGAGGCCGCCGTCGTGGAGGCCGTACGGAGGCTCGCGGTCGGACGGACCGTACTGCTGGTGGTGCACCGGCCGGCGCTGCTGGCGCTGGCCGACCGGGTCGTGCGGGTCGGGGCCGGTCCGGTGGGGAGCTCCCCCGCCCGGCCCCTGCCCACCGCCGCAAGCGCGGCCCCGCAGGCGGCGGCTTCGCCACGGCCCGGCTC
>NZ_JAGGOW010000019.1 GCF_018614135.1 Streptomyces sp. ISL-66
GCGCTCACCCGCCGCGTGGCACCCGGCGCGGCGGTCACCGCCACCGCCGCGCACGGCGGGCTCCACCTCTCCGCCCACGCCCTCGGCGACGGCCGGGCGCTCGCCCTCGCCACGCCCTCGCGGGCCCCCGGCGACCACACCGTCGCCTCGGTGGCGGCCGTCCTGCTGACGCTGCTCACCGCCGACCGCCCGGCCGGGACGCAGGCCGCCGCCCTGACCCGCCTGCTGCTCGACGGGGAGCCGGGCCGGGCGCTGGAGCCCGGGCCCTGGTACGCCGTCCACGCCCGGGGCGGCGGGGATCCGCGGGCGCTGGCGGCCGCGCTGGGCACCGTACTGCTGGACCCGCGCGGGCCGGTCGTACGGCTGCTCACCGACCGCGAGCCAACCCCGCAGGCGGGCTGGCGGCTGGGCGTGAGCGCCGCGGCCGCGCCCGAAGGCCTGCCCGGAGCCGACGCCCAGGCCGGGCGGGCCCTGGAACGCGCCGAGGCGGCCCGTACCCCGCTGGCCCGGCACACGGACCCCGGCCTCGCGGGCCTGGTCGGCGAGGCCGAGGCCCGCGCCCACGCCGAGGCCCTGCTCGGCCCGCTCTCCCCCGCACTCCGCGACACCCTGCGCGCCTGGCTGGCCCACCACGGCAGCTGGGACCGCGGCGCGGCCGCGCTCGGCGTCCACCGCAACACGGTCCGCCAGCGCATCGCCCGGGCCGCCGCCCTGCTGGGCACCGACCTGGACGA
This sequence comes from Streptomyces sp. ISL-66, assembly GCF_018614135.1. Taxonomy (GTDB): domain Bacteria; phylum Actinomycetota; class Actinomycetes; order Streptomycetales; family Streptomycetaceae; genus Streptomyces. The sequence continues at coordinate 735 of NZ_JAGGOW010000019.1, forward strand.
TCCGGACGTCCGGATGGAGCTGTGGTTCGCGCTGCGGCACACCGAGCCGGCGGGCTGACCCCCGGGCGCCGCAGGGGCCGTCCCGGCCCGGCGGGACGGCCCCTGACGGGAGGAGCGGATCGCGGTCCGTGACATTCGGGGCGACGCTTGGGACATGAACCGGCCGGACAGCTCCCCGGAGCCACGGGGGTGGGGACAGCGCCCACCCCAGGGCCCGCCGCCGTACGCGTACCCGCCCCCGGCCCCGGCGCGAAGGCGCCGCCGTTGGCCGTGGTTCCTGCTCGGTCTGGTCCTGCTGCTGCTCGGCGGCTGCGCCGCCCTCTTCGCCGTCTTCGTCAACGAGGTGTCCGAGGAAGCCGCGCGGCCCGCCCGGATCACCTACGCGGCGACCGGAACGGCCGCGCGCGCGACCATCTCGTACTCGACCTGGCGGGACGGAAACCTGGCCGCGAGCCAGGTCGGTGACCAGACCCTGCCGTGGACCAAGGAGATCGCCACGAAGGGCTTCGTCAAGGGCGGCTCGCTCGTCGTCACGCTGGGCGCCGACGGCGGCACCGCCACCTGCTCGGTGACGGTGGACGACTCGCCGCCCATCACGGCGACGGCCTCCGGCTCCTTCGCCTCGGCGGTCTGCAGCGGCTTCTAGTGCCGCGTCAGGCAACGTTCGCCCGTCAAGGAACGGCGTCTAGCTTTCGCGCGGCTGGTGAGGTTCACCGGGTCCCGCCGCGGGCGTGCTGCGCCTCACCCTGGACAGCCAGGTTGACTCCCGGGTAACTTAATCTGAGCAAGCGCTTAGACCCAAGCCATCATTTGAGCAACCACGACGGCGCGCAACCGCCTCCGCGAGAGCGGCGGCGGTTTGGCCGCAAAAGGGAGTGTCGGCTGTGCGCCGTACCGTTTTTGACGAGGACCACGAGGCGTTCCGCGAGACCATCCGCGCCTTCATCGAGGCCGAGGTCGTCCCGGTCTACGACGAGTGGTTCGCCGCCGGCCAGGCCCCGCGCGAGTTCTACTACAAGCTCGGCGAGCTGGGCGTCTTCGGGATCAACGTGCCCGAGGAGTTCGGCGGCGCCGGCCTGGACACCCACAAGTTCGAGGCCGTCCTCTACGAAGAGACCTCGCGCGCGGGCGTCAACTTCGGCGGCTCCGGCGTGCACGTGCTGCTCGCCCTCCCCTACCTCAAGATGCTGGCCGACGACGAGCAGAAGAAGCGCTTCCTGCCGAAGTTCGTCTCCGGCGAGGAGATGTGGGCCCTGGCGATGACCGAGCCGGGCACCGGCTCCGACGTCGCGGGCATGAAGACCACCGCCAAGCTCTCCGAGGACGGCACGCACTACGTCCTCAACGGCTCCAAGACCTTCATCACCGGCGGCGTGCACGCCGACCGCGTGATCGTCTGCGCCCGCACCTCCGCCCCCGGCGAGAACGACCGCCGCTTCGGCATCTCCCTCTTCGCCGTGGACACCAAGTCCGAGGGCTACTCGATCGGCCGCAAGCTCGACAAGCTGGGCCTGCGCACCTCCGACACCGCCGAGCTGGCCTTCGTCGACGTCAAGGTCCCGGTCGAGGACCTGCTGGGCGAGGAGAACAAGGGCTTCTACTACCTCGGCGCCAACCTGCCGTCCGAGCGCTGGGGCATCGCCTTCGGCGCGTACGCGCAGTCCAAGGCCGCCGTCCGGTTCGCCCAGCAGTACGTGACGGAGCGCACCGTCTTCGGCAAGCCGGTCGCGCACTTCCAGAACACCAAGTTCGAACTGGCCGCCTGCCAGGCCGAGGTGGACGCCGCCGAGGCCGTCGCCGACCGCGCCCTGGAAGCCCTGGACGCCGGCGAGCTGACGGCCGCCGAGGCCGCCTCCGCGAAGCTCTTCTGCACCGAGGTCGCGCACCGCGTCATCGACAAGTGCCTCCAGCTGCACGGCGGCTACGGTTACATGAACGAGTACCCGATCGCCCGCCTGTACGCCGACAACCGCGTGAACCGCATCTACGGCGGCACCAGCGAGGTCATGAAGTCCATCATCGCCAAGTCGATGGGCCTGTAGGACCCGGACGAAGAAGGAACAGCGCCTTCACCCCATGAACGAGGCACTGACGACGCTCCTCGATCTGCTCGACCTCGAGCAGATCGAGGAGAACATCTTCCGCGGTATCAGCCGTTCGGCGCTGGTACCGCGGGTCTTCGGCGGCCAGGTCGCGGCGCAGGCCCTGGTCGCGGCCGGCCGTACCGTGCCCGAGGACCGCACGGCGCACTCGCTGCACTCGTACTTCCTGCGCGCCGGCGACCCCGGCGCGCCCATCGTGTACTCGGTGGACCGGATCCGCGACGGGCGCTCCTTCACCACGCGCCGGGTGGTCGCCGTCCAGCACGGACAGCCGGTCTTCCACCTCTCCGCGTCCTTCCAGACGGACGAGGAAGGCCTCGACCACCAAGCCGCGATGCCCGATGCGCCCGATCCGCAGACCCTGCCGACGGCCGCCGAATCGCTCCCGCTCTACCGCGACGTCTTCCGCGACCCGGGCACCGTGGAGCGGCTGATCGAAGCACGCGGCGCGGTGGACCTGCGCTACGCCACGGTCCCGCCCTGGGGCAGCGTCGGCGAGCCGGTCGAACCGCGCTCGCAGGTGTGGTTCCGTACCGCCGGCAAGCTGGACAGCGCCGATCCCCTGCTGCACACCTGCCTGGCCACGTACGTCTCCGACATGACCCTGCTCGACTCGGTCCTGCTCGCCCACGGGCGGGGCGGCTGGGCGGTCGGCGACGTGGTCGGCGCCTCGCTGGACCACGCGATGTGGTTCCACCGGCCGTTCCGCGCGGACGAATGGCTGCTGTACGACCAGGAGTCGCCCTCGGCGGCCGCCGGCCGGGGCCTCGGCCAGGCCCGCATCTGGACCCAGGACGGGCGGCTGGCCGTGACGGTCATCCAGGAGGGCGTGGTGCGCGTCCCGCGCGCGTGAGCGGGGCCGTCCGACGTACCGTCAGCTCATGTCCAGCAGCAGCATGTCCGGCAGCAGCCTGCCCAGCAGCAGCGGAAGTGAAGGCGAAAGCGTCACCACGGTCGTCGTGGCCGTGGTCACCAACCTCGGGATCGCGGCCGCCAAGGCGGTCGGCGGGGTCGTCAGCGGATCGAGCGCCATGCTGTCGGAGGCCGCGCACTCCGTGGCGGACACGGTGACCGAGGTCCTGCTGCTGGCCGCGCTGAAGCGCAGCGCGAAGCCCGCGGACGAAGCGCACCCGCTGGGCTACGGGCCCGAGCGGTACATCTGGGCGCTGCTCGCGTCGATCGCGACCTTCGTCGGCGGCGCGGTGTTCGCGGTCTACGACGGCATCCACACGCTGGTCCACGGGGAGGACCCGGGGAACCCGACGCTGTCCTACATCATCCTCGCCGTCGCCTTCCTGCTGGAGGGCTACTCGCTGCTCGTCGCCTGGCGGCAGGTCAAGGGCGAGGCGGCGCGGATGCGGGCGCCGCTGGGGCTGTACGTGAAACACACCCCGGACACGGCGGTGAAGGCCGTCCTGCTGGAGAACGTGGCCGCGCTGATCGGCCTGGCCCTGGCGGCGGGCGGTCTGCTGGGCGCGCAGCTCACGGGCTCGGGCGCGTACGACGGGGTGGCCTCGCTGCTGATCGGTCTGCTGCTGGTGTGGGTGGCGTGGGAGCTGGGCCGCTCCAACGCCCGGTACCTGATCGGGCGGCCGCTGCCGGCGGGGATGCGGGCGGAGGTACGGGAGGAGCTCCTGTCGGTGCCGCACATCGAGGCGGTGCTGGAGCTGACCACGCTGGTGCAGGGGCCGGCGGAGGTGCTGATCGCCGCCAAGATCGACTTCCATGACCTGGCGTCGGCGAGGCAGGTGGAGGCCGCGTGCGAGGAGGCCGAGGCGCAGCTTCGGGAGCGGTTCCCGGCGATCCGCCGCGTGTACCTGGACCCGACCCCGACTCCTTCTTGACGCGCCGCTCGCACGGCCCGGCCCCTGGGGGGCCTCCCCCCGCCCGGGGGCCCCTCCCAGCGGTAGCCGGCGGAGCTTGCGGCGCTGGGGTCCGGGGGCTGGTCCCGGTCAGCGGCGCCGCGCGCGGGAACCGCTACAGCAGGCCCGCCGCGTCCAGGAGGTAGGCCACCATCGGGTCGTAGAAGCGCGGATCGCGGACGTGGTCGTCCAGGGGGACCGCCACCTGGAGGGTGCCTTCGGCCTCCGCCAGGAAGAGCGCCGGGTCGTTGCAGTCCGCGTAGCCCACCGCGTCCAGGCCGCGCTGCGCCGCGCAGCCCGCCCAGCCGTGGTCGGCGACGACCAGGTCCGGCTGGGGCCGGTCGTGCGCGGCCAGGCCGTCCAGGATCGCCGCCATCGGCGCCGGGGAGTGGGTGTGCCACAGCGTCGCGCCGCGCTCCAGGACCGCGACGTCCGCGAACTGCCACACCGAGCCCTCGTCGGCCACCAGACCCTGCGGGATCACCACGATCTCGCAGCCGGCCGCGCGCAGGGCGGCGGCCGTGGCCCGGTGGACGTCCAGCAGGCCTCCCGGGTGGCCCGTGGCCAGCAGCACGCTCTGCCGGTCCAGCGCGGCCTTGTGCAGCCGCGCCGCGAGACGGTCCAGGCCGGCCACCGTGAGCTCCGGGTCGATGGTGTCCTGGCCGAAGCGGTGGGCGACGTCGTCCACGACCCCGCAGCGCTCCGCCATCACCGCGAGCACGTCCTGCTCGTCCGTCCAGCGGTCGCCCAGCTCCAGGCCGAGCCAGTAGTGCCGGTCGCCGTTGGCGAGTTTGCGGTAATGCGCGAGGTTGTTGTCGCGCGGGGTCGCCACGTCCCCCGCGATCCTCGTCCGGACCAGGTGGTCGACGAGTTCGGCTCGGCTGGGGACAGGCGTCTCTATCGGCTTCGGCATGCGGCCCATTCTGCCGCCGCCCGCCCGGAGCCGTCCCCTCCATCCCGACCAGCGGACGAGCCCCGTCACCCCGACAACGCCCCGAAGGCCCCGTTGACGAGCCGCCGCAGCAGGGCTTCCATCGCCTCCCGGCCGAGCGCGGCCAGGTGCGGGGTGGAGTTCAGCAGGCCGAAGACCGCGTGCACGCAGACCCGTACCTCCACCTCGCCCACCTCGGGATGCAGTTCCCGTACGACGTCGACCCACAGCTCGACGTACTGGCGCTGCAGCTGCCGTACGAGCTTGCGGTCGGCCTCGCGCAGCCGGTCGAGCTCCCGGTCGTGGAGGGTGATCAGCGCCCGGTCGTCGAGCGCGAAGTCGATGTGGCCGTCGATGAGGGAGGCCAGTACGCCGGACGGGTCGCCGGCCGCCGCCTCCACCCGTCGGCGGCCGCCGGTCAGCAGCCGCTCGCTGATGCCGACGAGGAGCTCGGCGAGCATGGCGTCCTTGCCCGCGAAGTGCCGGTACAGGCCGGGGCCGCTGATGCCCACGGCGGCGCCTATCTCGTCCACGCCGACGCCGTGGAAGCCGCGCGCGGCGAAGAGGCGGGCGGCCTCGTTGAGGATCTGCTCGCGACGGGTCGGGGCGGCCGCTCTGGTGCTCATGGGAATCCATTCTAGACAGGGCCGTTAGCGGTCGTTAACCTAAGTCCCACATGCGTTAACGCTCATTAACAGGCGTGTACCGAGCAAGGGAGCTCGACCGATGCAGCAGGCACCAGTGCTGGCGAGCGCCGCCGACCCGGCGTCCGACGCCTGGCGGGCCAACGAGGCCGCCCACCGCGAGCTCGCCGAGGGCCTGCGCGCCCGGCTGGAGGCGGCCCGGCTCGGCGGCGGGGAGAAGGCCCGGGCCCGCCACACCGCGCGCGGGAAGCTCCTTCCCCGCGACCGCGTGGACGCCCTCCTCGACCCCGGATCGCCCTTCCTGGAGCTGGCCCCGCTGGCCGCCGAGGACATGTACGGGGGCGCGGCCCCGGCCGCCGGGGTCATCGCGGGCATCGGCCGGGTCAGCGGCCGCGAGTGCGTGATCGTCGCGAACGACGCCACCGTCAAGGGCGGCACGTACTACCCGATGACCGTCAAGAAGCACCTGCGGGCCCAGGAGGTGGCCCTGGAGAACCGTCTCCCCTGCCTCTACCTGGTCGACTCGGGCGGCGCCTTCCTGCCCATGCAGGACGAGGTCTTCCCCGACCGCGACCACTTCGGCCGCATCTTCTACAACCAGGCCCGCATGTCGGGGGCCGGCATCCCGCAGATCGCCGCCGTCCTCGGCTCCTGCACGGCCGGTGGCGCGTACGTACCGGCCATGAGCGACGAGGCCGTCATCGTGCGCGGCCAGGGCACGATCTTCCTCGGCGGCCCGCCGCTGGTGAAGGCGGCCACCGGCGAGGTCGTCACCGCCGAGGAGCTGGGCGGCGGCGAGGTCCACTCCCGGACCTCCGGCGTCACCGACCACCTCGCGCAGGACGACGCGCACGCGCTGCGGATCGTACGGAACATCGTGGCGACCCTGCCCGCGCGCGGGGCCCTGCCCTGGTCCGTCGAGGCTCCCGAGGAGCCCAAGGTGGACCCGTACGGGCTGTACGGGGCGGTCCCGGTCGACTCCCGCACCCCCTACGACGCCCGCGAGATCATCGCCCGGCTGGTGGACGGGTCCCGCTTCCAGGAGTTCAAGGCGGAGTTCGGGCAGACCCTGGTGACCGGCTTCGCCCGGATCCACGGCCACCCGGTCGGCATCGTCGCCAACAACGGCATCCTCTTCTCCGAATCGGCCCAGAAGGGCGCGCACTTCATCGAGCTGTGCGACCAGCGCGGCATCCCGCTGCTCTTCCTCCAGAACATCTCCGGCTTCATGGTCGGCCGGGACTACGAGGCCGGCGGCATCGCCAAACACGGCGCCAAGATGGTCACGGCGGTGGCCTGCACGCGGGTCCCGAAGCTGACGGTGGTGGTGGGCGGCTCGTACGGCGCGGGCAACTACTCCATGTGCGGGCGGGCCTATTCGCCGCGCTTCCTGTGGATGTGGCCCAACGCCAAGATCTCGGTGATGGGCGGCGAGCAGGCCGCGTCCGTCCTGGCCACGGTCAAGCGCGACCAGATCGAGGGCGCCGGCCAGGAATGGCCGGCCGAGGACGAGGAGGCCTTCAAGGCCCCGGTCCGGGCCCAGTACGAGGCGCAGGGCAACGCCTACTACGCCACCGCGCGGCTGTGGGACGACGGGGTCATCGACCCGCTGGAGACCCGGCAGGTGCTGGGACTGGCCCTGACCGCGTGCGCGAACGCCCCCCTGGGCGACTCCGGCTTCGGCATCTTCCGCATGTGACGTGAGGACCTCACTGATGTTCAGCACTGTTCTGGTCGCCAACCGGGGCGAGATCGCGGTACGGGTCATCCGCACGCTGCGCGAGCTCGGCATCCGCTCCGTGGCCGTCTTCAGCGACGCCGACGCGGACGCCCGGCACGTACGGGAGGCCGACACGGCCGTCCGCATCGGCCCGGCGGCGGCCGCCGAGAGCTACCTGTCCGTGGAGCGGCTGCTCGACGCGGCACGCCGGACGGGGGCGGAAGCGGTCCACCCCGGCTACGGCTTCCTCGCCGAGAACGCGGCCTTCGCGCAGGCCTGCGCCGAGGCCGGGCTGGCCTTCATCGGGCCCCCGGCGAGCGCCATCTCCCTGATGGGCGACAAGATCCGCGCCAAGGAGACGGTCAAGGCGGCGGGCGTGCCCGTGGTCCCCGGCTCCTCGGGCAGCGGTCTGTCGGACGCCGAACTGGTCCTTGCCGCCGAGGAGATCGGCATGCCGGTGCTGCTGAAGCCCTCGGCGGGCGGCGGCGGCAAGGGCATGCGGCTGGTGCGGGACGCGGCGGCGCTGGGCGAGGAGATCGCCTCGGCGCGGCGCGAGGCGCGGTCCTCCTTCGGCGACGACACGCTGCTCGTGGAGCGGTGGGTGGACCGGCCCCGGCACATCGAGATCCAGGTGCTGGCGGACGCGCACGGGAACGTGGTGCACCTGGGCGAGCGCGAGTGCTCGCTCCAGCGGCGGCACCAGAAGGTGATCGAGGAGGCGCCGTCGGTCCTGCTGACGCCGCAGCTGCGCGCGTCGATGGGCGCGGCGGCGGTGGAGGCGGCGCGGTCGTGCGGGTACGTGGGCGCGGGCACGGTGGAGTTCATCGTCCCGGGCGGCGACCCCTCGTCGTACTTCTTCATGGAGATGAACACCCGGCTCCAGGTGGAGCACCCGGTGACGGAGCTGATCACCGGGCTGGACCTGGTGGAACAGCAGCTGCGGGTGGCGGCGGGCGCCGAGCTGGGCTTCGGCCAGTCGGACGTCACCCTGACCGGGCACGCGATCGAGGCCCGGGTCTGCGCGGAGGATCCGGCGCGGGGCTTCCTGCCGTCCGGCGGTACGGTCCTGGCCCTGTCGGAGCCGAACGGCGGCCCCGTCCGTACGGATTCCGGGCTGCTGGCGGGCGTGCCGGTGGGGTCCACGTACGACCCGATGCTGTCGAAGGTCATCGTCCATGGACCCGACCGAGCGGCTGCCCTGCGGTTGCTGCGCGGGGCTCTGGCCGACACGGTGATCCTGGGTGTCCAGACCAACACCGGATTCCTGCGGAGGCTGCTGGCACACCCGGACGTGGTCTCCGGCGACCTGGACACCGGTCTGGTGGAGCGGGACCTCGCCGAGCTCCTGCCGGCGGGCGTCCCGCCGGAGGTGTATGCGGCGGCGGCAATGCTGTCGCTCCCCCACCCCGCCCCTTCCCGAAACCGGGCCTCCGCCCCGGAGCCCGCGCCTCACACGCCGGCGGGGCTCAGGGTGGCTGCTGGGCAGGAGGGATGGATCGACCCGTTCGACGCCGCCAGCGGCTGGCGCCTCGGGGGTACTCCCGCTTGGACCGTGCACCACTTCCGCCTCCCGGGCCAGGATCCAGTGATGATCCGCACCCGCCCGGCCGGAACCGACTCCGGCTCCACCCTCGGCTCGGGCCCGGGTTCGGGCTTCACGGAGGTCCTCCTGGCCGACGCCGGGGCACATGCGGTCTCGCCGGCGTCTGAGGCGCGCGGTCCGGGGCAGAGCCCCGGCGCACCGGCCCGTGGCAGGATCCTCAGCCGCACCGCCGACACCGTCACCATCGAACTCGACGGCGTCACCCACCGGTTCAGCCATGCCTCCTCCCCGGAGGGGACCTGGCTCGGACGCGAAGGCGACTCCTGGCACCTCCAGGACCACGACCCCGTCGCGGCGAACCTCAGCGGCGCCGGACGCGGCGGCGCGGACACCCTCGCCGCCCCCATGCCCGGCACCGTCACGGTCGTCAAGGTCGCCGTCGGCGAGAAGGTCATCGCCGGGCAGAGCCTGCTCGTCGTGGAGGCCATGAAGATGGAGCACGTCATCTCCGCTCCCCACGCCGGCACCGTCACCGAACTCGACGTCACCCCCGGCACCACCGTCGCCATGGACCAGGTCCTGGCCGTCGTCACCCCCGACGAGGAGAGCGAATGAACGGGCTCCCGATGAGTTTCGCGGCCGAGGGCCTGCCGGCCCGGGTCCGCATCCACGAGGTCGGCGCCCGCGACGGGCTGCAGAACGAGAAGACGGCCGTCCCGACCCGCGTGAAGGCCGAGTTCGTGCACCGGCTGGCCGCCGCCGGACTCACCACCATCGAGGCGACCAGCTTCGTGCACCCCAAGTGGGTGCCCCAGCTGGCCGACGCCGAGGAGCTGTTCCCCCTCCTCGCCGACGTGGAGGCCGCCCTGCCCGTCCTCGTACCCAACGAGCGCGGCCTCGACCGCGCGCTCGCGCTCGGTGCCACCCGCATCGCCGTGTTCGGTTCGGCCACCGAGACCTTCGCGTCCCGCAACCTCAACCGCACCGTCGCCGAGTCCCTCGCGATGTTCGAGCCCGTCGTGGCCCGCGCGAAGGAGCAGGAGGCGCACGTGCGCGGCTACCTCTCCATGTGCTTCGGCGACCCCTGGGAGGGCCCGGTCCCGGTCCACCAGGTGGTCGGCGTGGCCAAGGCCCTGCTCGACCTCGGCTGTGACGAGCTGAGCCTCGGCGACACCATCGGCGTCGCCACCCCGGGGCACGTCCAGGCCCTCCTCAGCGAGCTGGGCGAGGCGGGCGTGGGCACCGACCGCATCGGCGTGCACTTCCACGACACCTACGGCCAGGCCCTGTCCAACACCCTCGCCGCGCTCCAGCACGGCGTGACCACCGTCGACGCCTCGGCGGGCGGCCTCGGCGGATGCCCGTACGCGAAGAGCGCCACCGGCAATCTCGCCACCGAGGACCTCGTCTGGATGCTCGACGGCCTCGGCATCGAGACCGGGGTCGATCTGGCCGCCCTCACCGCCACGAGCGTGTGGATGGCCGAGCAGTTGGGGCGACCCAGCCCCTCCCGTACCGTCCGAGCCCTCTCCCACAAGGAGTAACGAAGACCATGGCCCTCGACCACCGGCTCACCCCCGAGCACGAGGAACTCCGCCGCACCGTCGAGGCGTTCGCGCACGATGTGGTGGCGCCGAAGATCGGCGATCTGTACGAGCGGCACGAGTTCCCGTACGAGATCGTCCGCGAGATGGGCCGCATGGGCCTGTTCGGCCTGCCCTTCCCGGAGGAGTACGGCGGCATGGGCGGCGACTACCTCGCCCTCGGCATCGCCCTGGAGGAGCTGGCCCGCGTCGACTCCTCGGTCGCCATCACCCTGGAGGCGGGCGTCTCGCTGGGCGCGATGCCCCTCTACCTCTTCGGCACCGAGGAGCAGAAGCGGGAGTGGCTGCCGAAGATGTGCTCCGGCGAGGTCCTGGGCGCCTTCGGCCTGACCGAGCCGGGAGCGGGCAGCGACGCGGGCGGCACCCGCACCACCGCGGTCCGCGAGGGCGACGAGTGGGTGATCAACGGCTCGAAGTGCTTCATCACCAACTCCGGTACGGACATCACCGGTCTGGTCACCGTCACCGCCGTGACGGGCCGCAAGGCGGACGGCCGACCGGAGATCTCCTCGATCATCGTCCCCTCCGGCACCCCGGGCTTCACCGTGGCCGCCCCGTACTCCAAGGTGGGCTGGAACTCCTCGGACACCCGCGAACTGTCCTTCGACGGCGTGCGGGTCCCCCTCGCCAACCTCGTCGGCCAGGAGGGCCGCGGCTACGCCCAGTTCCTGCGGATCCTCGACGAGGGCCGCATCGCCATCTCGGCGCTCGCGACCGGCCTCGCGCAGGGCTGCGTGGACGAGTCCGTGAAGTACGCGAAGGAGCGGCACGCCTTCGGCAAGGCGATCGGCGAGAACCAGTCCATCCAGTTCAAGCTGGCGGACATGGAGATGCGCGCCCACATGGCCCGGATCGGCTGGCGCGACGCGGCCTCCCGGCTGGTGGCCGGGGAGCCGTTCAAGAAGGAGGCGGCCATCGCGAAGCTGTACTCCTCGACGGTGGCCGTGGACAACGCGCGCGACGCCACGCAGATCCACGGCGGATACGGATTCATGAACGAGTACCCGGTGGCCCGCATGTGGCGGGACTCGAAGATCCTCGAGATCGGCGAGGGCACGAGCGAGGTCCAGCGCATGCTCATCGCCCGCGAGCTGGGACTTCCGGGCTAGCCACGCCGCGTACCAACCAATGAAGGGGGCCCTGGAACTTAGGGCCCCCTTACCGCTTTCAGGCAAGGTTAGGCTAACCTTCCTAACGAACGGCCCGACGGCCGCCCGGCACGCACGAAAGCGGACATCGACATGCCCAAGTCCCGATCCTCCCTCCTCACCCGCCGCGGTCTCATCGCGGCGGGCGGCGCTCTCGGCCTCGTCGCCGCGCTCACCGCCTGCGGCGGCAACGACACCGCGGAGGACGGCTCGGGCAGCAAGGACAAGGGTGGCGCGGCCGCGGGCCCCTGGACCTTCCAGGACGACCTCGCCAAGCAGCCCCTGACCGCCAGGTCGACGCCGAAGAACATCGTCGCCTTCACCGGCACCGCCGCCGCGCTGTACGACTACGGCGTCAACGTCAAGGGCGTCTTCGGCCCGGCGAAGACCGCCGACGGCAAGGCCGACGTCCAGGCCGGCTCGATGGACATCTCCAAGGTCGAGATCCTCGGCAACGTCTACGACGAGTTCAACGTCGAGAAGTACGCGGCCCTCCAGCCCGACCTGCTGGTCACCAACACCTGGGACGGCACGTACTGGTACGTGCCGGAGGCCTCCAAGGACAAGATCCTGGGGCTCGCCCCGGCCGCGGCGATCGGCGTGGGCGGCGACGTCTCGATGGACAAGGCCCTGGCCCGCACCGCGGACCTCGCCAAGTCCCTGGGCGCCGACATGAACGCCAAGAAGGCCGTCGACGGCAAGGCCCGCTTCGAGGCGGCCTCCGCGAAGCTCCGCGAGGCCACCAAGGCCAACCCGGGCATCAAGGTGCTCGTCGGCTCCGGCTCCGCCGACCTGTTCTACGTCTCCACCGCCGCGACCTCCGCCGACCTGAAGTACTTCCAGTCGCTCGGCGTCGAGTTCGTCACTCCGGAGAAGACCGACGAGGGCGGCTTCTTCGAGAGCCTCAGCTGGGAGAACGCGGGCAAGTACAAGGCCGACGTCGTCCTCCTCGACAGCCGCACCGGCACGCTGCAGCCGACCGAGCTGAAGGCCAAGCCGACCTGGGCCGAGCTGCCCGCCGTCAAGGCCAACCAGGTCACCCCCCGCGTGACCGAGCCGATCTACTCGTACGAGAAGTGCGCGCAGATCCTGGAAGACCTCGCGAAGTCCATCCAGAACGCCAAGAAGGTCAGCTGACCTCAGACCGTCCGGCCCCGGTGCCTCTCCCAGGCGCCGGGGCCTTCCTCTTGCACCGCCGCCGCACCGCAGACTCCCAGGGGGAATCCGCATGACCGCCACCGCACCCGAAGCGAACGACACCGACACGGGCGGCGCGGCTCCGGCCGCCGCCGCCCGGCACTTCCGGTTCTTCGAGCTCGAAGTGCTCCGCACGCGCCGACTCGGAGCATCGTTCCTGCGCATCACCTTCGGCGGCGCGTCCCTCACGGAGTTCCGCTCGGGCGGTTACGACCAGAGCCTGTCCCTCTTCCTTCCGCCCGCCGGCCGCGAGCACACGGTGCTGCCGTCCACGGGTGAGGACACCTGGTTCGCGCACTGGCGCGGGATGCCGGACGAGGAACGTCCGGTGATGCGCTCGTACACCGTCCGCGAGCAGCGGCGGACCTCCGAGGGCGCGGACGAGGTCGACATCGACTTCGTCCTGCACGGGGACTCCTCCCCGGCCTCCTCCTGGGCGGGCCGCGCGGTCAGCGGCCGTCGCATCCTGGCCATCGGCCCGGCCGTCGCGGAGAACAAGTCCGTACGTTTCCAGCCGCCGGCCGCCACCGACGCGATCCTCATGTACGCGGACGAGACCGCCCTGCCCGCCGCCGCCGCGATCCTGGACGGGCTCGCCGACGGCAGCCGGGTCAGGGCCTGGTTCGAGGTCCCGCACGAGGACGACCGGCTGGTCCTGCCGACGCGCGCCGACGCCGACATCACCTGGGTGGTCCGCGAGAGCGGAACGGGCCGGGAGCGCACCGATCGACTGCTGGACGTGCTGCGGGCGGCCGAACTCCCCGCCGCCGAAGCCCCGTACGCCTGGATCGCCGGCGAGTCGGCGACGATCCGCGCCGTGCGCAGGCACTTCGTGCGGGAGCGCGGAGTGGACCGGCGCGCGGTGCGCTTCACCGGCTACTGGCGGCTCGGCGCGAGCGAGGAGGAGCTCCTCGCGGAGGCGTACGCGGGTCAGGCGCCCAGCGAGGACCCGTCGGCGGCGCTCTAGCACCGCACGGGAGAGGTTCACCGGGTCGCGCGCCGACGCGACCTGCGCTCCAACTCCCGCTTGACTGAAGACACTTGAAAGGGCCCCGGCTTATGGCCGGGGCCCTCTCTTTTTTGGCTGATGACTTAGGTTAGGCTAACCTAAGTTTCAACTCCACACCCTGCTCCCCCTGCCCGGAGGAAAGTTGATGCGTCAGCATCTGCTCAACGAGACGACCGCGGACCTCTACCGGCGTTCCGTCACCGAGGGCGTCGCGCGTGTCGCGGCCAGACTCGCCACGACGCAGCGGCCCCACACCGGCATATCCGTCGACGCACTCGCCCCGGTCATCGCCGGCATCGACCTGGACTCCCCGCTCGAAGACGCGGCCGCCGCCCTCGACGAGCTGGAGGACGTCTACCTCCGCGACGCCGTCTACTTCCACCACCCGCGTTATCTCGGCCACCTCAACTGCCCGGTGGTCATCCCGGCCGTACTCGGGGAAGCCGTCCTGTCGGCCGTCAATTCCTCGCTCGACACCTGGGACCAGTCCATCGGCGGCACGCTCATCGAGCGCCGCCTCATCGACTGGACCGCGCGGCGCATCGGCCTCGGCCCCGGCGCGGACGGCATCTTCACCTCCGGCGGCAGCCAGTCGAACTTCCACGCGCTGCTCCTGGCCCGCGACGAGGCCTGCCGTCTGGTCATGCGGCACGCGGCGAACGCGGCACGGGAGCCGCAGGAGCTTCCCAAGTCCGAAGTCCTCCCGAAGCTGCGCATCTTCACCTCCGAAGCCAGCCACTTCAGCGTGCAGAAGTCGGCGGCCATGCTGGGCCTGGGCTACGAGGCCGTCATCTCCGTCCCGGTCGACCGCAACCGCCGGATGGACACCTCCGTCCTCGCGCTGGAGCTGGAGAACTGCGCCGCCGAGGGCCTCTTCCCCATGGCCGTCGTGGCCACCGCCGGCACCACCGACTTCGGGTCCATCGACCCGCTCCCGGAGATCGCCCGGCTCGCCGCCGAGCACTCCGCCTGGATGCACGTGGACGCCGCGTACGGCTGCGGCCTGCTGGTCTCCCCCACCCGCCGGCACCTGCTCGACGGCATCGAGCTGGCCGACTCCGTGACGGTCGACTACCACAAGTCCTTCTTCCAGCCGGTCAGTTCCAGCGCGCTGCTGGTCCGCGACCGCGACACGATGAAGCACGCCACATACCACGCCGACTACCTCAACCCCCGCCGGATGGCGGAGGAGCGGATCCCCAATCAAGTCGACAAGTCGATCCAGACCACGCGCCGCTTCGACGCGCTCAAGCTCTGGATGACCCTGCGCGTCATGGGCGCCGACGGCGTCGGCTCGCTCTTCGACGAAGTCATCGACCTGGCCGCGGCCGGCTGGGACGTCATCGACGCCGACCCGCGCTTCGAGGTCGTCGTCAAGCCGCAGATCTCCACCCTCGTCTTCCGCTACGTGCCACGCCCCGATGGCCTCGACGTGCCCGCCGCCCTCGTCGACGAAGCCAACCTGCACGCCCGCAAGGCCCTGTTCGCCTCCGGTGAGGCCGTCGTGGCCGGCACCAAGGTGGACGGGAAGCAGTACCTGAAGTTCACCCTTCTCAATCCGCAGACCACGACGGCCGACATCACGGCCGTCCTCGACCTCCTCGCCGTACACGCCGAGCAGTTCCTGGGAGAGTCCCTTGTCGTCCACCGTTAAGCCCCGTGACTTCATCGGCATCGGTCTCGGTCCCTTCAACCTGGGACTCGCCTGCCTGACCGCGCCGATCGACGAGCTCGACGGCCTCTTCATCGAGTCGAAGCCGCACTTCGAGTGGCACGCCGGCATGTTCCTGGACGGCGCGCACCTCCAGACGCCCTTCATGTCGGACCTGGTGACCCTCGCCGACCCGACCTCGCCCTTCTCCTTCCTGAACTACCTGAAGGACAGGGACCGGCTGTACTCCTTCTACATCCGCGAGAGCTTCTACCCGCTGCGGACCGAGTACAACGACTACTGCCGCTGGGCCGCCGACCGCCTCGACAACGTCCTGTACTCCACCTCCGTCACCGAGGTCACCCACGACGAGGCCGCCGGGCTCTACGAGGTCCGCACCGACCAGGGCGAAACCCACCTGGCCCGCCGCCTGGTCCTGGGCACCGGCACCCCGCCGTACGTCCCCCCGGCTTGCGCCCGGGCCGGCGGCGACTTCGTCCACAACTCGGCCTACGCGCAGAACAAGGCGGAGCTGCGGCGCAAGAAGTCGATCACCCTGGTGGGCTCCGGCCAGAGCGCGGCCGAGATCTACTACGACCTGCTGTCCGAGATCGACGTGCACGGCTACCAGCTCAACTGGATCACCCGCTCCCCGCGCTTCTTCCCGCTGGAGTACACCAAGCTGACGCTGGAGATGACCTCCCCCGAGTACGTGGACTACTTCCACGCGCTCCCCGAGGACACCCGCTACCGCCTGGAGACCCAGCAGAAGAACCTCTTCAAGGGCATCGACGGCGAGCTCGTCAACGCGATCTTCGACCTGCTCTACCAGAAGAAGGTCTCCTCGCCGGGCCCGGTCACCACCACCCTGCTGACCAACACCTCGCTCAACTCCGCCGCGTACGACACCACCACGGGGACGTACACGCTCGGGCTGCGCCAGGAGGAGCAGGAGCGGGACTTCTCCCTCAGCAGCGAGGGTTTGGTCCTCGCGACGGGCTACCGGTACGAGCTGCCCGACTTCCTGGCCCCCGTCCGCGACCGTCTGAACTTCGACGGCCGCGGCCGCCCCGACGCGGCGCGCAACTACAGCATCGACACCACCGGCCGCGGCGTGTTCCTCCAGAACGGCACGGTCCACAACCACTCGATCACCTCGCCCGACCTGGGCATGGCCGCGTACCGCAACGCGTACATCATCGCCGAGCTGCTCGGCCGCGAGTACTACAAGGTCGAGAAGTCCATCGCGTTCCAGCAGTTCGCAGCCCCGGAAGGCGCTTTCGCATGAGCACCACCACCGACGTCCTGTTCACCCGCACCGATCCGGCCCTGGGCGCCTTCTCGGTCCGCCCGCTGGACCCCTTCACCGACGCGGAGCTGTTGCACGGCTGGGTCACGCACCCCAAGGCCGCGTTCTGGATGATGCGGGAGGCCTCGCTGCCGGACGTGGAGCGCGAGTACATGCGCATCGCCGCCCACGAGCACCACGACGCCTTCATCGGCCTCCACGAGGGCCGCCCCGCCTTCCTGATGGAGCGCTACGACCCCAGCGAGCTGGAGCTGGTCGGCCTGTACGACCCCCTGCCCGGTGACGTCGGCATGCACTTCCTCGTCGCCCCCGGCGACACCCCGCTGCACGGCTTCACCCGCGCGGTCATCACCACCGTCATGGCGGCCCTCTTCGCCGACCCGGCGACGCGCCGCGTCGTGGTGGAGCCCGACGTGCGCAACGAGGCCGTGCACGCGCTGAACGAGGCGGTCGGCTTCGTGCCCGACGGCCCGGTCACCAAGCCGGAGAAGGAAGCCCTGCTGAGCTTCTGCACCCGCGAGCAGTTCGCAGCCGCCACCGGCCTGACGAGCCTGGCCGGCCTCACCACGGGAGCGTCGATATGAGCCTCACCGACGCCGTCTCCCACCTCTCCCCCGAGCTGTGGGCCCGCGCCAACCGCGCCCTGGTCAAGAAGGCCCTGGCGGAGTTCTCCCACGAGCGCCTGCTGACTCCGGCGCCGCTGGGCGAGAACGCGTACGCCGTCCTCAGCGACGACCGCACGGTCGAGTACCGCTTCACCGCGGCCCTGCACGCCCTGGACCACTGGGCGGTGGACGAGGCGTCCATCACCCGCCACCGCGACGGCGTCGAACTGCCGCTGGACGCCATCGACTTCCACATCGAGCTGAAGGACTCCCTGGGTCTCGGCGCGGAGGTCCTTCCCGTCTACCTGGAGGAGATCTCCTCCACCCTGGCCGGCTCGGGCTTCAAGTACACGAAGCCGCAGATCTCCTCCGCCGTCCTCGCGAAGTCCTCCTTCCAGGACATCGAGACCGGCATGACCGAGGGCCACCCCTGCTTCGTCGCCAACAACGGCCGCCTCGGCTTCGGCGTGCACGAGTACCTCTCGTACGCCCCGGAGACCGCGAGCCCCGTCCACCTGGTGTGGGTGGCGGCCCGCAAGGACGTCTCCACCTTCACGGCGGGCTCGGGCCTGGACCACGACTCCTTCATGCGCGCGGAGCTCGGCGAAGCCGCCGTCGAGCGGTTCGAGAACTCCCTGAAGGCCCTGGACCTGGACCCGGCGGACTACCACTTCTTCCCGGTGCACCCCTGGCAGTGGTGGAACAAGACCACGGTCACCTTCGCCGCGGAGATCGCCCATCGCCGTCTGGTCCTGCTGGCCGAGGGCGAGGACGCCTACCTCGCCCAGCAGTCGATCCGTACGTTCTTCAACACCAGCGCCCCCGAGAAGCACTACGTCAAGACGGCGATCTCGGTCCTCAACATGGGCTTCATGCGCGGCCTGTCCGCCGCCTACATGGAGGCCACCCCGGCCATCAACGACTGGCTGCACCAGCTGATCCAGTCGGACGAGGTCCTGCGCTCCGTCAACTTCTCGATCATCCGCGAGCGCGCGGCGATCGGCTACCACCCCCGCCAGTACGAACGCGCCACCGACCGGTACTCCCCGTACCGCAAGATGCTGGCCGCGCTGTGGCGCGAGTCCCCGGTGGCCTCGCTGCGGGGCGAGGAGCGCCTGGCCACGATGGCCTCGCTCCTCCACGTGGACGCGCAGGGCAAGTCCTTCGTCGGCGCGCTGATCGCGGAGTCCGGGCTCACCCCGACCGAATGGCTGCGCTCGTACCTGCGCGCCTACCTGGTCCCGCTCCTGCACTGCTTCTACCGGTACGACCTCGCGTACATGCCGCACGGCGAGAACACGATCCTCGTCATCGAGAACGGCGTGGTGACGCGGGCGATCTTCAAGGACATCGCCGAGGAGATCGTCGTCATGGACGCGGACGCGGTCCTGCCGCCGGCCGTGGAGCGCGTGCGGGCGGAGATCCCGGAGGACGTGAAGCTGCTGTCGATCTTCACGGACGTCTTCGACTGCTTCTTCCGCTTCCTGGGCTCGATCCTGGTCTCGGAGGGCATCTGCGAGGAGGACACCTTCTGGCGGGCGGTCGCGGACTGCGGCCACGACTACCAGAAGTCGCTCCCGGCCCTGGCGGACCGCTTCGCCCGCTACGACCTCTTCGCGGAAGAGTTCCAGCTGTCCTGCCTCAACCGCCTCCAGCTGCGCGACAACAAGCAGATGGTCGACCTCGCCGACCCGGCCGCCGCCCTCCAGCTGATCGGCACCCTCAAGAACCCCGTGGCACCCTTCGCCCGGCGGTGAACAGGGGCCGGGCGGCCGGTTCCGGGGGTCCGGATCAATCGGTCGTGTGGACGTTCAGCGTGACCTTGCCGATCAGCGCGTTGTGGTCCGAGCACGCGCCGCCGCAGCTGGTGGGAATGGTCAGGGTGTCGGCCGTGTAGACGGTCGACAGGGTCAGCTGGTCCTTCCGGACGAAGATCATGTCGATCTTCGGGAGCTCGCCGCCCTCGCTCGGCGGCAGGTTCTTCCCGCACGAGCGCTTGTACTTCGTGGGATCGAGGTTGCCGGCCGCGGTGGCCTCCCCGTAGCCGGGGCAGCGGGTGTCCGTGTCGTCGAGCTCACGGTGCATGCCCGTGTTGTCGTGGTTGGCCGGGGTGTTGACCGAGTCCGCGTACATGGAGTTCAGCCGCCCGTAGGAGGGCTGGGCGTTGAAGTCCCCGGCCACCAGATAGGTGTCGCCGTCCGCGGCGAGCTTTTCAAGACGCTTCTGCACGGCCTGGATCTGGTGGAGGCCGTACGGCTTCGCGGTGGTCGAGGTACCGGTGATGTGCGTGGTGCAGAACTTCATCCCCGGCCGGTCGGCCAGCGGCGCGCACGCCAGCGAGTGCTGGGCCTCCCGGACCAGGCCGCGCGCGTCCAGATACGTGTTGTCGTCGGGAGGGAGCTGGTACTGCTCCAGCTCGCCGAGTCCGTGCTTGCTGAACAGGGCCATGCCGAACTCCCCGCTCCCGCAGACCGGGGTGACCCCGTCGTGGTCGATCGTGTTCGCGGGCACTCCCGGTATGAAGCGGGCGTACGGGGCGGTGGTGCCGCTCGCCCAGCCCTCCAGCTGCTTCCTGAGCTCGACGAACTGGTCGAAGCAGAGTTCGTTGAAGGAGACGAGGTCCACGGTGTTCGTCCGGGGCGCCGGAGCCGGGGGGTTCACCCCGTATCTCGGATTGTTGACCGCGTCCACGGCCGCCTTGACCATGCCGTTGCCGGTCGAGTTCTTGTTCATTTTATGACCGGAGACGTTCCAGTGGAAAGCCGCGTACGGCACGGGGACCACGGGCTCGGCCGAAACCAGGGGCTTGGACCCCACCGCCATCGTCGTCAGGACCAGGGCGATGACCGCGGCTGCCTTCCTCATGCTCGGATTCCCTCCCGGTGGCGCGGTATCTCCCCGCCACCCGAAGGGACATCGTCACAGGCCGCCCCGCTGCCCAGCCGGGCAGCCTTCCTTAACGGCGTCGCGCCGCTAGGACCACGGCACGTCCGGCGCCCGGTAATAGGTGATGTCCTGGGCGTCCAGGCTGGGGGCCTGGGCCGCCAGGCGGCGGCTGTACGAGGTCCAGTTCGGGGAGGCCGCCGGGGACCAGCCCAGTTCCGCCAGGCTCAGGATCCGGGGGAAGGCCATGAACTCCCAGTCGTCCCGCGTCGCGATGGTCTCCGTCCACAGCGGGGCCTCCACGCCCAGGACCGAGGATTCCGGGACGCCGGGCAGGTAGGAGCCCGGGTTCCACTCGTACGAGCGCCGCACCGGCACGTAGCCGGCCCAGGCCAGCCCCGGCTTCGTCGCCTTCTCGTACTTCATGTCCAGGTAGAGCCGGTCCGCCGGCGACAGGATCACCGGGTTCCCCGCCTTCGCCGCCGCGGCCACCGCCGCCTTCTCCGGCGCCGGCGTGCGGTCGTGGCCCCAGTACTGGAGCACCGCTCCCGCGGCCGGCCGCGCCGTCGCCAGCTGGTGCCAGGCGATCACCGTCTTGCCGTGCCTGCCCACGACCGCCTGGGCCCGGTCCATGAACGCCGCGTAGTCCGCCGCGGGCGTGGAGTGCGCCTCGTCACCGCCGATGTGCAGGTACTTCCCCGGCGTGAGCTCCGCGAGCTCGCCGAGCACCTGGTCGATGAACTCGTACGTCCGCTCCTTGCCCGCGCACAGCGAGCTGAAGCCGACCTTGGTCCCCGTGTACCGCTCGGGCGCCTTGCCGTCGCAGTTCAGCTCCGCGTAGGAGGCCAGCGCGGCGTTCACGTGCCCCGGCATGTCGATCTCCGGGACCACCTCCACGAACCGCTCCCCCGCGTACGCCACCAGGTCCCGGTACTGGTCCTTCGTCCAGTACCCGCCGGGCCCGCCGCCGACCTCGCCGGCGCCGCCGTACTGCGCCAGCCTCGGCCAGGAGTCCACCGCCAGGCGCCATCCCTGGTCGTCGGTCAGGTGCAGGTGCAGGGTGTTGACCTTGTACCGCGCGAGCTGGTCGACGTACCGCTTGACCTGCTCCACCGTGAAGAAGTGACGGGCCACGTCCAGCATCGCCCCGCGGTACGCGAAGCGCGGCGCGTCCGTGACCGTCCCGCCGGGGACCTCGCCCGGCCCGGACACCGGCAGCAGCTGGCGCAGCGTCTGCCCGGCGCGGAAGAGCCCGGCGGGCGTCCGGGCGGTGAGGGTGACCCCGTGGGGGCCGGACTCCAGCCGGTACCCCTCCGCGCCCGCCCCTTCGGTCTCCGCGTCGAGACGCAGCCGGATCCCGTCGCCCTCGGCGCCGTCGACCACGGGCAGCGGCAGTCCGCTGGGGCCGCGGAGCTGTTCGGCGAGGAGCTCGCCGACCTTGCGGACCTCCTCGCCGTCCGTCAGCCCGGTACGGATGACCGTGCCCGGTCCGAAGGCGTAGCCGGGGCCTTCGGCGCGTGCGGAGACGGGGGCCGGCAGGAGCCGGTCGTAGGCGGCGAGAGCGGCGGGGGCCTCGTCACCGGGTCGGGCGTCGTCGCCGCGGGCGGCGGTGGCACAGGAAGCGGCCGCGGGGACGACGGCGAGGACGAGGAGGGCGGCGAGTGCGCGTCGCGGAACTCTCATGCCCTCAGGTATAGACCAGCGGGGCCCACAGGGCCGATGCGAGAATCGAAGGATGGCGGAAATCATCCAGAAGGACGGCACATGGACCTTCGACGGGGACTCTGTGCGCATCGTGCCGGGCCGCGACAAGGGGGTGGGACTGCTGCGCCAGACGCTGGGCGAAGTGGTCGTGCCGCTGCGCGCGCTGGCCGGCGTCTCGCATGAACCCGGGCGCAAGGCGGGCCGGTTGCGGCTGCGCCTGCGCGACGGCGCCGACCCGCTGCTGCAAGTGACCGGCGGTCGGCTGCCCGAGGCCTCCGATCCGTACCGGCTGACCGTGGAGCCGGACCGCTCCGGGGTCGCGGAGTACTTCGTGGACGAGGTGCGAAACGCGCTCCTGCTGGACCAGGTGGATCCGGGGCCGGTGGACTCCTACCTCCTGCCGGGGCCCGCCGTGCCGATCACGGTCGGCGCGGGCGACGGGACGGTGGCCTTCGACGGGGACCGGATCACCCTGGAGTGGAACTGGACGACGGAGGAGGCCAAGCGCTCCGGCGGCGCGCGCGAGTTCCGGATCGGGGACGTGCGGTCGGTGGAGTGGGCCCCGTCGAGGGGGCTGGACAACGGGTGGATCCGCTTCGGCATGGCCGGACCGGGCCAGGCCGCCGCGCCGAAGTACGACCCGTACGCGGTGGAGCTGTTCGGCTTCAAGAAGGACCCGCTGATGGCGCTGGTCGCGGCGGCAGTGGCGGTGCGCCTGCCCCACCCCGCGGCGACCGGGACCGCGCGAGGCGTGGGTACCGGCACGGGCACCGGTCCGGTGCTCTCCCTGGCGGCCCCGCCCGTGGCCGTCCCGGGGGGCGCTTCCGCGGGCGCCCCGGCGGCGGACCCCTCGGCGGACCACGACGCCCTGTTGCGCCGGCTGCGCGAGCTGGGGGAACTGCACCAGTCCGGGATCCTCACCGCGGACGAGTTCGCTGTGGCGAAAGCTGCGGTTTTGGGGCGTTTCTGATCACCATTGACCGAAATTAACCGTTCCTCTGGTACGTACCAGCGCTATCCTGCCCGATTCCGGGCAGGATCTTTGCGTTCTGCGGTTCATGCCGTCAATATCTACGAATGCCCGACCGCCGCCCGTCGCACGACGATCTTGTCGACCACTTGGTGCGCAGCTCCTCGCTCCAGCGGGGCGAAGCCGCCCGAGTAGTGCTCGACGTGCTCGCGTACTTCGACGAGACGACCGAGGAGTTCGTCCGCCGCCGCCACCGTGAGCTCCAGTCCGGGGGCGCGGTCAACGCGGACATCTTCGAGCGCATCGCGGCGGAACTGCCGCACCGCGCCGTGGCGCCGCCGGAGCTCTCGCTCCGGCAGCTGCGCCGCATCGTCTACGGCTGAGCGCCGCCCGCGCCCCCCGGTCGGGGGCAGGGCACGGCCACACGGGCCGGGGCAGTGGCAGTGGCAGTGGCAGTGGCAGTGGCAGTGGCAGTGGCAAGAGAAACCGAAGCTTCAGGAGGGGAAAGACCGTATGTGCGGAATCGTGGGTTACATCGGCAAGCGTGACGTGGCACCGCTGCTGCTGGAGGGCCTTCAGCGACTGGAGTACCGCGGCTACGACTCGGCGGGCATCGTCGTCAACAGCCCGAAGTCCGCGGCCTTGAAGGTCGTCAAGGCCAAGGGCCGCGTCCGCGAGCTGGAGTCCCGGGTGCCCAAGCGCTTCGCCGGCACCACCGGCATCGCCCACACCCGCTGGGCCACCCACGGCGCCCCGAGCGACATCAACTCCCACCCCCACCTGGACGCCGAGAACAAGGTCGCGGTCGTCCACAACGGCATCGTCGACAACGCCTCCGAGCTGCGCTCCAAGCTGGAGGCCGACGGGGTCGTCTTCCTCTCGGAGACCGACACCGAGGTGCTCGTCCACCTCATCGCCCGCGCCCAGGCCGACACCCTGGAGGAGAAGGTCCGCGAGGCGCTCAAGGTCGTCGAGGGCACCTACGGCATCGCCGTCATGCACGCCGACTTCGCCGACCGCATCGTCGTCGCCCGCAACGGCTCCCCGGTCGTCCTCGGCATCGGCGAGAAGGAGATGTTCGTCGCCTCGGACATCGCCGCGCTCGTCGCCCACACCCGCCAGATCGTCACCCTCGACGACGGCGAGATGGCGACCCTGAAGGCCGACGACTTCCGGACCTACACCACCTCCGGTACGACGACCACGGCCACGCCCGAGACCGTGGAGTGGGAGGCCGCCTCCTACGACATGGGCGGCCACGACACGTACATGCACAAGGAGATCTCCGAGCAGGCCGACGCGGTCGACCGCGTCCTGCGCGGCCGGATCGACGACCGCTTCAACACCGTCCACCTCGGCGGCCTGAACCTGGACCCGCGCGAGGCGCGCGGCATCCGCCGGGTCAAGATCCTGGGCTGCGGCACCTCGTACCACGCCGGCATGATCGGCGCGGGCCTCATCGAGGGCCTGGCCCGCATCCCCGCCGACGCCGAGCCGGCCTCGGAGTTCCGTTACCGCAACCCGGTCGTGGACCCCGACACCCTCTACATCGCGGTCTCCCAGTCCGGTGAGACGTACGACGTGCTCGCGGCCGTGCAGGAGCTCAAGCGCAAGGGCGCCCGCGTCCTCGGCGTGGTCAACGTGGTCGGCTCCGCGATCGCCCGCGCAGCCGACGGCGGCGTGTACGTGCACGCCGGCCCCGAGGTCTGCGTCGTCTCCACCAAGTGCTTCACCAACACGGTCGTGGCCTTCGCGCTGCTCGCCGTGCACCTGGGCCGCATCCGCGACCTGTCCGTCACCGACGGCAAGCGGATCATCGACGGCCTGCGCAAGCTGCCCGCGCAGATCCAGGAGATCCTCGACGGCGAGGAGGACATCAAGAAGCTGGCCGCCGAGTACGCCGGGGCCAAGTCGATGATGTTCATCGGCCGCGTCCGGGGCTACCCGGTGGCCCTGGAGGCCTCCCTGAAGCTCAAGGAGATCTCCTACATCCACGCCGAGGCCTACCCGGCCTCCGAGCTCAAGCACGGTCCGCTCGCGCTGATCGAGCCGTCGCTGCCCACGGTCGCGATCGTCCCGGACGACGACCTGCTGGAGAAGAACCGCGCGGCGCTCGAGGAGATCAAGGCCCGCAGCGGCCGGATCCTGGCGGTCGCCCACCGCGAGCAGGAGAAGGCAGACCACACCATCCTCGTGCCCAAGAACGAGGACGAGCTGGACCCGATCCTGATGGGCATCCCGCTCCAGCTGCTGGCGTACCACACGGCCCTGGCCCTGGGCCGGGACATCGACAAGCCGCGCAACCTGGCGAAGTCCGTCACCGTCGAATAGCCGGACCGCGGCGGCCGCGCACCGGCCGGTCACCGGGCCACGCACCGGCCGCGCACCGGCCCGACACCGGCCCGACACCGGCCGCGCGCCGGGCCGTAGGCCCGCACGGCTCGCTCGGCCCGCACAAGAGGAAGGCCCCCGGGGATCCCCCGGGGGCCTTCCTCGTCCGCTTGCCCGCCTGCCGTCAGCTCGCTGCGACCGCCCCGCGCGAGCGCCTGTTCAACGCCATCGGCCAGCTCGCCAGTGCCGCGGTGGCCCCGTACCAGGCCAGCAGCCCGGCGAGAGCCGCCACCCAGCCCGCCGCCTTGGCCAGCCCGCCGCTCTCGGCGAAGGTGCCTATCGCCAGGAGCAGGAGGGAGAGGGTGAACAGTCCGTACACGCCCTGTCCGAACAGCCCGCCCGAGGCGCCGGCGGTGAGGGACAGCGCGAGCATGGCGAAGAGGACGAGGAACATTCCGGCCGCGTGTGCCGAAACCTTTCCGTCCGCGCCGTTGGCCCACGTGAACCAGAAGGCGCCGAGGCCTGCGAACGCCGTTCCGTTGAAGCCGTTGCCGCCGCGGAATTCGAGGATCCCGAGGACGAACAGGGCGAGACCGCCCAGGAAGGTGGCGAGCGACACGGAGTTGGCCGCGGTCACACCGTCGATGATCCCCGTGTGGCCGATTCCGTACGCGAGAAGGGTGAGTCCCAGGGCGATGTGCCCGAGGGTCGAGGTCGAGGCCGTGCTTCCCGCAGAGACACCATTGTCCACGGCGGGCTCCCTTCGATCTGCAGTTGTTTGCTGCGTCCCAGCAGCCTTTATCTACCCCTTACAACGGGGTTCACAACCACACAATCGACATACAGCGTGTTACGGGATGACAACAACCGGTCGCTGCGCCCGTTTTGCCAGCCGGCCCGCCACCGAGCCGAAGATCCGGCCGACGATCCCGTGCGTGGAACCGACCACGATGGCGTCCGCCGAATACTCCCGGCCGACCTCCTCCAGCTCGTGGCAGATGTCCCCACCCCGCTCGACCAGGATCCACGGAACCTCGGACAGGTAGTCCGCGCAGGCGAGCTCCAGGCCCAGCACCTCGGTGCGGTGGTCCGGAACGTCGACGAAGACCGGCGGCTCGCAGCCGGCCCAGACGGTGGTGGGCAGCCGGTTCGCGACGTGGACGATGATCAGACCGGATCCGGAGCGACGGGCCATCCCGATCGCGTACGCGAGTGCGCGCTCACTGGAAGTGGAGCCGTCGAAGCCCACCACGACGCCGTGCCGGAAGGCGGGGTCGCAGGGATGACGTGGCTGTTCCACCGCGCGCAGCTCGGCCGACGCCGGGTCGGCGAGGCGTTTGCGCTTGCGGTCCGCGGGTTCGGAGAATTCGTGACCGGCCATGGGTGTCTCGGCGAAGAGGTCCTCAGGGGAAGGGACAAGGCGGCGGAGCGGCAGTGGGCGGAAGCGACGACGTGAGCAGTGGCGTTTCGGTAAATGGCGACTCAGTGTGACCGAGCTCTGTCCGGGAAGCATCTTCCCAAGCCCTTACCCACCAGGGTACGGCGACACTCCTGTGCTGCACAGGGCTTGCCGCCCCTGGAGAGCGTCCAAGGGAGCATGCCGCAGCGACGCCCCCTTGGCAATGGCCGCTGTCCCCTACAGGCAGTGACGAGCAACCCCGCGCCGGGCACGTGCCACTCGTGCGCGCAGTGACCGAGCCGCGCCGCCCGCCGTTGGACACGAGTCCGACCGTCCAGGAAGAGCCCGCAGGGAGCACGCCGTGCCCGGTCATCCGGTTCACCCCGTCCAGCCCGCTCAGTCGCCCGCTCAGCCGACGCAGTCCGTCCACATGTCGCCGCCCGCGCTTCACTCGTCCGTGCAATCCCCGCGACACCCCCACGAGGACCCCGCGGGTGACGTGGTGCGCTGGGCCGCCTTCAGCTGCCTGCTCGTCCCCGTGGTCCTCGTCGTCTACGGCACCTCCTTCGGCGGGGCGGCGGTGGCCACCCTCGGCCTGGCCGCCGTCACGGCCGCCTGCCGGGCGCTGCTGCGCCACTCGGAGAAAGCGGCGCGGAGCGCGGTGCCGGTCCTCGCGGAGGAGCCCGTACCGCCCGCCCAGCGCGGCCGGCACTCGCGGGCCGGGGCCGGATCCCGTCGCGGATGTCACGGTTCCGGTGGGATGTCCCCTCACGACTGACCGGTTCACACATCCACACCCGCACGTTTTAAGCCAACTTCCCGGCAGGTCACCCCCCTTGCCGGAATGTCCCCCCAACCCCCTCACCATCTGCGACCACGGCGCCGGAGGGGGACTTTGACCCTATGGGTACTGGCCATGGCCGGACAGTGAGCTTCCCACCCGGGTGGCGGAGTGGAACGCTTCCTGATCGAATGCTTTTCGCCAAGTTGCCAAGTCGACATAGCGCTGCGTGCTGAACTTGTCACGCCGACACCACGGGACGCAGTAGATTCGATCATGTATTTACGGCGGGGGATCCACGTGCAAGGCCGAGGGGAAACGTGCAGGTGCGACCAGACCAAGGAGTCGCGACACCCAAGGGGGGCTTAGCGCCATGAGCCAGGATTCCACCGCCGTCATCGCGGACGGCAGGAAGCTCGCGGGGCGTCGCCGCAGAGAGATCGTCGCGGTGCTGCTCTTCAGCGGCGGCCCGATCTTCGAGAGCTCCATTCCACTTTCCGTGTTCGGCATTGACCGGCAGGACGCGGGAGTTCCACGCTATCGACTGCTCGTGTGCGCCGGGGAGGACGGTCCGCTGCGGACCACCGGCGGACTCGAACTGACCGCGCCATACGGGTTGGAGGCGATCGCCCGGGCGGGCACGGTCGTCGTTCCCGCGTGGCGTTCCATCACCTCCCCGCCGCCACCGGAGGCGCTCGACGCGCTGCGCCTGGCGCACGAGGAGGGGGCCCGGATCGTCGGACTGTGCACGGGAGCCTTCGTGCTCGCCGCCGCCGGTCTGCTGGACGGCCGGCCCGCGACGACGCACTGGATGTACGCGCCGACGCTGGCCAAGCGCTACCCGTCCGTCCACGTCGATCCGCGCGAGCTGTTCGTCGACGACGGCGACGTGCTGACGTCCGCGGGCACCGCGGCCGGAATCGATCTGTGCCTGCACATCGTGCGCACGGACCACGGCAGCGAGGCGGCCGGGGCCCTGGCCCGCAGGCTCGTCGTCCCGCCGCGGCGCACGGGCGGCCAGGAGCGCTATCTCGACCGGTCGCTGCCGGAGGAGATCGGCGCCGACCCGCTGGCCGAGGTCGTCGCCTGGGCGCTGGAACACCTCCACGAGCAGTTCGACGTGGAGACGCTGGCGGCGCGCGCCTACATGAGCAGGCGCACGTTCGACCGGCGGTTCCGCTCGCTCACCGGCAGCGCGCCACTGCAGTGGCTGATCACACAGCGGGTCCTCCAGGCGCAGCGGCTCCTGGAGACCTCCGACTACTCGGTGGACGAGGTCGCCGGACGCTGCGGGTTCCGCTCGCCCGTCGCCCTGCGCGGTCACTTCCGCCGGCAGCTGGGGTCCTCCCCGGCCGCCTACCGCTCGGCCTACCGGGCCAGGCGTCCGCAGGCGCCGGACGTGGCCCAGGTGACCCAGCTGTCGGATTCGCCGGTTCCGCACCAGCGCACTCCGCAGCCCCAGCGGGCCGCGGCGGCACTGGCCGCGGCCGGTTCCACGGTCACGGAGCTGTACGCCCCGGGCCGGGTCCTGCGCGAGCACGCGTAGCACCGCGAAGGCACTGCTCGGAGAAGGTCCCCCACATCGGTGGTCACCGATGTGGGGGACCTTCCGCATAAGGTGGGGCGCATGAACGATCGCATGGTGTGGATCGACTGCGAGATGACCGGGCTCTCGTTGACGGACGACGCACTTATCGAGGTGGCCGCACTGGTCACCGACTCGGAGCTCAACGTGCTCGGCGAAGGCGTGGACATCGTGATCCGCCCGCCGGACGCGGCCCTGGAGACCATGCCCGACGTGGTGCGCGAGATGCACACCTCTTCCGGCCTGCTCGACGAGCTGGCCGGCGGAACCACCCTCGCGGACGCCGAAGCACAGGTCCTGGCCTATGTACGGAAGCACGTGAAGGAGCCACGCAAGGCTCCGCTCTGCGGAAACACGGTCGGGACCGACCGCGGCTTCCTGCTGCGCGACATGGCCGCGCTGGAGGGGTACCTGCACTACCGGATCGTGGACGTGTCCTCGATCAAGGAGCTGGCGCGCCGCTGGTACCCGCGCGCCTACTTCAACAGCCCCACGAAGAACGGCAACCACCGGGCGCTCGCGGACATCAAGGAGTCCATCGCCGAGCTGCGCTACTACCGTGAGGCGGTCTTCGTGCCGCAGCCCGGACCGGACTCGGACACGGCGCGCACCATCGCCGCGAAGTACGTGGTCTCCGGCGAGTAGCACCCACCGGAGGGCGGCGCGGGGAAAGGGGGGAGCGAGCACCCTCCCGGACCCTGTACGCTTTTCTTCGGCCGGTCGGTTTTCCGACCGGACATGGTGGGTGTAGCTCAGTTGGTAGAGCACCTGGTTGTGGTCCAGGTGGCCGCGGGTTCAAGTCCCGTCACTCACCCTGCGAGAGGGCCTCGTTCCGCGAAAGCGGGGCGGGGCCCTTCGCCTTTCCCCCGGCGCCCCTTCTTTTCATACTTTTCGTACGGTGCTTCGCCGCCCCGGCCCGGGCTGCGAAGCGTCAGAAGCGGCTCACGACGACTCCCTGACCACCAGCTCTGTCGGGAGCACCATGGCCGCGTCCCCTTCTTCTCCCGCTATCCGCGCGAGCAGCAGCCGCGCCATGGTCCGGCCCATCTCCTCGACCGGCTGGCGCACGCTGGTCAGCGGCGGGTCCATGTGCCGGGCGAGCACCGAATCGTCGAAGCCGACCAGCGCCACGTCCTCGGGTATCCGGCGCCCGGCCGCGCGCAGCTCCCGGCAGGCGCCCGCCGCCATCACGTCGGAGGCGGCGAAGACCGCGTCGAGGTCGGGGCGGCGCTCCAGCAGGTCGCGCATCGCCCCGCGGCCGCCCTCCTCGGTGAAGTCGCCGTCCGCGATCAGCAGCTCGTCGACGGGGTGCCCGGCCTCCGCCAGCGCCTGCCGGTAGCCGTCGAGGCGGCACTCGGCCCCGTAGACGTCGAGGGGTCCGGTGATGGTGGCGATCGCGCGCCGACCGCGGCCCAGGAGGTGGCGCACCGCCGCGGCCGCGCCCGCGAGGTTGTCGGAGTCCACCCAGGGCAGCGTCTCGGCGGCGGAGCGGCGCCCGCTGAGCACGGTCGGAATGCCCAGCTCCGCCAGCAGCTCGGGCAGTGGGTCGCCGGCGTGGACGGAGACGAGGAGCACGCCGTCGACCCGGTGGCCGGAAAGGTACTGCGCGAGGCGCCGGCGCTCCCGCTCGTTCCCGGCCAAGGTCAGGACGAGCTGGACGTCGGTCTCGGCGAGCGTGGCCCCGACCCCGCGGACGACGTCGGAGAAGTAGGGCTCGGCGAAGAAGCGGGCCTCGGGCTCGGGGACGACGAGCGCGATGGCGTCGTTGCGGTTGGCGGCGAGCGCGCGGGCGGCCCGGTTGGGCACGTAGCCGAGCTCGGCCACGGCGGCCTCGACGGCGGCCCGCGTGTGCCCGCTGACCTTGGACGAGCCGTTGATCACCCGTGAAACCGTGCCGCGACCGACTCCGGCGCGTGCCGCGACCTCTTCCAGCGTCGGCCGTCCCCCATTGCGCGTCTGACCGCTCATGTGTGCCTCCCGGTCGTGAATCTACCTCCGTACGCCGCTCCGGCGCCCCCGGTGCGCGACGCCGGCCGGGACCGGGATCGCGCCGTCGCGGCGCATCAGGCCCGGAAGGCGTCGGCGTGGTCTTCGGACCAGGTTTCGAAAGTGCGGGGCGCGTGGCCGGTGAGCCGCTCGACCGCGTCGGTGAGGTCCACCGGGAGGCCGTCGGTGGAAGCCCAGAAGTCGAGCAGGGCTTCGGCGTACGGGCCGGGTATGTACCCGTCGACCTCGGCCTTCCACTGCTCGCGGGAGACGGGCTCGAACGGTATGGGACGGCCGACCGCTTCGCCCAGTATGGCCAGTTGGCCCGTGAAGGTCAGCGACTGCGGGCCGGTCAGGGTGTGCGCGCCTCCGCCGAGCGAGGGGTCGGTGAGGACCCCGAAGGCGGCCTCGGCGATGTCGGCCTCGTGGACCGGGTCGCAGAAGGAGCCCGGATAGGGCAGGTGGACCGGCCGGCCGGACTTCAGCGACCAGGCCCAGCCGAGGGCATTGCTCGCGAAGGACCCGGGCCGCAGCAGGGTCGTGCGCAGCGGGGAGGCGAGGAGGGCCTGCTCGACCGCGAGGTGGGACGCGGCGAGCGGGCTGTCGGCGGCGTCGGGGGCGAGCACCGAGGAGGAGGACAGGAGCACGACGTGCTCGACGCCCGCGGTGACGGCCTCCTTGATGAAGGCATCGACGGCGGTGGCCTCGGCGTAGAGGAAGACGGAGCGGATTCCGGGGAGCGCTCCGGGAAAGGTGGCGGGATCGGTGAGGTCGCAGTGGACGGTCCCGGGTTTGTCCGGCTCGCGGGAAGCGAGGCGGTGCGGCACGCCGTGGGCGGCGAGGAGGCCGGAGAGACCGCGGGCGATGGCGCCGCGGCCGCCGGTGACGAGGATCTCGGGGTGCTGTGACATACGACGTACTTCCTGTTCCCGATTGAGTAGACTAAGTACGTGACACAGATTCTGCGTTGCGCAATCTCTGTGTCACACACATAAATCTGGAGCACGGAGAACCCGATGTCAACCAATAACCCCCGTTCGAGTGACGAGTGGACCCGCGCCGAGCTGCTCGCGCGCATCGTCACCGATAGCCAGCGGCACTACGCCGACTACTCGCTCTTCAACCAGGCCATGGCCGACCACGTCGGCCTGCACCCCACCGACATGCAGTGCGTCGCCCTCCTCGACATGGAGCCCGCCCCGGTCAGCACCGGTGACATCGCCCGCCTCACCGGCCTGACCTCCGGCTCCGCGACCCGGCTCGTCGACCGCATGGTCAAGGCCGGCATCGTCGAACGCCACGCCGACCCGCACGACCGCCGCCGCTCCCTCGTCTCCCTCGCACCCGCCGCCCGCGAGCGGATCGGCGCCGCCTGGGAGACCCCCGGCCGCGCCTTCGGCGCCGTACTCCAGAGCTACTCGGACGCCGAACTCGCGGTCATCGCCGATTACCTGCACCGCGCCGCCGAAGTCGGCCGCGCCCAGGCGAAGCGGCTGAACTCGGGCTCCGACGACGACACCGCCTGAAGCCGGCCAGGGGCTACCGAAGCGGCCATTCCGCCGCTACGGTCCCCGCCAAGGGCAACAACGCGCGCCGGAGAAACGGGAGGGTCGGCGCGCGGCTGGAGGTTGTCCGTGCCCATGTCCGTGCCCATGTCCGTGCCTGCGCCCGCACCCGAAACCGCTCCCGGCGGATTCCGCGGGGTCTTCGCCCTCGGCGGTAGCGCCCTCCCCGTCTACGGGTTCCTCGCGCGGCTCCCCGCCGCGCTGTGCCCCATCGGGACGCTCCTGCTCATCAACGAACGCGACGGCATCGCCGCCGCCGGGGCCGTCGCCGCGGCCCTCTGGCTCGGCCAGGCGCTCGGCGGTCCGGTCATCGGCCGGCTCGCCGACCGGCGCGGCCACCGACCCGTCCTGCTCTTCGCCTGCGCCGCGAACGCCGCCGTGCTCGTCGCCCTCGTCGCGGCCGTCCTCGCCGGGCTGCCGCCCGCCGTCCGGCTGGTACTGGCCGTCGCCGCCGGCCTCACGTCGGCGCAGGTCGGGCCGCTGGCCCGGGCCCGGTGGGCGCGGCTCGCCGGAGAGGACAAGGCTCTGGTCGGAGCAGCGCTCTCCTTCGACACCACCCTCGACGAGGTCGGTTTCATGGTGGGGCCCGCGCTGGCCGGGATCCTGGCGGTGGCCGTGCATCCCGCGTCGGCGCTCGTCCTGGCGGCCGCCTTGATCCTGCTCTTCGGGACGCTCTTCGCCCTGCACCCCACGGCGCCGGGGCCGACGGGAACCGCCACCGCCGCACGCGGCGACGTAACGCTGTGGTCCCCCGGTCTGGCGCTGCTGTTCGCCCTGGCCGTCCTGCAGGGCGCCGCGTGGAGCGGGGCCAATACGGGGATCAACGCCCTCGCCGAGTCCGCCGGATCCGCGGGCACGGCCGGGCTCGTC
Organism: Streptomyces sp. ISL-66; assembly: GCF_018614135.1. Taxonomy (GTDB): domain Bacteria; phylum Actinomycetota; class Actinomycetes; order Streptomycetales; family Streptomycetaceae; genus Streptomyces. The sequence goes on from NZ_JAGGOW010000019.1 coordinate 34,134, forward strand.
TGGTCGGCCATGGCCGTGACCAGCTCGATCGCCGGCTTCGTGACGGTGGCCCGGCCCGGTTCGGCGGACCTGACGGTCCGGCTGCGTCGGACCATCGTCGCCCAGGCCCTGCTGACGCTGCCCCTGCTCGCGGTAACGGGCCTGTGGGGCGCGGCCTTCGCCGTCGCCGGCATCGGACTGGCCGTGGCTCCGCACCTCATCGCACTGTTCGGCCTCGTCGAACGCGCCGGACCGGCGCAGCGGATGGGCGAGGCCATGACCGTGGTCGGCAGCGGCCTGATCATCGGCCAGGCACTGGCCGCGGCGGCCGCGGGACCACTCGCCGAGGCGTACGGACACCGGCCCGCCTTCGCCGTGTCGTGCGGCGCGGCGGCCGCCTCCGCCGTGCTGGCATCGGCGGCGGCCGGGCGAATGAGGGAGCCGGCGCTCAGCCCGGCGAAGACCCGCGCTTCGCACCCTGCACGTGGAAATTGAAGTCCGTGTGGCCGAGAGCCCCCATCAGCCGGAGCCAGAGCGGCAGCAGCATCTCCGTGCCGCGCGCCGTCTCGATGCCGCCCAGGTCGATGACGGTGTGCTCCCTCCAGTCGAAGGAATACAGGAGCTCCCGCACGGCCTTCTTCGCCTCGGCGTCCTCGCCCGACAGGAAGACGGTGTGGTCGCCCTCGACCCTGACCGGATCCACCATCACCTGGCAGTTCATCGTGTTCAGCGTCTTGACGACCCGCAGGCCGGGGAAGGTCCGCTGGATCAGCTCGCCCAGGCTGTCGCTGTCCACGGGGTCGAGTCCGGGCGGAAAGCCGTGCGAGAAGTCCAGCGGGTTCGCGATGTCGATCAGGACCTTGCCGTCCAGGTGCGCGGCGTCGGCCTCCGTCAGCGCGGCGACGCTGACCCGCCCGCCCGTGGCGTTGACCAGCGTCTCGCCCTGCCGGGCCGCCTCCGCGAAGGACGCGAGCCCCGCCCCGGGGTTGGCCGACTGCCATGCTGCGTACTCGGTACGGGCGAGGGTGGCCTCCGGGTCCCGCGTGCCGATGACCACCTCGTGGCCGAGGGAGAGCAGCCGGGTGGCGATCGTGCGGCCGACGATCCCGGTGCCGAGGACTGCGTAGCGCATGACGGCGTCCAATCGAATGTCGAATGCGGGACTTCGCGCAGGGGCGTACGGGCCCGCGGTGGGCCCGCGAGCGCGCCCACTCAAGCAGGTCCCGCGGATTCCCGCACGGGCGCCGTCAACTCCGCGCCAAGGTCATTTCACCGCGGTACGACAGGCGGTACGGCCGGTGGTACGACCGGTGGCGTGGCGGGTGGTGGTGTGGCGGGCGGCTCGTCCAGGATTCCGACGTCGTAGAAGAACTGGTAGCGCGCCGGATCGTCCGGCAGGAACCAGTGGAAGCCCTCCTCCAGGAAGACGGCCACGAGGTTCACGGCGATCACCAGACCCAGGAACCACAGGGCTGCCAGCCCCACCGTCCGGTACGCCCCCTCCCCTTCGGCCGGGACGGCCCGGTCCGCCGTGGCATGGGCGAAGGCCATGACGACGCCGACGGCGACGACCGAGGCCTGGAAGAGGATCCACGCCCAGACGTACAGGTGCAGGCCGAACACCTCGCTGCCGTACCCCTTGTCGCCCGGCAGGACGTGCAGCATCGTCTGCCGCCACGACGTGAACGAGCCCCCGATGACGGCCACCAGGGCCAGGCCCCAGCCCGTCATGTAGTCGCGGCCGGTCACCGTCCCGCGCGTCAGCGCCGTGTGGACGATGTGCGCGGCCCCCATCGCCGCCAGCAGCATGAACATCCGCTGCACGACGCAGAGCGGGCAGGGGTACTCCCACAGCCCGAACTGGTAGAAGAGTCCGCCGCAGACGACGCCCGTCCAGCCCATGACGAACACACAGGCGAACCAGTACTGGACGCGGCCCAGCAGGCCGCCCCCCAGCGGCGCCTCCGGGAGGAAGCTGTGCATGACCACGGTCAGTAGCTCAGGGTGAGGGCGAGGCTGCTGGTGATGTGGTGCGCCAGCAGCAGGATCACTGCGAGGAGCAGCAGCCACCAGGCGCCCAGCACGACCGTCCGGGAAGAGTCCCGGTACATCGCGATCAGGGTGGCGAGGAGGCCGCCGAAGATGAGGGTGTCCATGGCGCGGACCGTATCGACATGGGGACATACCAGTCGCGCGGCGCGCCCCCGGCCCGCCCCCGGTTACGCCGGTCGCCTGCCGGTCGCCCCGCAGGCCGCCCCCGCCTCGCCTGCCGGTCGCCCCGCAGGCCGCCCCCGCCTCGCCCGTCAGTCGCCCCGCCGCTTGCGCCGGCTGCGCCCGTCAGTCGCCCCGCCGCTTGCGCCGGCTGCGCCGTCCGTCCCCCCGTGCCTCCCGCTCGCCCTGCGCCCGCCCGTCCAGCGCGATCCACACCCGGACCTCGGTCCCGCCGAGGACCGAACGCCCCAGCCGCACGTCGCCGCCCGTCGACTCCGCGACCCGCCGCACGATGTCCAGGCCGAGGCCCGTCGAACCGTCGCGGCCCCCGTCGTTGCCCCGCCGCAGCGCCGCGTCCGGGTCGGAGATCCCCGGCCCCGCGTCCGAGACGAGCACGATGACCGCGTCCCCGGCGTCGTGGACGTCCACCGCGAAGGGCGTGCCCTCCGGGGTGTGCCTGAAGACGTTGCCGAGCATGGCGTCGAGCGCGGCCGCCAGCTCCGGCCGGGCCACGGGGATCCGTACCGTACGGTCGACCCCCGCGAGCCGCACCTCGCGGCCCTCGTCCTCCGCCAGCGCCGACCAGAAGGCCATCCGGTCGCGGATCACCTCGGAGGCGTCGCAGCCGGCGCCCGCGCCGCCGCCCGTGGCGGAAGCGGGCGCGCGCTGCTCGCGCGCCGTACGGATGATCGTGTCGACCTCGCGCTCCAGTTGCTCCACGGCCGCCCGCGTCTGCTCCGCCGCGGGACCGTCGCCGAGGGAGGCCGCGTTGAGCCGCAGCACCGTCAGCGGCGTCCGCAGCCGGTGCGAGAGGTCGGCGGCCAGCTCCCGCTCGTTGGCGAGGAGTTCCATCACCTGGTCCGCCATCGAGTTGAACGCGACGGCCGCCGATCGCAGTTCCTTGGGGCCCTCCTCCGGGACCCGTGCCCCCAGCCGGCCCTCGCCCAGCCGGTGCGCGGCGTCCGCGAGCCGCTCGGCCGGCCGCACCAGGCGGGCGCCGAGCCGGTCCGCGACTCCCACCGAACCCACGATCAGGGCCAGGCCGACCCCGGCGAGGACCACCCAGGCGGTCGCGACGCCGTTGCTGAGCTCGCTCTCCGGGACGTGGATCTCCACGACCGCGATGTCGCCGGTGCCGAGCGCGATGGGCTGGAGCAGCGCGGAGCCGGCGCGCCCCACCGACACCGTGGCCGCCCGCCCCATCTCCCGGGTCCGGGTCACGGCCTGCTCGCCGGCCCAGCCGTCGCCGATGTCCACGCGCGGGCTGCTTCCGGTCGCCGGGATGTGTACGGCCATCCGCCGGGCGGCACCCATCTGCGTGGACTCCACGGCCTTGCGCAGCTGCACCGGGTCGGTGGTGATGGCCAGCGTCGGCCCGATGGTGGCGGCTTGCCGCTCGGCGTTGGAGAACGCGCGGTCGCTGGCCATCTCCTGGACGACCAGCCCGAGCGGCACGGCGAAGGCCACGACCACCATGGCGGTGACGGCGAGGCACACCTTGACCAGCGCCCACCTCATCTGCGGCGGCTCGCTCCACCGAGGCAGCGGCACCGGCGGTCGTCACGGGCGCCCGCCCGGTGCGACGGTGCGGCCGTCGCGGTCGCCCGCGGCCCGGCGGCCTCCTCGCGTGCGCCGCTCACGCCGGCGGCTCCAGCTTGACCCCGACACCCCGCAGCGTGTGCAGGTAGCGCGGGCTGGCGGCGGTCTCGCCGAGCTTGCGGCGCAGCCACGACAGGTGGACGTCGATGGTCTGGTCGTCGCCGTACGACTGCTGCCAGACCTCGGCGAGCAGCTCCCGCCGGGCCACGACCACGCCCGGCCGCCCGGCGAGGAAGGTGAGCAGGTCGAACTCCCGCCGCGTGAGGTCCAGTACGGTCCCGTCCAGTTCGGCCTGGCGGCGCAGCGGATCGATGGCGAGGCCGCCGACGCGCAGGACGCGGGAGGGCGGCTCGGCGCCGGCCGCGGAGCGGGCGCGGCGCAGGACGGCGGCCATCCGGGCCGACAGGTGCTCCACGGAGAAGGGCTTGGTCAGGTAGTCGTCGGCGCCGTCGTTGAGCAGCCGGACGATCTCCGCCTCGTCGTCGCGCGCGGTCGCGATGATGACGGGCACGTCGGTGATGCCGCGCAGCATCTTGAGGGCCTCGGCCCCGTCCAGGTCCGGCAGCCCGAGGTCGAGGATCACCAGGTCGAAGCGGTGGTGCGCGACCTCGCGCAGCGCCTCCAGGGCCGTGCCGACGCTACGCACGGTGTGCGAGGCCTCGGTCAGGTGCCGGATGAGGGCGGAACGTACGAACTGGTCGTCCTCGACCACGAGCACACTAGCCATGGCCCGCACCGTAACCCATTTGGGGGACACCCCGGGGTGGCGGGCCACGTCTGTGGCGGGTGATGCAGTATGTCCCCGATGCGACGAGGACTTGCACATGCCGGGGCGTGGACGCTGGCGACCGGGGCGGCGGTGACGCTGTCGTGGTGGGGCGTGCACACGGTCATGTCCGGCACGGCGTACGATCCGCCGCTCGCGGTGCCGCTGACCACGCAGTCGCTCTCCTCCTCCACGCACCGGGCGCAGCCGCCGGACCCGTCGCCCGACGAGTCCTCGCCGTCGGCCCCTCCGTCGCCGTCCGCTCCCGCCCCCTCGGGGCCCGGCTCGCCTTCCGCCGCCCGTTCTCCGTCCGCGTCCGCGTCCGCGTCCGCCCCGCAGCCGTACGGGAAGGGGTCCGGGAGCGAGGTGGTGAAGTCGTACACCGTCTCCGGCGGCCGGGTCGTCTTCGATCTGCACGCCTCCACCGCCGATCTGGTCTCGGCGACCCCGTCGGCCGGCTGGCGGATGCAGGTGTGGAAGCAGGAGAAGTGGATCCGGGTGACCTTCACCCGTGACGGCCGCGAGGTGTCCGTGTTCTGCACCTGGCACGACCACCCGCCGCTGGTGGAGATCGTCGACCCGTAGTCGTTGCCGCACCGATACGGTCACCGTATGAACGGCGGCGCGCGGTACGTCACGGATCTGATCGATGCCTGCGAGCGGTACGCGGACCGGCCCGCACTCGGGTCGGGGCCGTGGGTGCTCACGTACTCCGAGGTGCTCTCCTGGACGTACCGGCTGGCGGGCGCCCTGACCGAGCTGGGCGTGCGGCGCGGATCGGGGCTGGCCTGCGTGTCGGCGGGCAACCCGCCCCGGACCCTGCTGGTGCGGCTGGCCGCGCACGTGCTGGGCGCGCGGTTCACCCACGTGTGCGTCGGTCCCGCCACCCACGGCCTCGACCTCCTCCTACGGGACTGCGCGCCCTCCCTGGTGGTCCACGACACCCCGGTACCGCCGGGCCCGGCCGCCCGCATCGGCCTGGCCGGACTCTTCCGGCTGGCCGCCGCCCGCCCGGCCCTGCCGGTCCCGGTGGCGGCGCGCGGCGAGGACGTGGCGCGGGTGACCTACACGGGCGGCACGACGGGCCGCCCGAAGGGGGTGGCCTCGACGTTCGCCGCGATGGCGGCCCGGACGGCGACGCGCGACGAGCCCGGCGGCGGGTCCGATGGCGGGTCCGAAAGCGGGTCCGATGGCTCCGCCCCGCCGGTGTTCGTATCGACCGACTCGCTCTCCCAGCGCTCCGGCGGCCGCTGCCTGGAGCAGCTGCGGGTGGGCGGCCGCGCCGAGGTCCTGCACCCGTTCGGCACCCGGGAGTTCGCCGAGGCCTGCCGACGCCTGGGACCCGCGTCCACGTATCTGACCCCCGCGATGCTGTACCGGCTGCTCGACGACCCGGCGACCGCCGACGGCGTGCCCGGTCTGGTGCGGGTCTCCTACGGCGATTCCCCCGTCCACCCGGAGCGGCTGCGCCGGGCGCTGAGCCGCTGGGGTCCGGGGGTGCGCTGGCGCCAGGGGTACGGGATGACGGAGGCGGGCGTGCTCTGCCGGCTGTCTCCGGCGGACCACGACGCGGCGGCCGCCGACCGCCCGGAGCTGCTCGGCTCCGTCGGCCGGCCCGTACCCGGGGTGGAGGTGGAGGTGCGCGGTGCGGGAGGGGCGGCCGCTGGGCCGGGCGCCACGGGCGAGGTGTGGGTGCGCTCCCCGATGGTGATGGCCGGCTACCGCAACCTGCCCGCCCTGACGGCGCGGGTGCTGCGGGACGGCTGGCTGCGGACCGGGGACGTCGGCCACTTCGACGCCGAGGGGTACCTGTACCTCGACGACCGGGTCAAGGACGTGGTCATGGTGGGCGGGGAGAACATCTACTGCGGTCCCGTCGAGGCGGCCCTGACCCGGCACCCCGCCGTGGCCAGGGCGGCCGTGGTGGGGCGGACCGACGACGTCACCGGGGAGGCGGTGTGCGCGTTCCTGGTCGCGGCTCCCGGGCACGCCCCGACGGACGCGGCGGCGGCCGAGGCCTGCGCGCTGGTCGCGGAAGCGCTGGCGGAGGGCCACCGGCCGGCGGCGGTGTTCTGGGAGGCCGAACTCCCGCTGACCGACCGGGGCAAGCCCGACAAGCGCAGGCTGCGGGCGATGGCCGCGGCCTCCCGCTCAGCGGAACACGGACGGCGGGGGCTCCGGTGAGGCCACCGCCGAGGCGTCCGAGACCGGGACGGCGCCGCCCGCGAAGTCGGTGAGGGCCCGGCCGTGTTCGACCCGGCCGGGGTGCGGGTCGCTCGCCACGCGGCGGGTGAACTCGGCGAGCGGGAGCTCCCGGTCGGCGGCCACCAGAACGGCGTTGCCGAAGCGCTTGCCCCGCCACACCACCGGGTCGGCGGCCAGCGCCAGCTCGGCGAACCGGGAGGCGGCCGTCGCGATCTGGCCCCGCAGGTGGGAGAGGGGCGGACCGTCCGCGAGGTTCGCCACGTACCAGCCGCCCGGCGCCAGGGCCCGGCGTACGTCGTCCAGGAACTCGGCGCTCGTCAGGTGCGCGGGAGTCCGGGCGCCGCTGAACACGTCCGCGATCACCAGGTCGGCCCACCCGTCCGGGACCTTGGCCAGGCCCGCCCGCGCGTCGAGGGCCCGGACCCGGACCCGCGCCTGCGGGTCCAGGGGCAGGTGTTCCCGTACGAAGGCCACGAGCCCGGCGTCGATCTCGACGATCTGCTGCGTCGAGCGGGGGCGGGAGGCGGCCGTGTAGCGCGCGAGGGTGAAGGCTCCGCCGCCGAGGTGGAGCACGTTCAGGGGCTGCCTGGCGGGCGCGAAGAGGTCGATCAGGTGGCCGATCCGGCGCTGGTAGGAGAAGTCCAGGTGACCGGGGTCGTCAAGGTCCACGTGCGACTGCGGGGCTCCGTCGATGAGCAGGGTCCAGGCACGGGGCCGCTCCCGGTCGGGCTCCAGCGCGGCCTGGCCGCCGTCCACCTGCCCGAGATGCGCCTCGGAGGTGTCGCGTCCGCGCCGCTTGTCCTTGCCCTTGCCTGCCACCCGCCCATTATGGCTGGTCAGGGCCGGGAGCGGGTCAGCGGCAGTTGTCCGCGGCCTCGATCAGCCGGGCCGCCTCGCCGAGCGCCGCGCGCAGCACCTCCGGGTCGGTGACCGGCCCGACGGCCTCCGGGGGCAGCAGCCAGCCGGTGGCGCCCGCGGCGGGCGAGGCGTCGCCGAAGCGCATGCCGCGCCCGTTGGTCTGGGTACAGGCGCTGCCCGGGAGGTCCCAGGCGTCGGCGGTGCCGGGCGGGACGAGGAAGCCGAGGGTGCTGCCGGAGCCGTCGTGCAGGACCGGTCCGACGCCGCCCGCCCGGCTGGCCTGGCCGGCGGCCCGGCGGATGATGTCGACTGCCTCCAGTCCCTGCCGGGTGGGCACGGTGACCAGGTCCGGGGCGCCGGCGATCAGGGGCGCGCCGGTCTCCAGGGGCATGCCGGGCGCCGGGGGCCCACCGGCCGTCAGGGTCGCGCCGGGCTCGGGCGCGGTGTTCGTTCCAGTGCTCTCCATGCCGGCCTCCACCAAGGGAACCCCTCCTCGATCCGCGTACGAGCCTCGCGGGGAAGGGACGGCACCAGAAAGGTTCCTCCCACTCCGCATGGGTTCAACGCACGGGAACGTCAACGGGTGCGGTGGCAAGACGCTGCAAAGGATGGCAGTTCATGGCGGATCGCGGGTGAGATATCCGTTTTGTAGCCAAACACCGGGTCAGCCGTCGGTCACTGGCGGTACCTTCAGCCCGCCGGACACCCCGTCACACAGCCACCGGCAGCGCGTCCCTTGCCCCAGAGAGGCCACGTCCATGGCGGCGTCCCCCCACTCACCCAATTCCTCCTTCCGGCGGCTGCGCGGGCAGCATTCCCCGGCCGAATTCGCCGGATTGGTGCGCAGGGCGGCGAAGGAGATCGGCGAAACGGTTTCCTGCGACGCCCGTTACATCGGCCGGGTCGAGTCCGGCGAGATCCGCTGCCCCAACTACGCCTACGAGCGGGTCTTCCTCCACATGTTCCCGGGCCGCACCCTGGCCGACCTCGGGTTCTCCCCCCGCGAGACCGTGCGCGGCAGGCTCGCCCAGCGCGAACAGGCCTCGCGCTTCTCCCCCTTCACCCAGCGTCCCCGTCCCGGTTCCCCTTCGCGTTCCAAGGAGAGCGACGTGCTGCGTCGCGCGTTCATGGCGGGCGGCTCCGCGACCGTGGCGGCCGCGACCCTCAGCCTCACCCTGCTCGGCGACGCCCGCCGCCTCCCCTCCCGCGCCGGCGAGTCCGAGGCGGCCGCCGTCGAGGACGCCGTACGCCAGATCCGGCTGCTGGACGACCGGCACGGGGCGGACGCCCTGTACCGGCGGGCCGCTGAACCCCTGCGCACCGCCTACGCGTTGCTCGACGCCGGAGCCACCCGGCAGTCCACCGAGGACCGGCTGCACGCGGGCGCCGGCGAGCTCGCCGTCTCGGTGGGCTGGCTCGCGCACGACTCGGGCCGCTTCGAAGACGCCCGCTCGCACTACGCGGAGGCCCTGGCCACGGCCCGGGTCTCGGGGGACGCGGGCCTGGAGGCGCACGCCTTCAGCAACATGGCCTTCCTGGCGCGGGACTGCGGCCGGCCGCGCGAGTCCGTACGGGCGGCCCAGGCGGGCCGCCGCGCCGCGCGCGCCCTCGGTTCCCCGCGGCTGCTCTCGCTGCTCGCCCTGCGCGAGGCCGGCGGCTGGGCGGGGCTGGCGGACCGCAAGGCGTGCGAGGAGGCGCTGGCCCGGGCGCACACGGAGTTCTCGCGCGGCGAGGCGGGGGCGGACCCCGAGTGGATGTCCTTCTTCGGCGAGGCGGAGCTGGAGTCGCTGGAGTCCCGCTGCTGGGCGGCGCTCGGCGAGCACGCCCGCGCGGCCCGGCACGCCCGCCGGGCCGCGGACCTCCAGGATCCGCACTTCGCCCGCAACGTCGCCCTGTACACAGCCGAGTTGGCCGACGATCTGGCGCACGCGGGCGCCCCCGACGAGGCCTCCTGGGCGGGCGGGCGGGTGCTGGACCTGCTGGCCGAGGTCCAGTCGACCCGCGTCCAGTCCATGCTCGCGGCGACGGCCCGCACCCTGGTCCCCCACCAGCGCTCCCCGCGCGTGGGCGCCTTCCTGACCCGCCACGCCTCGGCCTGAGACGCGCCCGGCACCCCGGCCCGGCCGAGGTGCCGGCCCGGCCGAGGTGCCGACCGCTACGCGTCCAAGTGGCCCGTGTCGTTCCAGCGTTCCAGCGCGGGGGCCCCGTACGCCCAGCCCAGGACCGACAGGGACGTCGGCTCCAGGCGGATGCGGGCGCCGAAGGAGGCGTCGAAGCCGAGCCAGCGCGCGGCCAGGGTGCGCAGGACGTGGCCGTGCGCGAAGACGAGGACGTCCCGCTCCGCCGAGCGGGCCCAGGTGACGACCTCGTCCGCGCGGGCCGAGACCTCGGCGATGGACTCGCCGCCCGGGACCCCGTCGCGCCAGATCAGCCAACCGGGGCGGACCGCCTGGATCTCGGCCGGGGTCATGCCCTCGTAGTCGCCGTAGTCCCACTCCATCAGCGCGTCCCACGGCTCCGCCTCGACCCCGAAGCCGGCCAGGTCGCAGCTCTCGCTCGCGCGCACCAGCGGGCTGGTGCGCACCTCCAGGCCGCGCAGGCTCGCCCACGGTTCGCGGGCGAGGCGCTCGCCGAGCAGCTTCGCGCCGCGCCTGCCCTCCTCCAGCAGGGGCACGTCGGTGCGTCCGGTGTGCTTGCCGAGCTGGGACCAGGCCGTCTGGCCGTGGCGGGCCAGGAGGATGCGGGGGGCCATGTGAGTTCTCCCGGTCGAAGGGCGGAGGGGTGCGCGACGGCGGAATCATTCGCACGGCTTTGCGGGGATTGCGTCGTCCATCCATCATCCATCACGTGAAGGGCGTGCAACCTCCGTCACTTCACACACGTCTTACGCCGTATGACTAATCGGCGGCAACCCCCACGCTGGTGGGCCGAACTGCTGCTCCTGGGGCTCGTCTACGCGGCGTACTCGGGCGGCAGACTCCTCGCCCGGGGCGACCTACGGCTCGCCGTGGAGCACGGGCTCGCGATCCTGCGCCTGGAGGAGCTGCTGCGGATCGACTTCGAGCGGCCGCTCAACCGGATCTTCACCGAGCAGAGCGTGCTCGGCATACCCGCCGACTTCGTCTACGCCTCCCTGCACTACCTGGTCACCCCGGCCGTGCTGATCTGGCTCTACCGCCGCCGCCCCGCGCAGTATCGATTCGCCAGGACCTGGCTGATGTGCTCCACGCTCCTCGGGCTCATCGGCTTCGCCCTGGTCCCCACCTGCCCGCCCCGGCTGCTCGACGCCTCGTACGGCTTCGTCGACACGATGGCCCGCTACAGCGGATACGGCTGGTGGGGCGGCGAGGCCAGCGCACCGCGCGGGCTCGGCTCCTTCACCAACCAGTTCGCCGCGATGCCGAGCCTGCACGTGGGCTGGGCCCTGTGGTGCGGCATCGCGCTGTGGCGCCACGGACGCCACCCGGTGGTGCGGGCGCTGGGCGCCGCGTACCCCGCCGTCACCGCCCTCGTGGTCATGGGCACGGCCAACCACTACTTCCTCGACGCCGTCGCCGGGGCCGCCGTCATGGGCGTCGGCTGGCTCGCGGCCCGCGCCGTCGTGCCCGCCGTACCCGCCCGGTCCGCCACCACGTCCGCGGGCTCTGCCGGGTCTGCCGGGGCCGCCGGGGCCGCCTCGTCCGCCGGGCCCCCCACGTCCGCCGCGTCCGCCACGTCCGCCCGGGACACCGCCCGAGCAGCCGGTTTCCGCGGTAAGTCCACGATTGTCAGTGGCGGATGGGAGACTTCCGCGGGTGAGCTCCTACCCGTCCAGCGGTCAGCCGCCGCAGAGCCTGCAGCCCCCGGCTCAGGCGCCCCAGACCCCGCAGCCGAGGATCCCGCAGCCGGCGGCGCTGCGGCAGCGGCTCGCTGAGCTGCGCGGCCCCGCCGTACCGCCCCGCCCGCTCGACGCGCGTGCGCTGGCGGCCCTCGCCGCCAACCCCGGTTGCGGCAGACGCGCCCTGCTCGACGGCGCCGGCGTGGACAAGACCGTCCTGGCGGCGGCCCTCGGCTCGCCCGCCCCCTTCGGGCAGTCGCAGTTCGCCATCGTGCGCGGGAACTCCTTCGAGGCCAAGGTCAAGGGCGACGGCGGCGCCGAGCTCCTGCGGCTCGTGTACGAACACCTCGGCGCGGGAGCCGCGACCGGGTCGGGCGGCCGGGCCGAGCCGCCCGGCGCGGACGCCCTCGTGCCCGACCTCACCGCCGCCGGGCCGGAAGGCCGCGCCGCCCGCACCGCGCTCGCGCTGCGGGACGCGACCGCCGCCGGGGCCTGGACCCTGCTCGACCACCCCATGCTCGCCCTGGAGGTGGCCGGGTCTCCGGCCTATCTGGAGCCGGACGCCGTGGTCGTGCGTCCCGACGGCCGCTGGACCGTCGTGGAGATCAAGTCGTTCCCGATGATCGACGGGACCGCCGACGCCGCGAAGGTGGGCGCCGCCGCCCGCCAGGCCGCCGTCTACGTGCTCGCCCTGGAGAAGACCGCCGCCAAGCTGACCGGCGCCGAGGTCGGGCACACCGTGCTGCTGGTCTGCCCCAAGGACTTCTCCAATCTGCCCACCGCCTCTCCCGTCGACATCCGCCGCGAGCGCTCCGTGACCCTGCGCCAGCTGGAGCGGCTGACCCGGGTCGAGGAGCTGGCCGGGGCCCTGCCCGAGGGGCTCAGCTTCGATCCGGCGCGCTCCGCCGAGGAGCTGACCGAGGCCGTCTCGGCCGTGTCCGCCGCCTATGCCCCCGAGTGCCTCGCCGCCTGCGAGCTGGCCTTCCACTGCCGGGAACGGGCCCGCGGGGCCGACGAGGTCACCGCGCTGGGCCGCTCCGTACGGGGCGAGCTGGGCGCGCTGACCACCGTCGAAGCCGCCCTCGCGGCGTCCCTGCCGGGCCCGGAGGGCGAGGCCGTCGGCGCCGCCGGCTTCCGGGCCGCGGCCGGAGCCGACCCGACCGCGGCCGCGCTGCGGTACGCCGCCCGGCTGCGCGCCGAAGCGCTGGAGCAGGCTCCCGCCCGGATCCGCCAGGAGGCCTCCGCATGTCCTTGCTGAACACCCTGGCCCGGCTGGAGGCCGTCCGGGCCGGCCGGGCCCAGGCGCTGGCGACCGTACGGCACCGGCATCTGAGCGAGCGCCCGCTGGTCCTCGTACCGCTGACGACGGCGGGCGAGGCCGGGGCTCCGCTCGGGGCGATGTTCGGCACCGATCCGCACGAGCCGCGGATCCTGGTCGTACCGCAGCCGCGCGACCGCGACCTGCGCTGGGAGTTCCTGGCGGAGCTCGCCGCGTACGTGGTCCCGTACATCGACGGCTACGCGGACGAGGTCGAGCTCATCGAGCGCGGCGAGACCGATCCGGAGACCGGGCTCAAGGCCACGGCCGAGCTGTGCCTGGACGCGCCGCAGCTGATCGTGCCGAGCCGCGCGGGCATCGAGTACGTACGGCTGCTGGGCCGGTCCATGCGGTTCCGCCGGACCGCCGAGGAGGACCCCGAGAACCCGTATCCGGCGCCCGCGCGGGTACCGCTGCTGGGGCGCTGGTTCACGCACCTCGCGGAGCGCTCCCGGGTGCCGGGGTCCTCGATGCTGCTGTCGGCGACGGATCTGCTGGCCCGGCACTGGGCGACCGGCCAGAGCAACCTGGAGGACCAGCACCTGGGGGCGCTGCTGGCGTGGATCGACCCGCCGGCGGGGAAGTCCGGCGCCGAGTGGGCGCTGCGCGCGGAGCTCGGCCGGGGCGCGGACGGGCAGTTGCTGGTTCCGCCCGCCGGTCCGGCCACCGATCCGGCCTTCGACAACAAGCTCCTGGCTCCGGCCCTCGCGAAGTACGACGCGGCGCGGACCGCCGCGCCCGACGGTGAGGGGCGGCGGTCCGCGGAACGGGTGGTGCGCCGGCTGGTCGAGGAGCAGATGCGGAGCACCTGGGACGCGACCTGGCAGGCCGTCCGGCTGCTGCGCGAACTGCCCGCCGGGGAGCGGACGGTGGACCGCTGGACCGGCGACCGCTGGTCGTACACGGCGCACCGGGACCGGGTCCGCTCGGGCGAAGCCCCGCAGCCGCGCCGCGACGACGCGGTGACGGCGGCCGCGAAGCTGGCCGCGCGGGAGCGCGAGCAGGTCAAGCTCGGCGCGCACGAGGCCCTGGACGACCCGCTGGTGATGGCGGGCCGGCGGCACGCGGGCGAGGCCTTCGCCGGCGAGGTCGTCGAAGTGGTCATGGAGTGGACGCAAGCGAAGCGGCCGAGCCCGCGCCCGCTGGTGACGGTGGCCACGGAGGACCGGCCGCAGCTCACCGAGGGCAGCGGTGAGGGCGGCAGCGGCGGTGCCAAGGTGTTCCGCTCGCTGGACGGCCGCCCCCAGAGCGCCCGGTTCGTCCGCTGGGAGGAGGAAGGCCGGCTCGTGCTGCGCCTCCTCGACAAGATGGGCCGCGGCAGGGAACCGGAGGCCGGCTCGGTGCCCGAGAAGGGCGACCGGGTGTGCTGGACGCTGTTCGAGCACGATTCGCGCGGCGGCCCGAAGCTGCCGGACCCCGAGCAGATCCCGTGGACCCACGGCGGACCGCCCGCGCACCTGACCACCGGCGCCGCGGCCACGCCGCCGCTGCCGCTGCCCGACCCCGTGACCGACGAGGACCTGCTGTGAGTTTCGATCCGGGCACCGAGGCCGACCGTGCCGTCGACGCCATCCTTCGCGACACCGTGAGCGGCAGGGCGCGGGGCGTGGTCGTCGACTCCCCGCCCGGGGCGGGCAAGTCCACGCTGGTGGTGCGGGCCGCGCGGGAGCTGGCCGCGGCCGGGCGCCGGCTGATGGTCGTCGCGCAGACCAACGCGCAGGTCGACGACCTGGTGCTGCGACTGCACGGCAAGGACCCGGAGCTGAAGGTCGGCCGGCTGCACAGCAGCGACGCGGAGGCCTACGATCCGGCCCTGCGCGAGCTGGACTCGGTGGTCCTCTCCTCGAAGGCGGCGGACCTCGCCGGGCTGCCGGTCACCATCTCCACGGCGGCCAAGTGGGCCTGGGTCAAGGACGTGGAGCCCTGGGAGCACGCCATCGTGGACGAGGCCTACCAGATGCGCTCGGACGCGCTGCTGGCCGTGGCCGGGCTGTTCGACCGGGCCCTGTTCGTCGGCGACCCCGGGCAGCTGGACCCCTTCAGCGTGGTCGGCGCCGAGCAGTGGGCGGGCCTGTCCTACGACCCCTCCGCCTCGGCGGTCAGCACCCTGCTCGCCCACAACCCGACGCTGCCGCAGCACCGGCTGCCGGTGTCGTGGCGGCTGCCGGCCTCCGCCGCACCACTGGTCTCCCGCGCGTTCTACCCGTACACGCAGTTCCGCAGCGGCACGGGCCCCGGCGAGCGCCGGCTGTCCTACGGGGTGGCGGGCGACGGCTCGGGCCCCGACCGGGTGCTGGACGAGGCCGCCGAGTCGGGGTGGGGGCTGCTGGAGCTCCCGGCCCGGCACACGCCGCGCACCGATCCGGAGGCGGTACGGGCCGTGGCCCTGGTGGTCCGCCGGGCGCTGGACCGGGGCGCGGTGACCGTGGACGAGCTGCCCGGCGGCCCGTCCCCGCTGACGGCCGACCGGATCGCGGTGGGCACGGCCCACCGCGACCAGGCGGCGGCGGTCCGCGCGGCGCTGGCCGCCCTGGGCGTCACCGGGGTCACGGTGGACACCGCGAACCGGCTGCAGGGGCGCGAGTACGACCTCACGGTCGTCCTGCACCCCCTGTCGGGCCGCCCGGACGCGACCGCCTTCCACCTGGAGACGGGCCGGCTGTGCGTCCTGGCCTCGCGGCACCGGCACGCCTGCGTGGTGGTGGCCCGGGCGGGGATAGCGGAACTGCTGGACGAGCACCCGTCGACGGAGCCGGTGCAGCTGGGCGTGACGATGAAGTTCCCGGACGGCTGGGAGGCGAACCACTCGGTACTGGCGCACCTGGCGGAACACCGGGTGAGCTGGCGGCCCTGACGGGGGCCCGGGATCGCGGTGGAGGGGTGAGGGGTGGAGGGGTCGGCGGCGGCCGGTCACCTGCTCGATGCCCTCGTCACGGTGCCGGTCCGGTTCCCCCTGCGCACCATCGGCCGTACACGTGTTCCCGACCGTACGCAGCCGCGCGCGGGCACGCTCGGGCCATCTTGCGCGACGCTGGACAATGGACGGTGGCCCGGAAGCTTTTCGGTCCCACGCCTTCCCACGTGCAGCAGGAGGACACGCATGGCAGAGCCCGAGCGGACCGAGCGCAGGCTGCGGCCCGCGCAGCTGCTCTTCGAGCCGTCGGAGACCGTCACCGACCCGGAACACTTCTTCGACCTCGAATCGATCGACGACCCGCGCGAGCTGCTCATCCGGGCGACGGAGCTGACACTGGCCTTCCGGGCGGCGCAGGAGCGGGCGGTGGAGTTCCAGGCGGTGGCGGCCGCGCAGTTGGCGGACCCCAGGCGGTTCGACCGGTTGCCGGCGGCGGCGATCGCGGAGCAGGCGGAGTGGACCGAGGACTACGCGCGGAAGATGATCGAATTCGGCGAATCCCTCCTCCGCGGCAGCGCTCCCGAGCTTCCGTAGGCCCCCTCCGGGGCGGAGGGCCGCGGGGGCGGGGCCGCCCGGCGGAGGGCCGCTCCGTCGTCCCTCGCTTCGGACGGCGCGAAGACCGGTCGCGCGAGCGCGTGCTCGGGAGGGAGCGGCCCGCGCGCCCGACCACCGCCCCCTCACCACCACTGGCATATGCGGGGCGCAACATACCCCAGTCGGCCCCCGCATGTCCCGGTTTTCATAACTCTCGGGGATCGAACCGCTACGGCGGGTAGACCTTGGCATATGACGACCCTGACGAGCTGTCCCGCCATCGACGCGCGCACCCCGCGGACTCCGCGGACGCCGGCCACACACGTCACCCCGACCGGCGCCGCCTGGCTCGCCTCGGCGTCCGCACACCCCCACCGCACGCTCTCCGCCTGGCAGGCCCGGCCCACCGCGCCCGCCGTGCTGCCCTGCGGGACCGCCTTCGACGTCGTCAACGTCCCGCTCGTCCTCGGCCGCCGCATGCTCGACCTCCTCTGGGCCGAAGGCCCCGGCTCCGGGCCCGCCGCCGTGCACCGCGGGCGGATGCTGCTCTTCGCCGCCCCCGGCACCGCCCACCGGCTCCCCGCGCTCCTGGCCTGGGAGGAATGGGCCGCTCCCGCCGCCCCGGCCGCCTCCACCTCCCCCGCCGCCCCGGCCGCTTCCACTGCCCCGGCCGCCGCCGCCCCGCTGTGCCACGGCCGCGGCGACGCCGTCACCGTGCCCCCGCTGGCCGCCGGCCCCGGGCCGTCCCGCTGGCTGGTGGCGCCCGACACCCGGCTGCCCTGGCTGCCCGGACCGGAGGCCCTGCTGTGGGCCTTCGTCCGTGCCGCCCGAGCTGCGGATATCGATTTTTCCGATCGCCGGTCGGGGTGCTAATGTCTTCCTCGTCACCAAGCGCCGCTAGCTCAGTTGGTTAGAGCAGCTGACTCTTAATCAGCGGGTCCGGGGTTCGAGTCCCTGGCGGCGCACAGACGGAGAAGGGCCCCCACGCGAGTGGGGGCCTTTTTCGTGTGCGGCCGCACGCGCATCCGCCACGGCCCTCGCTACCGCGTGATCTTCACCGTGTACGCGCCCGACTGCGTCCGGTCCGCCACCTCGATGGTGATCCGCTCGCCCGGCACCGTGAACGTCTCGCCCACCTCCAGCGGCGCGTCCGCCAGCGGCGGGTAGACCGACCGGTCCCAGCACGCCTCGGTGTCCGGATGCGCGTCCACGACCTCGATGGGCCCGCCACCCGACGCCGCCTCGTTGCGGACGCGGTAGACGAGGACGCCCTCCGTACACGTCTCCCCGTCGTTGCCGGCGGAGCCCCGCGCCTCGACGGCGATCGCGCTGCCGGAGCCCGTACGGACCACGGCGAGCCGGGTGCCGCCCGTGCCGCCCCGGGGCGGGGCGTCGGAGAGGGGCTGGAGGGTGTGCAGGGAGGAGCCCGACGGCACGCAGTCGATCTGGGAGGCGTCCAGCCAGCCCAGCTTCCACTTCTGCCAGGCGAAGAGGTCCGGGGCCATGCCGAACTGGCTGCCCATGACGTCCCAGTCGCCCACGTAGGTGTCCCAATCGCCCTTCCCGTCCGTCGGCCGGTGGTACAGGTCGGGCAGGTCGAAGACGTGTCCGGTCTCGTGGGCCAGCACGTTGCGGTCCGGCGGGTGCTTCTCGAAGACCGTGACGATGCGGCGCAGCTGCGTACCGTCGGCGCTGATCGGGCGGTCGAAGTTGACGACCTTGGTGGCGTCCGAGTCGACCCCGGGGGCGTCCGGGTCGGCCACGAAGTAGACGACGTCGTACCGGCTGAAGTCCACCTCCCGGTCGGCGGCCGCCACGGCGTCGCGCAGGTAGGCGGCACGGTCCTCCGGGGCCCAGTCGCGCTGTATTCCGTAGGCCGCCGAGGGCTTCGGCATCTTGACCCACTGCTTCTGCGGGTGGGGGACCAGCCGGAACCGGCCGTACGAGGCGCGCTCGAAGAAGTCGCTGGTCGCCGGGAAGTAGTCGCCGGTGAGCTGCTCGGTCGTCAGGGTGGTGCGGTGGTCGGGGAAGGAGAGGAAGACCATGACCGCGTTGAGGGTGCGTTCGGGCCTGGGGTAGGCGCCGTTCCAGGTGTCCAGGCCCAGGGAATGGTGCGCGGCGGTGCGGGTCAGTGCGCAGGGCCCGGAACCGGGGGCGGCGACCGCGGGGCCCGCGACGAGCGACATGGCGGCGAGTGCCGTCAGGGAAGTGAGGGCCGCCGCCGTGGTTCGCAAGGTGGAGCGGTCCACTCCCCCGGGTGTCTGCTGTCGCGGCACATCGACCTCCGGTGGTGGATTGGTACCTGTTCATCCACTTTGAGGCGATTGTCTTACTAATGCCCTGTTCCGCTGCCCCACACGAGTGAGCACCAGGGCAAGCCGGTGACGTGCGGGTTCACGCGCCCACCTACAGAACGTCACGACCGATCAGATGAGGTCAGCAGCGGGCGCAGTGCGGTCACAGCCGTGCAGGAACGATCACGCGGGCACGTGCCGACGAACCGTCACCCCACTGAACTCCCGCGTCCCCCACGGCGACGCCGCTGGATAGGGCCGTACGGCAGCCTCTATGATCGGCAGACTTTCCTGCACGGACACCCACACGCACTGCGGGAGCCAACGGTGAGCGGAACCTCAGAAGGAACCGGTTCGGCGGCCGACAGCATCCGACCGGCCATGACGCAGCGTCACACCGCAGTGGCGGCGACGGCCACCCCGGACCGCACACGGTCCGCACTCCCCGACGGCCGGCCCGAGCACAGGGCCGACTACCGGGCCGCCTTCGACGCGGCCCACCTCGCGATGGCCCTCGTCGACCGCACCGGTCACGTCGTCTCCGCGAACCAGGCGCTCGCCGCCCTCCTCGGCGCCCAGCCCCACGCCCTCGCCGGGCGGTCCGCCGCCGATCTGGTGGACCTGGCCTCCGAGGCCCGCACCTGGCAGGCGTACCAAGAGGTGCTGCGCGGCCGTCAGGCCCGGCTGCGCTGCACCCGCCGGATCAAGCACCCCGACGGGCACTCGCTGTGGACCGAGATCACCCTCGGGCCCGTCCCCGGGACCGGCGAGGTGCTCCTGTCCGTCGCCGACATCAGCGACCGGCGCGACCTCCAGGCCCGGCTGCGCCACCTCCAGATGCACGACCCGGTCACCCGGCTGCCCAACCGGGCACTGTTCTTCGAGCGGCTCTCCGCCGCCCTGGAGGCGTCCTCGTACGAGCACGGCGGCACCGGCCGGATCGGGCTGTGCTACCTGGACCTCGACGGTTTCAAGGCCGTCAACGACACCCTCGGCCACCGCGTCGGCGACCGGTTGCTGGCCGCCGTGGCCGCCCGGCTGACGCAGTGCGCCGACCAGTCCGGCTACGGGCGCACCGGCGGGCACCTCGTGGCGCGGCTCGGCGGCGACGAGTTCGCCCTGCTCGTCGAGGACTCCACCGGCACCGAGCAGCTCGCGGACCTGGCCCGGAGCGTGCTGGCCGCCGTACAGGAACCGTTCGACCTGGCCGGGCAGCGGCTGGCGGTCTCCGCGTCGATCGGGGTGGTGGAGCGGGCGGCCGCCGGGACCTCGGCGACCGGGCTGATGCAGGCCGCGGACACCACGCTGTACTGGGCCAAGGCGGACGGCAAGGCCCGCTGGACGCTCTTCGACCCGGAGCGCAACGCGCACCGGATGACGCGGCAGGCACTGTCCTCCACCCTGCGGCCGGCCGTGGAGCGCGGCGAGTTCACGCTGGAGTACCAGCCGCTGGTGGACCTGGAGAGCGGGGTGGTGCGCGGGGTCGAGGCCCTGGTGCGCTGGAACCATCCGCAGTTCGGCACGCTCACGCCGAATCGGTTCATCGGAATTGCGGAAGAGGACGGCTCCATCGTCCAGTTGGGGCGGTGGGTGCTGCAGACGGCGTGCCGCCAGGCGCGGCGCTGGCAGATCGAGCAGCCCAGCGACTCCCCCGTCTTCGTGTCCGTCAACGTGGCGGTGCGCCAGGTCTGGGACTCCGACCTGGTGGGCGACGTCGCCGAGATCCTCTCCGAGACGGGCCTGGCCCCGCAGCTGCTCCAGCTGGAGCTGACGGAATCGGCGGTGATGGGCTCGGCCGGCCGGCCGCTCCAGGCCTTGCAGGCACTGAGCGACATGGGGGTGCGGATCGCCATCGACGACTTCGGCACCGGGTACTCGAACCTCGCCTACCTCAGCCGGCTGCCCGTCTCGGTGCTGAAGCTGGACGGCTCCTTCGTCCGCGGCTTCCGCTACGAGGAGGGCGCCCATCCGAACCCGGCCGACGAGACCATCGTCGAGGCCCTGGTGCAGCTCGCGCACCGGCTGGGCCTGACGGTGACCGCCGAGTGCGTGGAGACCGCCGGCCAAGCGGCCCGGCTGCGCCGCGTCGGCTGCGACACCGGCCAGGGCTGGCTGTACTCCCGCGCGGTGGCCCCGGAGCTGATCGCAGAGATGATCGCCGCCCGGCCGCCCGGGGTCTGAGCCGCCGCGGGGTCGGCCCCGGCGCCGGCGCGCGAAGGCCGGCCGCAGGGGCCGACCGGTCACCCGCGGCCGGCTGGTTCTTCGCCGATGCCAGGGAAGAACCAGCCGTCAAGCCCCGTGCTGTCCGCTCAGTGGACGAAGAGGCTCGTGCGCGCCAGCTGCTCGGCCTCCATCGTCGCGATCGCGGCGCGGCAGGCGTCGGTGAACTTCCAGAACTCCGTGTTGGTGGTGGAGGCACGGTTGCCCGCACCGGAGAAGTTGCCGAAGAGGCTCTGACGGAGCTCGGTGGTGATCTCCAGCTGGCCGCCGCCCTCGCCCGTCAGGGTGCGGTTGCAGATGTTCTCGGGCACGTCGCCGTTGAGGTCCTCCGGGTTGCCGCCGAGCACCTGGAAGCCGGCCTCGGTCAGCTTCGTGGACAGCAGCTGGCGGAAGCGGGGGTTGAGACCGCCGACCACGACCGCCTTCGGCTGACCCGCGGGCGCGCCGGCCTGAGCTGCGGTACAACCGTGCAGGCTGAGGACGTTCGCGCTGCCGGCCGCCATGGACCGGGCGATCGAGTCGTCACAGTGCGACGCGGTGACGTGCAGGTCGCCGTTGTTGGAGGGGCGCAGACCTTCGAGCATCCAGTAGTCGTACACGGGGGCGCCCGCCGTGACCGGGGCGAGGGTGTCGGGGCGGTAGCCCGCTATGCCCAGGCAGAGCTCGGAGGTGCCCATCTCGATGCCGCCGCCGTGGATGGCCAGCACGGTGGTCAGACGGGGAAGGGGGGTGGTGGTCTTGTCGTTGTCGAAGGCCTCGTGCCGCTTGAACCGGCGGGCGAAGTCCTGGCCCTCGATGGCCTTCGTGTACAGGTCCGTGTTCGAGGTGTAGAGGTCACCGCCGGCAGCGGCGGCCGGGGTCGCGGCGAGGCCGGTCAGGAGCGGGCCACCCGCGGCCGCGGCCACGAGGGAGGCGAGGACGGTCCTGCGGCTGGCGTGGGACTGGGACATGCTTGTTCCTTCAGTGCTGTGCGGATCGGTCCGCGGGTGTGGGCGACGCCGGGTTCCCGGCACGGAAGCGGGAAGGACGGCGCGTGCCACACGATGGCGCGACTGAAGAGTCGGATCCCCCCTCCGATGGCCGGAATTGTAGCCGCGGGCGAAGGGCGCGAGGCGGCGTGCGGGTCCGGCTCGTCGCCCCGGGCGTCATGACGCGGCACGCTCCGGCGCGGAGGATCCGGCAACCATGTGACACGGCCGCCCCCGCACCCCTGGGAGAGGGGGCGGGGGCGGGGGCGGGGGCGGCCGGCGCTCGGCGCGGGGTGGGGGGAATCAGCAGGCGCCGAGGTCCTTCCAGACACCCCATTCACCGGTGGTGCCGGGCACCTCGTTCTGCGTCCACCACTGGGCCTTGTACTTGCGGCCCTTGTACGAGACCTCGTTGCCGCCGGTGTAGACGTTGCCCGGGACGTAGGCCGCAGCGGTGCAGCCCGTGGTGGGCGGCGTCGTCGGAGGCGTGGTCGGCGGGGTGGTCGGCGGCGTCGTGGGCGGGGTGGTGGGAGGCGTGGTCGGCGGGGTGGTCGGCGGCTGGGTGGCGCCGCCGAGGGAGTCCGAGATCTGGTTCAGCAGCGTGGCGTTGGCGTCCAGACCGAGGAGGGAGTACATCATCGCGCCGGCCAGGCCGCGCTGCTTGCCGTAGTCGACCCGGGCCTGGATGGACTTCTGGTTCAGGCCGGTGAAGAACTCGCCGTCCTTGAAGAAGTACGAGGCCTTGGCCCGGTCGTCCCAGAAGGTGGTCGCCGGGTTGTCGACGATCCCGCCGAGCTCCTTGTAGAGCGCGATGCCGGCCTGCTGGCTGGTCGGACGGGCGGCGGAGCCCTGGGTGGCGGGCTGGGCGAGGCCGTTGGTGGTTCCGGGCTGCACGCCCTTCCAACCGCGGTAGTAGAACTCGTAGCCCAGGGTCAGCTTGTTGGCGGGGAAGCCGCCGGCGATGCCGTAGGCCGGGTTGCCGTCGATCCAGGAGTCGATGGCGTTCTTGACGCTGTACTTCTCGGTGCCCGGGGCGATCACGTCGGTCGGGTCGGACGCCGAGGGCAGCAGCGGGGACTGGTGGTAGGTCGGGCCGTCCGCGTCCCAGGCGCCGTGCATGTCGTACGTCATGATGTTCGCGTAGTCGAGGTACGCGCCGATCTTGTCCGTCTCGATGTACTTGATCTTGTCCTGGCCGGCCGGCAGGGCCGAGGTCAGGAGGTAGTGCTTGCCGCCGTTGGCCGCGCCGTAGGCGTCGAGCTGGCTGCGGAACTCCTTCAGCAGGAGCGTGAAGTTCTGCTTGTCCTCGGGGGCGTAGTGGTTGCCGAGGTGGCCGCCCGCCGAGCCCGGGTACTCCCAGTCGATGTCGATTCCGTCGAAGATGCCGGCCGCGCTGCCCGCGCCGCCGTAGCCGCCCTCGACGGGCAGGTTGCCCTTGATGTACTGGTCGATGCAGGAGGAGACGAGCTTCTTGCGGGAAGCGTCGGTCTTGGCCGCGTCGCTGAAGTACTTCGAGTAGGTCCAGCCGCCGACCGAGATGTTGATCTTCAGGTTCGGGTGCTTGGCCTTGAGCTGCTTGAACTGGTTGAAGACGCCGACGATCGGCTGGTCCCATTTGTCGGCGACGCCGCTGACGCTGTCGGCCGCGCTGAAGGACTTCTGGTAGTCGGCGTACGAGTCGCCCGCACCGTCACCGGCGTTGGGGTTGTTGTCGTCACCCGCCGCCTTGTTCGCCTCGAAACAGGTCAGGTCGGTGGGGTGGATGTTGCCGAACGAATAGTTGATGACGTCCAGCTTGCCCGCTATGCCGCGGGTATCGAGGTGCTTGGGGTAAAAGGCGTTCCCGTACACGCTCCACTGGTCGTAGTAAGCGATCTTGACGTTGCCGGCCGTGGCGGTCGTCGAGGACTCGGCGGCCGAGGCGGTGGTGAGCCCCGCGAAGGTGGTCAGCGCTCCGGCTGCCAGCGCTGCCGTGGCGGCGGCCGCGATGAGGGGTTTACGGATGTGCATGAACTGCCTCCGGGCGGTGGGAGGGGGGAGCGGGAACATCAGGTGGGAGAAGTGATAGCGATCATCCGCCGGTCGCGTCAATGGTTTGGACCAAAGAAGGACTAGACCACTTGAGCCGCAAATCCCCTAGTCAGAGGCATGGAGGCATACCAAAAACTGCTCGCCACCCCGGGTGACGAGCAGTTTAAGGACGCCTTATGCCATACCCGCGCAAGGTTTCGGCAACAAACCAGCCGAATCCCGTTCAGGTGCGGTCAGCGCCGATCCGAATGCCACGTCGGCATCCCGTACGCATCTGCGACGAGCTCGTACGAGCGCAACCGGGCCCCGCCGCCATGGGCGTTGGAGGTCAGCATCAGCTCGTCGGCGCCGGTCGTCTTGACCAGCTGGTCGAGCCCCTCGCGGACCTCGTCGGGGGTGCCGTGGACGACGTCGGCCAGCCGTCCGTCCACGAACTCCCGCTCCATCCGCGAGTACGGGTGCGCCGCCGCCTCCTCGGGCGTCGGGACCAGCCCGAGGTTCCCGGTGCGCAGCCGCAGCGACCATAGGGCGCCGGCCAGGGCCTGGGCGCGGGCCTCCTCGGCGGTGTCCGCGGCGAGCGCCCCGGTCGCGATCATGGCGTACGGGGCGTCCAGGACGGCCGAGGGGCGGAAGGACCGGCGGTAGAGCTCCAGGGCCGGGAGGGTGCCGGCCGGGGAGAAGTGGTGCGCGTAGGCGAAGGGCAGTCCGAGCCGGCCGGACAGGCTCGCGCTGAAACCGGAGGAACCGAGCAGCCAGATGGGCGGCCGCCCCGCGCCGCCCCCCTGGACCCGGCCGGGCACGGCGTGCACGCGGGCGTACGGGTGCCCGTCGGGGAAGTCGTCGTCGAGGAAGCGGATCAGTTCCGCGAGCTGCCGGGGGAAGTCGTCCGCGGCCTCGTCGAGGCGCCCGCCGCGCAGCGCGGCGGCGGTGTGCCCGTCGGTGCCGGGCGCGCGGCCGAGGCCGAGGTCGATCCGGCCCGGGGCCATGGCCTCCAGGGTGCCGAACTGCTCGGCGATCGCGAGCGGGGCGTGGTTGGGCAGCATGACTCCGCCCGACCCCAGCCGGATCCGGGAGGTGTGGGCGGCGAGGTGGGCCAGGATCACGGCCGGGGAGGAACTGGCCACTCCGGGGTGGGAGTGGTGCTCGGCGACCCAGTGCCGTTCGTAGCCGCGGGACTCGGCGAGCCGGGCTATGGCCACGCTGGTGCGCAGGGCGTCGTGGGCGGTGGAGCCGGCACCGACGACGGCGAGGTCCAGCACCGAAAGCGGAACCGGGGCGTGGCCGAGGGCGGTCCCGCGGATCTCGGCGCCCCCGCCGCCGTAGCCGCCCCCGCTGCCGCTGTCGTCGCTGCCGCCGCCGTAGGCGCTGCCGCTGTCGTTGGTGCTGCCGGTGTCGTTGGTGCTGCCGGTGCCTCTGGTCGTCCCGGCACCCTCGGCAGTGTCACTCATCGCGCTCCCCGCTCCGCTCGGTCGTCCTTACGGACATGCCAACCCGCGGCCGCCCTCCGGGCATTCCCGGCACACCGGGACAAGCGCATGCCGGTGACATATGCCATCGGAGTAGATACAGGCAGAGGGACATGATTGAGCCATCAATCTCTTCAACAGGCGCTCCACGCAGGCCTCTTGATGGCTATCGTGGTGGGGCAAGCGGTAACAACCTGCTAGGGGGAAACCGTGGCGCTGAAGCCCGAGCCGACCGCGCCGTTCCACTCGGTGCAGTACGCACTGCGCGTACTCGAAGCGGTCGCCCGCCATACCGGCGGCGTGACCGACGTACAGATCGCGCGTGAGACCGGCCTGCCCGCTGTCCATCTCGCCCTCATGCTCCTCATGCTGCGGCGCGAGGGGTACGTGCTGCAGGTGTCCGACGGCGCCTACGCGATAGGCGACTCGCTCGTCCTCCTCGGCTCCGGAGTCGACCGCCAGCTGGCCCTGCAGAACAAGCTGCAGGAGACCCTGGACCGGCTGCGGGACTCGGTGGGCGCGGCGGTCTACATCAGCCGGTACGTGGACGGCGAGGTCCGGATCACGCAGTTCGCGGACAGCCCGCGCACCCCCAAGGTGCACGAGTGGGTCGACTTCCGCTCGGCGGCGCACGCCAGCGCGGTCGGCAAGTGCCTGCTGACCCAGCTCGACCAGAACGGCCGGCGCGACCACCTGTCCCGGCACAAGATCGCCCGGCTGACCTCGAAGACCATCGTGAACGAGCGGATCCTGTTCTCGAAGCTGGACAGCCAGCCCGCCACGGTGCCGATGCTCGACCTACAGGAGTACGCGGTCGGGACGGTCTGCGCGGCCGTCCCGATCACCGCCGGCTCCTCGGTGGGCTGCCTGGCGCTGTCGCTGCCGGTCGAGCACGCCCACCGGCTGCGGGCCGCCGCCGAGGTGCTGAACCGCAAGGCCGCACCGCTGCTGCTGTCGCTCGCCCTCTGAGCGGGCGGCGAGCCCCGGAGACGGACTCGAAGTGGCTCCGACCGAGCGCCGACGGGGGTGGGGGCGGCCGGTCCGGAAAACACTTCGGGCGGTTCCCGGTGAACCGGAAACCGCCCGAAGGACAGGTGCGCCGCCAGGGACTCGAACCCCGGACCCGCTGATTAAGAGTCAGCTGCTCTAACCAACTGAGCTAGCGGCGCCTGCTGACAGAGAAAATACTACCTGCTCCTCCGGGGTGCTCAAAACCGCTTTCAGCGCCCCAGCAGATCGGCCCGCCCCTGGGCCTCGTAGGAGGCCAGGAGCGCCGCCAGATCCGCCGGATCGAGGAGCCGGTACGAGGCCTCGCCCGGCCGGCGCCACCAGACCGGGTCGCAGGTCCGGAAGGCCGCGCGGCGCAGGGAGACCCGGTGGACCTTGTTCGTCGCCGTGGTCGGCATGGCCTCGACGATCCGGACGTAGCGCGGGGCCATCTTCGTCCCGAGGTCCGGCTGAGCGGCGAGGAAGGCCTCGAAGGCCTCCGGGGAGAAGCCCGAGCCCGCCCCCTCCCGCAGGGCGATGGCCGCCATGACCTGGTCGCCCGCCACCTCGTCCGGTACGGCGTACACGGCGACCGAGGCGGCCGGCGCCCAGCGGGCCAGGATGTTCTCGATCACCGCCGCCGCCAGGTTCTCGCTGTCGACGCGCAGCCGGTCGTCCGTGCGGCCCGCGAAGTACAGGAAGCCCTCGGCGTCGCGGAAGAAGAGGTCCCCCGTCCAGTACCAGCCCTCGCGGGTGCGCGCCGCCTCCGCGCCGGGATTGCGCCAGTACCCCTCGAAGAGGCCGCCCCCCTTGTTCACCAGCTCGCCGATGGCCTCGGCGCCGTTGAGGAGGCGGCCCCGCGGGTCCAGGACGGCCGGCGGGCACTCCCGGCCCGTCTCCGGATCGATGACGGCCAGCTCGTCGCCCGCGCCCGCGCGGCCCAGGGCCCCGGGCGGGGTGTCGGGGGTCCGCTGGACGGAGGCCCCGCCCTCGGTGGCCCCGTAGCCCTCGACGAGACGGACCCCGAACCGTTCGGAGAAGCGTGCCGCGTCGACCGCGCCGGCCTCGGTGCCGAAGCCCAGGCGCAGCGGGTGCGCGCGGTCGTCCGGGCCGGGCGGGGTGGCGAGGAGGTACTGGATCGCCCGGCCGACATAGGTGAAGTACGTCGCCCCGTAGGCCCGTACATCGTCCAGGAACGCGGAGGCCGAGAAGCGGCGGCGCAGGGCCACGGCGGCTCCGCCGGCGAGGGCCGGCAGCCAGTCGGCGATGACGGCGTTGCCGTGGAAGAGGGGCATGCAGATGTAGTGGACGTCGTCCGGGGTGACGGAGAAGTGCCGGGCGAGCGAATCCCCGGCGCCGGCGAGGCGGCCCTGGGTGCAGATGGCGGCCTTGGGGGCGCCGGTGGAGCCGGAGGTGAAGTAGAGCAGCAGCCGGGAGGAGGGCCCGGGGCCGGCGGCGGTGAGGGTCGCGTCGCCGGGCTTCGCGCCGGCGTACGGGGCGAGCAGGGCCTCGTACTCGCCGGGCTCCTCGGGGTCGGTGACCAGGAGGCGCACGCCGGGCAGGTCGAGGCCGCGCAGCAGTGGCAGGTGGGCGCGCTCGGTGACCAGGATCCGGCAGTCGGTGTGCAGGATGTCGCGGGCGAGTTCCGCGCCGCGCCGGGTGGGGTTGATCCCGGCCACGGCGGCCCCGGCGAGGGCCGCCGCGCCGAGCCAGAACGGGAACTCGGGGGTGTTGTCGAGCAGCACCCCGATGTGCGGCTGGGCCCCCGGTGGCAGGAGGTCGACGAGCAGCGCGGCGCGCGCCGCGGCCTCCAGGGCGGTCCGGTGGTGGCTGAGGACGCCGTCGGCGTACTTCAGTCCGGGCCGGTGGTCGCCCCATCGGCGCGCGATGAGCTCCGCGACGGTTTCGGGTGTCGTCGTCGTCCGCATGCCGCCGGAGGGTAGCTGACGTGCCGTCAGAATTGAACGTCGGAGCAGGCGTAGAAGGCGTTCGCGGTGTCGTTGACCGTCCAGACGGCGAGGATCAGGTGCCGGCCGCTCTTGCCGCTCGGCATGGTGCCCTGGTGGACGGTGGTCATCGCGGGGCGGGCGCCGTTGTAGGCGACCGTGAGGAAGGGCTGCGGGTCGAGGTCGGCGCGGGTCAGGGGCTTGGCGGGGTTCCAGCCGTTCTTGGTGACGTAGTACCGGAAGTCGGTGGTGGAGTGGTTCGCGGTGAACTGCCAGCGGAAGCCGTAGCTCCGGCCGCTGCTCACCGCGGTGGCGGGCCAGGCGCCGCCGCGCGGGTCGTCGAGCTGGGCGAACTCGGCGTGGTTGGCCGAACATATGCGGCCGTCGGCGGGACCGGCCGCGGGGAAGCCCTTGAGGCCCTCGACGCTCTGGGGCTCCCACTGGATGGGGCCGCAGTCGGCGACGGTCTTGTTGGCGCAGAGCTTCTGGCGGCTGATGGGGGTGTCCGTGTAGCCGTGGCCGCTCGCGGTGGGGGCCGTGACGAGCGCGAGGGCCGTGGCGACGCCGAGGCCCACGGCGGTGGCGGCGGCTTTCCGGGATCTGGGCATGCGGAAGGAACGCATGATGCTCCTTGGACGTGGGGGGAGGTTCGGCGAGAGCGTGCGCGTTTTTCGCGTGGGGATGGGCCGTACCGGGGTTGGCGGCACGGCTCGTTCGCGACGCCCGTGACTGGTTAGGTCTAGACCAAGTATCACAGTATTGACGGGAGTTGGCCGTGTCCATACCAACGGAAGAACGGGTGGTCCGGTCCACCCGGATCCACCCGTCCTCTTGCGTGCGCGTGCCGCCGCGGGGGCGCACGAGGGGCCGTGCGCGCAGGTGCTACTCCGCCCGGCCCGTGTAGAAGGCGACCGTCAGGTCCTTCACCAGCGCCTTGCGCTCGTAGTCGTCGAGCTCCACGAGCCCGCGCGAGGTCAGCCGGTGGACGGTGTCGTCGACGGCGTCCACCACCGAGCTCAGGACCGTGTCCCGGTGCTTCGCGTCGATCGCCGCGACACGGCGCCGCCGCATCGCCTCCGCGACCTCGGGGGCGTACTCGATCCGGGTCGGCTGCGCCGAGAACACCTCCACCCCGACGGCCTCGGTCTCGGCCGCCAGCATCCGGGTCAGCGCGTCACCGACGGCCTCGGCGTCGCGCAAGGTCGGGGCGTCCTCGTGGAAGGCGTCGGCGGGGAGCTGGGACAGGACGCGGGCCATGGCCGATTCGACCTGTTCGGCGAGGTAGTCCACGTGGTCGGCGACGGCCAGGGTCGCGCGGGCGGTGTCCTTGACCTGCCAGACCACCTGGACGACCACCTGGAGGGCGAGCCCGCCGGAGTCGACGGCGGGCATCGGGTCGCTGCGCCAGTGCCGGAGCCGGACGTCGACCCGACGGCGCAGCAGGAGCGGACTGATCCAGGTCAGACCGGAGCGCCGTACGGTGCCGCGGTAGCGGCCGAAGAGGGTCAGCACCCAGGCGTGCCCCGCACGGCCGCGGCCGAGACCGCCGAGGGCGAGGAGCGCGACGACGCCGAGGAAGGCGAGCGGGGGCCAGAACCGGGCCTGGAGCCCGCGGTAGGGGCGGGGCTCCGCGCCGAAGGCGTAGGCGAGGGAGTCGGGGACGGCTCCGGCCCGCCAGAGCACGGCCGTGCAGCCGGCGAGCGCGAACCCGCCGACGGCCACGCCGATCCAGCCGGGCAGCACCGGCCCGTGGTGCTCGCGCAGCCGGTCGTCGCCCCGGGGCACGCGGCGGCCGGGGGCGGAGCGGGCGGCGGCCGGGGCACGGCCCGGGGTCGGGGTGGGGGTGGGGGTGGACGTACGGGTGGGGGTCGAGGTCGGGGCCGGGGTCGAGGTCTGGATCCGGCCGGGGAGCAGGACCCGGCCTTGGCCCTGGCTCTGGGCCTGGCTGCGGCCTTGGTGCTGAGCCTGGGCGTGGTCCTGGGCGTGGTCCTGGGCCTGGCCTCGGACTTGACCTTCGGCCTGCCCCTGGAACTGAGCCGGGGCCTGACCTTGAGGCTGCCCCTGGCTCGGGGCCTGCGACTGACCCGGGGCTTGCGGCTGGCCCTTGCCTTGGGCCTGCCCTTGGGCGTGGCTCTGACCCGGGGCCCGGCCCGGGGCCTGCGGCTGGGCGGCGCCCCGGAACGGCAGGTGCACCGGCACCTCGGTCACCGTGATCCCGCGCCCCGCGTCGACGCGGGGCAGGTCCTGCGTGTCGTCCTCCTCCATCCGCGCCACGGCCCGTGCGACCGCCTCCACGATCCCGGGACCCGGCACGATGCCCCCGTCGGCCGGTGCCCCATCGGCGGGAGCGGGAGCGGGAGCGAGCACGGCCACGGGCTCCGACCAGAACAGGTCCCGCGAGCCGGCCGGGGCGGCGGGCTCGGGCACGGCCGACCGCCGCACCCCGGCCGCCTCAGACGCGGTCGGCGCGAGCACGGACGCCTCCCGGGCATCGGCCGGCCCGGCTGCGGTCGGCGCGAGCACGGATGACTCCCGTACCTCGGCCGGCCCGGCTGCTGTCAGCGCGGGCACCGACGCCTCCCGAGCATCGGACGGCCCGGCTGTGGACGGCGCGAGCACGGATGACTCCCGTACCTCGGCCGGCCCGGCTGCTGTCAGCGCGGGCACCGACGCCTCCCGGGCATCGGACGGCCCGGCCGCGACGGATGCGGAGGGATCCCACATGCCGGCCGGCTCCGCGGTGGCGGGCGCGGGCACCGACGGCTCCCGCGCGGCTGGTCCGGCTGCCGATGCGGGCGGCCAGGGCACTTGCTCGGCCAGGAGTGCCACGGCCGGCGCGGGCGCCGGCCAGGGGTCGTCCTGCGGGTGCGGGCGGGCGGGTTCGGCTTCGGGGCTCCGCAGGCGCAGAGTGGCCGGTGCGGCGTGGGCCTCTTCCGCCTGGGGGTGCGGGATGTCCACCCCCGCCTCGGCCTCGGCCCGCGCGGCCGGTACCTCGCTGCGCGCGGCCTCCGGCACCCGGGCGGGCAGCGCTTGCCGGGTTTCACCACCGGCCGGGGTCGCGGCCATCACCGAGGGCGCGGCTTCCCGTACGCCGCCGAGGCCGTCCACCGCCACCGGCGCCCCGCGCACCGCCCGGCCGGCGGCGACGGCCTCGGC
>NZ_JAGGOW010000199.1 GCF_018614135.1 Streptomyces sp. ISL-66
TGCTGCCCGACACGCTGGTCGTTGCACCGACCTTGGTGCTGCTGGCGGTCAGGGCGTGTGCGCCTCCGCTGCCGGTGTTGACCGTTCCGGCGGCGGGGAAGGTCTGGGTGGTGATCGAGTCCTTCGTGGTGTCGCCGGTGAGGTCGTGGGCGGTGAAGGTCTTGCGGTTGCCCGTGATGTCGTAGGTGTAGTCCTGCCAGTACGGGTTGCTCCCGCCGACCGTGGCCGGCGTCGGGGCGGTGCTGGTGCAGCGGCCCTGGTCCTGGGTCTGCTTCTCGCTAGCGGCCGGGATGGTGATGCCGGCGGTGTCGGTCCAGGCCGTGGTCATCCGGCCGAGGCTGTCGTAGGTGAAGCACTGCCGGTCGGTAGCCGAAGGCGTGTTGTCGGGGATGTTGGTGACGGAGGTGATCTGCCCGGCGTCGTTGTAGGTGTATCCGGTCTGCTGGACCGCGCCGGTTTGCGAGGTCTGCTTGTCCAGGTACTGGTTGCGCAGCCGTCCCGTCGCCTGGTCGTAGTCAGCAGTGGTTACGACCTGTGATTCCCAGGGGTTCACCGTGGAGCGGATGACCCGGCCGTAGGCGTCGTAGTCGGTCTGCACGTCGTATACCGTCGCGCCGGCGTACGAGAACATCTGGCCGTAGTCGTTGTAGTCGTAGTTGAAGGGATCGTCCGGCAGGCCTCCCATGGCCGGAGATCTGGAGGACTTCAACTGGCCGGTGAGCTTGTCGTATTTCGCGGTGGTGGTGTAGGTGAACGTCGTGCCGGCGGCTTGCCCGACTTCGGTGCCGGGGATGGTGATGGTGGAGGCGGTGGCGCGGTAGGCGTCGTCGTACCCCGTCACCGCGGTGGTGTAGGCCTGCCCGGTGCTGCCTCCGACGTACCGGGTCGAGGATGTCGGCTGGCCCTTGGCCACGGTGTCGAAGGTCCATCCGGTCAGCTGCTTGGCCGCCGTGACGGAACCGTCGTACATGCCGGTCTTACGTCCGGCCAGGTCGTAGGTGTAGACGAGCTTCTTGCCGCGCGCATCGGTCGTATCGGCGACTCGCGAGGCTGCGTCGTACGTGGTGGTAGAAGTTCCTGCGTCCGGGTCGACCTGCTGGGTCTGGCGTCCCTGGAGGTCGTAGGTGTACTTCCAGGTGTTGCCTGCCGCGTCCTTGCGGGTCTCGGCGGCACCTGCGGGTGTGTAGGTGTAGCCCGTGGCTGTCGCGTCGGTGCGGATACCCGTGGCTGTCGCCGTGCTGTACTGCCAGGTCTCGGTGGTGCGCCCACGGCTGTCGGTGAAGGTACTGGTCGGGTATCCGCCCTGCGGCGGCACCACATCCGTGCGGCCCGCATCCGGATAGCTGCTCGTCGTGCGGGCTTGCTCCACGTTGTTCGACCAGGACGACACCACGAGTGCGCGGCCGCGGCCGTCATATGAGGTGCGGTTTTGCTGGAGTGCGGTGGAGTCCGCCGCCACCACGAGAGTGCTGCCGGGGCCCGCGTCGCTGTTGTACCAGGCGGCGGTGGCCGTGGCCGCGCGGCCCTGGGAGTCGTAGCGGGTGTCACTGATGAGTCGGCCCAGGTAGCCGGGGCTGGGTGAGGTGGACTGGGTCTGGCGGTTGCGGCCGAAGCCGTCGAGGAGGCTGACCACCTTCGTCCGGACGGGGGTCTCTGCATCTCGGGTCAGGGCGCTGGTGGTGATGGTCGACGGCACGCCCGGGGTGTCGGACACGGTGTAGGCGAAGGTGGTGTTGGCCTGGGGGTTGAGTTGCGGGGTCCGGCCCGGGAGCCAGAGAGCCGTCATGCGGCCCAGCGCGTCGTAGGTCTGGGTCGTGACCTTGCCGTTGGGGTCCGTACTGGTCTGGCGAAGGTCGCGCCGGGTACCGAAGGTATTCACCGTGTCCGACGTCGTGCCGGCCACTCCGGGTACCGGGGCGGAGATGGTGACCGTCTGGGGCAGTTCACCTGCCGCGGCCGCCGTGTAGGTGGTGCTGGTGGTGGCGCCTGCGGGGTGCTGGGCGTCGGTGGTGCGGGGGTCGGTCACGGTCGCCGGGCGTCCGTAGACGTCGGACGTGGGGTTTGAGGTGGTGGCGTAGGACCCGGTTCCGTCGGTGTTGTAGTGGTCGAGGACCTGGGTGGCGGACACTGCGCCGATCGCCCCGGCCTGCCCGAAGGCCTGGCTGTCGAACAGCATCCGCTTGGCGGCCGTGGTGTTCGTCGCGTCCGCCGTGGCCGTGCAGGCGTTGGCGCCCGAGACGGTGACCGTCTCGGAGAGGAGGCCGGTGCGCTGGGGGTCGGGGCTGACCGCGTACCTGGATCGGGTGCACAGGTCCGACAGGCCGTCGGCCTGGTCGAGGACGGTCTTGACACGGTTGTTTTGGCTCGGGTCCGTGTTAGTGATGGTGGTTGTGGAGCGCCAGTTGCCGTCGGCCTTGCGCTCCTGCGAGGTCGTCGTGGTCGTGGTAGAGCCGTAGCGGGCCACCAGGTCGGGCAGGCCACTGCCGACGAAGTGCCGTGCGGTTTCCACCTCGCCGGAAGCACTGTTCACCGTTCGGGCGGTGACGGTGCCATTCGCCTGGTCGAAGATTTCGCTCTGCAGTACCGCGCCGCTGAGCCAGTCGACGTCCGTGACGTCCCTGCCGAGTGCGTCGGTGAGGTGGACGCTGCGGGTGGTGCCGTCCTTGCGCCTATCGCCGTCCATACCGGTTCGGTACGTGGCGCGCGACTGCGAGCGCGGGCCGTCCGTGCCGCTGCCCACGGTGGCGGTCACCGTGGTGAAGCCGCGGAAGTCACCCCAGGTGCGGGCCTTGGCCTCGGTGTACTCGTTGTCGTCGCGGTGCCAGGAGGCGGGACCGTAGGTGTAGGAGGAGATCTTCTGCGGTGCGTCCGTGGTGGTGTCGTTCTCCGTCACGGACTTGACGGTGTAGTGATTGAACCAGTCCAGGACCGGGTCCGCGTCCGAGCGTGAGCCCTTCGGGTTCCACCGGACCGGATAGCAGGCCATGGTGTTGTCGTCTTCGCCGGCCGGCATCACCTTGTTGATGCGGGAGCAGCCCGGCAGGTTGTAGTCGACGTTGAGGACGCCGCCGGTCTCGGTCTTGATCTGCTGGATCCGCGCGCGGTTCATGAGCGGCGGGGCCGGTACCAGGTCGGTGCCGTCGACCCGGTTGGGCAGCATGACAGGGATGAAGGTGACCGGCTTCAGAGCCACGGCCGGGGTTTCGGCCTTGCCGGTGCGCAGTACGGAGTCCAGCCACAGGACCTTCTGGCTGGTGGCGTCCTTCGGGTCGGGGAAGGAGTGCTTGAAGTCGTAGGAGTCGATGTCCTTCCAGGCCGTGTTGATGCGGACCTGGGTGGTGATGTTGGTCAGGCGCCGGGTGGTGAAGTAGGTCGGGCTGTAGTTGGTGCAGGTCCCGGTCTGCTTGCACTCCTGGTCGATCGGTACGTCCGGCCAGTTGGTCTGGTTCGCCGCGGTGCGCTGGGCTGGGTCGCACGTCGCCTGGTTGTCGCAGCGCTCGGCGGTGCTGAAGTTGACGCGCGCGGCCGGTTCCAGGGTGCCCTTGGCGGCGACCTGCTCGCTCAGGCGCTGCCCGTAGGCGATCTTCTGGACGGTGGTGGCGCGGGTGTAGTCCGTGCGGGTGCCTGTGCCGGCGTTCTGGGCGCCGCCGCGTTCGTACCAGTTGGTCTCGGGCGACCAGGTGTAGGTGGTGAGGTTGCCGTAGGGGTCGACGACGTAGTCGAGGGAGAGGCGCTGCCACATCCGGCAGTTCGAGGCCTTGCCCTTGGCGCTGTCGTAGCAGGGGTCAGTGCTGTTCGGGGCGTAGACCGGGACGCTGGAGACCGAGTTGCTGGCCGGGTCGGTCTTGTCGCCGCCGGGCAGGTGGTTGACGCCGAAGTAGAAGACGGTGCCGGAGGTGTCCGTCAGTTTCGCGTAGGAGCCGTCCTGGACGCCGTTGGCGGCGCCGGAGACGAACTCGACCTTGCTGCCGTCGTCACCCTTCAGACGCCAGGTGCCGGTGCCAGCGTCCGTGGTGGCGCCGGTCGAGCCCTGCTTGTCGTCGCGGACGAGCTGCCCGCTGTGGGAGCCTGTGGAGATGATGGCGTTGAAGCCGCCCCAGCACAGGTCGCCGGAGCCGTCGATGCCGTTCTTGTGGCACGGCTTGAACGTCCGTTCGATGTACCCGGGGTTGAAGTCCCAGCCCTCACCGACCCACGAAGCCTGCGAGTTCGTCGCGGAGGTACGGCCGTCCACCGAGGACGAGTTGTAGCCCAACGCCACGCCAGGTGCCGTGCCGCCGAGCGCGGGCGGTACCTGGACGGGATAGCTGTACGTCATGGATCCGGCGGAGCCGCCGGTGGCCCAAGCAGACGAGGAGGCGAGCTGGGTGGCGGTGTAGGAGCCTCCACCGCCCGTGGGGCTGGTCTCCGCGGCGAGGACGAGGCCCTGCATGGGCGCGGCGGGGGAGGTGCCGGAGGCCGAGGCCGCGGCGGAGGACTTCGCGGACTGCTTGGCCAGCGGCGCGAGGACCGAGTAGCCCGGGACCGGGACGGCCACATCCGCGCTCACCCGCCCCGTGGCTTTGTCGTATTCCATGGTCACGGGCGTGCGCTCGCGGCACTCGGCGCGCTCCGGAGTGAGGGCAGCACACGCGGGCAGCGCCACCAGACGGCCGCGCGAGGCGAACTGACCGCCCGTGGCCTCCTGTAGGGCGGCCATGTCGAGCGAGACACGGGTGGGCACGCTGGCGGTTGCGGTCGCGCCATTTTGCTGCGACGCGGACAGCGTCAGCAGCGCACCGTGGACTCCGGCACCCTGCGCGCTACGCGTGCCGCCGCGGAAGACCGTGATCGTGGTGCCTGCAGGGTCTTTCGTGCCGGTGGGCGCGATCCACACCGGCAGATCACCGGCTTTGGCGGGGGCACCGGGCCGGGCGGCCGACAGGTCTGCCTTCCCGGTCTGTGCCGGAAGGGGAGCGTGAGCGGGTTCCGGCTTCGAGGGCTTGGGCACCTCGTAGGGCGGCGCGATCCTGCCAGCTGAGCGGCCGGGCGAAACGGCCAGCGAAGCGGTGTGCGGCAGCGGCGTGTGCGGAGGCTTCCACACCTTGCCGAAGTCAGGCCCGGCCGCCATCGCCTGGACGGCCGGCACGGAAAGCAGCGACGCCGTCAGGGCGAAAACAACTGAGATTGATAGCCGTGTCCGATATTTTCTGATACGTCTGGGCATGCCAAAGGCTGGCATCGCAAATTCCCCCCGGAGTGAGCTGAGTGACCGAAGACCTCTGATGATCAACGGGTAATCGGAGGGAATTTACCTGCAATGACAACCTGAAACCCACCGGGATTCTACATCTCGACGTGTTCCACGTCACAGCGGGGGTCACCGGCGGCGAAGTCGCCTCGAGGTTCTCTGTCCCGACACGGGTTCCGCCGCGCCATCCGGCGGGCTGAAAATAACAGATCGATAGCCACGGCGAGGGGAAATTCGTGCCCTGCGGGACGGTGCCCGCCGTGCTCCGGTCCGTCCGCCGCCCAGCTCACGTCCGACAGGCTGGCATCGCGCCACTGTCGGGCCTCCACTCGCCTTGCGCCGGAGCGCCTCACGAGGCTGTGCTGGCACCTTTCCGCTGGTCAAAACACGGCTTCAGGAGCCGTCCCCTCCGTGCGGCTGCTTCATCCGCGGCGCCGCGATGAGGTGGCGCGCCGCATGCTGGTGGAACATCAGGTCTATACCGCAGGCGAGTTCACGGCAGCTGGACTTTGCGAAATCGACACGCCTTCTCTGCTGCTAAATCCCTCCCGCCTCGGAGGGTCTGGAGCGTATTTCAGTCAACGCAGTCTCGAACCGAGTGCTGGCGTGCTCAAGATCACTCGCAGGCTTTGAGCGCCACTTCCGACATAAAGGAAAGAAGCCGCGACATGCTCTTTGCCGTGCGGTGGTGTTCCTGTCAGAGTTCCCCGGGTCTCTGCTATGCCATCACGCCGAGACGCACATGCAAAGGGGGGCCCAAAAATCGTGAGTAATGAACCAAAATCCGGCCTGCAAGTCCTGCCGATAAGGCTGCTTTCAGACCTGATGCCCAGAATGTCGCACCGCAGGGGAGTCCCGGCGACGGTGGCCGTGGCTGTTTCGGCGGCGATGCTGCTGTCCGCACCGTACGTCGCGCAGGCCGCGACCCAGCCGCCCACGCCGCCCGGTGACACAGCACCGACCGCACCCGCGCCTGTCACCCCTGCCGATAAGGCGCGGGTGGAAGCGGTGAAGACCGGCAAGGACGTGCCGGTTCCCGAGCTCACCACGGAGTTCAGCACGACCGTGGTGACGCCGCAGGGCAAACTCCGGACCGAGCGGACCCTGCTGGCGGAGCGCACCAAGGACGCGAAGGGCCAGTGGCTGGCCCTGGACGACACGCTGACCGCGGGGGCGGACGGCACGGTCGTTCCCAAGGCGTCGAGTTCAGCGCTGGCCATCTCCGGTGGTGGTACGGGCCCGCTGGCCACGATGACGACTGAGGACGGCAAGCAACTGTCGGTGTCGTCTCCGTTCCCGGGCGCTCTGCCCAAGCCGGTGCTCACCGGCAACGGCGCGCTGTTCCAGAACGTCGCCGTCGACACAGACCTCCAGGTGAACGCCACCAAGTGGGGCGGCTACACCACGGTCCTGATCCTGCGGACCCCGGCCGCGGCCGCCAACCCGGCCGTGCACGATCTCGTCTTCCCCACCGTCACCAAGGGCCTGACCCTGTCGAAGGGCGAGGACGGCAGCCTCGCCGCCACTGGCGATGGCGGTGCCGCGTTCCGTGCGCCGGCGCCGCTCATGTGGTCCGCCAAGGAAGCCCGCCAGCCGGATGCACGGGCCGCCAAGTTCGCCGCCCCCGTCGCCGCCGCGGAAACTTCGACAGATGGAAGCGGGCCCCGGGCCACCCTGAGTAGTGCTCAGGGACCCGGTACGGGCGCGACCGTGGCGAATATCCCCGTCACGCGCGCCGAGGTGACCGGCTCGGAGACCAAGGCCTCCGGGACTATCGCGCTCGCGCCGTCCCCGGATTTGCTCGACGGTGACAACACCGCCTATCCCATCTACGTGGACCCGTCCTGGTCTCCCGATGCCCGCGGCAAGCAGCACCACGCCTGGGTCGGCTCGGCCTGGTCCGGTACGAGTAACTTTGACCGTACCGGCTCCGCCGACCGTGACCACCCGGGCGTCGGCTACCAGGGCTGGGAAACCCAGAAGGGCATCGAGCGCTCGCTGTACGAGTTCGACGTCAGCGGGTACGGCGGCGCGGTCGTCAACTACGCCAACCTGCGTGTGAGCCAGTACATCTCATCGGACTGGTCCTGCACGAACTCGTACTCCGTGAGTGTCTACCGGGCGGGGGAGTTCGACAGCTCGGTGAACTGGGGCAACCACCGCATCGGTGACTGGATCGGCGACCGCAATATCCCCGGCAACGGCAACAGTTCCGACTGCTACGCCGACATCCCGGTGGACTTCAACGTCACCGGTGCGATGCGGGACGCGATCCGCGACACCAGCAAGCCCCTCGCCTTCGCCCTGCGAGGCCCGGAAGGTACCGGCGACAAGATCGCCTTCAAGCGGTTCTCCTACAACGCGACACTGAGCACGGAGTACGACTTCCCGCCCCGGGTCCCGGAGAACCCGCGGACCATCCCGACTCCGCGTCGCGTGGTCGCCGGTGATACGCAGACCTGTGCCGAGGGGCCCGCGTCCCAGTACGGGTGGATCACCACGAGCAACGTCACCCTCGCGTCCACGGTCAGCAGCCCTAACCAGGGCCAGCTCACCGAGTGGGTGAACATCTGGGACGAGACCGCTTCGGCCACGGCGCACCAGTCCTGGTCCGGCTTCGTCGGATCTGGCAGCGAGGCACGCTACACGACACCGCTCGGCACGCTGAATGACGGCCACGCCTACGCTTGGGAGACCCGCGGGGACGACGGACTGCTCCGTGGCCCCAACACCGTCACTTGCCACTTCGCGGTGGACCTCACCCCGCCGGTCATGCAGTTCGGCCAGTTCACCGACCCGGCCACCCAGTTCCCGCCGTCGGGCAACGGCCAGATCACCAAGCTCGGCCTCGGCGACACCGGCACCATCCCCATCACCGCCTCCGACGCGAGCCCCGGCACGGGCCTGCGCACCTCAGGCCTCGCCTGCATCGAGTTCGGATTCGACCCCCAGCTGGTGGGCGCCACCCGACAGTGCGGCAGCCCGCTCAGCCCCACCGGCATCAGCGTCAAGCCCACCCACTGGGGCACCAACATCGTCTACGCGCGGGCCCTCGACGAGGCCGGCAACGCCTCGCAGACCCTCTCGTACTCCTTCTACGTCCCCTGGAAGCCCGGCCCCATCGCCTTCGGCGACACCAGCGGCGACGCCCGCCCCGACATCCTGCTCCCCGACAACGTCGGCAACCTCATCACCTACGGCCGCGCCACCGACGGCACCGCCGCGAGCATGATCCCCAGCGGCACCACCGCCAGCGCCCTCCAAGGACCAGAGGCTGCGGCCGGCCGGACCTGGAACGACTACCGCGTCTCCCACCGAGGCTCCCGCGACCCCGGCCGCAACGTCGACGACCTCATCGCCCACCGGGAACCCACGGCCGCCGGGAACGACGGCGGCTGGGACCTCTTCGTCTACGACAACAACCTCGCCAACCCGGGCACCTACGACCTGAACAAGAAGACCCTGGTCGAGAAGCCTGAGTGCTCCTCCTGCGCGGGTTACGACAGCACCTCGTGGAAGAGCGCCAGTCAGATCACCATGACCGGGCCGCCTTCCAAGACCATTCGCACGCCCGGCACCTCCGTCACCAACACCACCGGGTTCTTCGCAGTGGAAGCGAACAAGCTCTGGTACTACCCGGTACTGAGCAGCAAACTGCTGGACACCCCCGTCCTGGTCGACAGCAACCCCGTCTGGAACGGCAAGGACCTCATCGTCCCCGGCAACACACTGCGCATCGGTGACACAAAGGACAACGCCCCGGCCCTGTGGGTACGCGACCGGGCCACGGGCGACATCTTCCAGTACGCGATGCAGACCGCGGCCCGCGGTGATCTCACCGTGGTGACGGGCCTGGCCAAGCAGCCGACCGCCCGGATCGGCTCGGGCGTCACAGCCGCCGCCTATCCGCGGGTGGGCTCCGACGGTGACCTGACGGACGACGGTGTCCCGGACTTCTGGGCGCAGGACACCAACGGTGTGCTGCACTCCTGGGCCGGTACGACGAACACCCCCGTCGCCGGCATCAGCATGGTGACCGCCTTCGGCGGCGTGCACCAGGTCCGCGGGAACGGTCTGACCCCGACGTTCGAATGGCGGCTCGAGGGCGACGCCCAGGCGATCCCCGCGAAGAACACCTCCGGGACGCCCAACACCAGCACCGCAACGGGTGTCACCTATCCGACGGACCAGGTCGACGGCAAGACCCGCCCGGTCGCAGCCTTCGACGGCGCGAGCACCTCGACGGTCGTCGGCCCGGCCAAGGTCGTCGACACCCGGCAGTCCTTCACTCTCAGCACCTGGGCCAAGCTGGACAGAACTGGCGTCATCGCCAGCCAGGACGGGGCCCACGCTAGCGCCTTCGCCCTCTACGCAGACGCCGGCAACTGGCGCTTCGCCATCAGCCGCGCCGATGACGACACCTGGCCGTACGACTTCAACAACACCGTCACTGCGGCCAACGCCTTCAAGCCCGGCGTCTGGACACAGCTCACTGCCACCTACAGCGCCACCACCGGGGCGATGAGCCTCTACGTCAACGGCACCCTGGCCTCCAGCGGCTACCACGCCGCGAACACCAGCCCCGCCCCCACTGGCCAGCTGGTCCTCGGCCGCTACAAGTACCAGAGCAAGCCCTCCGACTGGCTGACGGGCCGCATCGCGAACCTGTCCGTCCACCAGAACTACGTCCCTCCGGTGACGGCCTCCAAGGTCCCGATCCGGCTCGCCGTGTCGCCGGACATCTGCATGGACGCCCCGGACAACGACTCCGGCAATGGCCGGCGCCCCCAGATCTGGACCTGCTACGAGCAGATACCCGCCCAGCAGTTCGACGTCAACGCCAACGGCACCCTGACCCATAACGGCCAGTGCTTCGCCGCCCACTCGAACCAGACGGCATCGGGCACTCCCGTCATCTTCTATAACTGCATCGGCGAAGGAGGCCAGCAATGGCTCCCGCGCGCCGACGGCAGCATCTACAACCCCCAGTCGAACTCATGCCTCGACGACCCCTGGGACAGCCGCGTCAACGGCACCCAGTTCCAGCTCTACACATGCAACGGCACAACAGCCCAGATCTGGAGCATCCCCACCGTGACCACGGCCAACCTGCCGTTCTCCCCGTAACCCCATAGCCACAACCAACCCGAAGCGCTCGGCCGAGAACCCTCGGCCGAGCGCTTTTCGCTGGCCGGGGGGCCAGGCCGTAGACCTCAAGGGACGCCGCCGGCGACTGTCGACCTCGATGCCTTTGCTGCCACGGTCACGGCCCGCAGGGAAGTACGGGAACCGATCACGTAGCCAGCCACCGCCGTCGAGTGGGCTCACTCCTTTGAATGGCTTGCCCGCGATGCCGTGTCGACTGGTCCCTGGCCGGATTGAGCACGACATGCAGAAGATCACGCTCACCAAGGCAGCCGGTGTACTCCTGGCCGCGACGTTGACGATGAGTGCGGCTTCGGTAAGTCCGGCCACAGCCGCACCGAAGTACAAGTGCTCAAACAGCAGCCATGACATCGACGACGCCGGATACAGGCGCATGGATTGGAGCCTTCAGGAAGACTCACTGATGGAATGCGGCACGGTACTGTTCGGTGCTCAATGGCGGAGACAACGCCAGTGCCGTGTTGTCGGCCACATGGCGGGTATCGCGCATGCCGGTCAACGCACAGGTCACGCCCGGTGTGGAGCGAACGAACTGGAGCGCACGCTGTGCGTCTGTGGCCAAATGAGGCAGTGCGTGGGTGATCCAGCCGGGCAGGCCTGCTGTGCTGCGGCCCTGCAACAACGAGGCGCTTGCCATGACAGTGATATCGAGGTCACGAGCGATATCGAGGACCCCGCGGTCGCTGTCGGCCAGTGACCGCAATTCGTCGAGAATCCCCAGATTCACGGGCAGTTGAACGAAGCGGAAGCGGTGAGCCTCGCCGCCGATCTGCCGGGCTGTGGCTTCCAGCGATTGCAGTGACAGAGACCCGTCGAAGAAACCATCCCATGTTGCGATGCCATAATGGCTGATCAAGCCCTCGCTCGCCGCTTGCTCAAGGCACTCGAAGGCCCGCCTGATACGAACGCCGAAGGTAGATGCGTCGATGAACCGCAGTTGTGTTTCGGGGTTGTGCAGGTAGTACACGTCAACGCGCGTCAGGCCCAGGTTGCGGCGGCTGCGTTCAAGCTGGTCCATGAGGAATGCCGGTGCCATGCAGTGTGCGTCGCCGGCGATCTCCCTCTCTCTCAACGACTCACGCGACAGGGCTCCAGGGACGAGGTAACCGCCCTTTGTGCATACCAACACGCCGTTACGGCTGCCGCCATCCTGCGCGACGAAGGCGCGGAGTGCAGCGCCTACGCTGCGCTCGGACCGTTGGTGACGGTAATTCAAGGAGGTGTCGATGACGTTCACGCCGGCACGGAGTGCAGCTCGGATCGCGGAGATGTATGCCGCATCAGTCTCATCGTCCATTGCACCTCGATAGGTGCCAATGCCCACGCTTGATAGCCGGAGTCCTTGGGCCTCGTTGTAGAAACCGACGGCGTGTTCACCAAATGAGGCCGCGAACTGATTCGTCCCCTTTCTGTCCGCGGCCCCATCGAGTGTGCCGGTCACCACCGGGGTCGCCGCCTGCGCCAGCCGCGGGCGCCGTTGCGGCTCTGTGGAGGGCGAGGCCTCCCGCCCTGAGGTGCCCCGAGCTTCC
>NZ_JAGGOW010000200.1 GCF_018614135.1 Streptomyces sp. ISL-66
AGAACAGCGGCCTGCCGTTCGTGGTGGCGCTCAACGGCTTCGAGGGGCACCAGCCGTACACCCCGGAGGAAGTCCGCGAGGCCCTGCAGATCGGGCCGGGCGCTCCGATCATCACCACCGACGCCCGCCACCGCGGAGACGCGAAGAGCGCACTCATCACGCTCGTCGAGCACGCCCTCATGGCACGGCTCAAGTAACGGCGCTCCCGCGCTCCATGTGGCGCATCACATGTTTGGGGGACGGGCTGTGTCTTAGGACACGGCCCGCCCCCTTTCGTTCATAACGTTTCGACAGAGAATTGCCGGTAGTTGGCGACACGGTGCGTTCGCCCGGTGTCACTGCGCTCACAACGGGCCCCGCATTTGCCGCAGGAAGCTCTTTATGTCCGGTTTATGTGGGGCATAAGACTCTTTCCATGGCCGATTTCAACTGTTTGGAACACGGCCGTTAACCGTGCTGGAATTCAACGAACTAGCTAGTAGCACCGCCGAGAGGTTGTTGGTCGAGTGAGGCGAAGCAACTCGAGCCCCGCGGATGAACCCGCGCGCGGCAACTTCACGCCGCCCCCGCGCGCGGCCACGTCGACCATCGGCGTACCCATGGACGCCCCCGCGAAGAGCGGATCCGCCAGCAGGTTCTCGCCCCGCAACTGGCGCGTGCCGACCAGGCTGAACGCCATCCTGCTCGTCCCCGTCCTCGTGGGACTGGTCATGGGCGGCTTCCAGGTGAAGGGCTCCATCGACACCTGGAACGAGGCCAAGGACGCGGAGAGCACGGCCCGCGTCGTCCAGGCCGCGGC
The DNA here is from genome assembly GCF_018614135.1 of Streptomyces sp. ISL-66. GTDB lineage: Bacteria > Actinomycetota > Actinomycetes > Streptomycetales > Streptomycetaceae > Streptomyces. The sequence continues at coordinate 800 of NZ_JAGGOW010000200.1, forward strand.
CGAATACGGCCAGGCCCTGCTCAACGAGCGCGACCTGACCGCCGAGCCGCTGCTCCGGGGCCAGCGCGATTCCGAGCCCGTCCTGAAGGCGTACGCCGCCACCGACGCGGCCAAGGCGAAGTTCGCCGAAGCCGTGAAGGACGTGCCCGAGGGCCAGGGCATGGAGCGCCGCCTGGAACTCTTCCGCCAGGAGGAGCCCAAGCTCGAACTGGTCCGCAAGAGCGCCTACGCCGCGCAGCTCGAAACGGCGAAGAAGGACCTCCCCAAGGCCGCGGGTCCCATCCCGACCGAAGAGGGCTATGTGCTGGTCCAGCACTACCTCATGCAGTTCTCCAACGAACTGGGCCTCGGCACCGGCAACGTGACCTCGTACGGCCGCATGGTCTACGCGGTCGAGCTGGCGAAGGCCGCGAACTCGCTGCAGCGCTCCGTCGGCACGCACCTGCTGGTCCGGCCGAACGAGAACGAGGACGTCCGCAGGGCCCAGCTGGTCGCCTTCTCCTCGTACGCGTACCTCGAAGAGATCGCCATCGGCGAGTACGTCGCCGCCGGCACCGACGAGGACGTCGCCCGCCTCAAGGAGGTCATGGGCAAGCAGTCGGCGGCGGGCGCCGCCAAGCTCGCGGCCGCCAAGCAGCAGGCCGAGCAGGCCGGCACCGTCTTCCGCGCCCCGCCCGTGGTCAACAACTCCGTGCTCACCGGCATGACCGAGGCGATAGCCGGCGGCGAGCGCAAGGAGAGGCTGGCGCAGGGCGGCACCACCCCGCAGGCCTGGCAGGCCGCGGCCACCGCCAAGTTCGACGGTTACGCCGAGATCGAGAGGGAACTCCTCGACAAGGCCCTCAAGGAATCCGTCAAGGTCTCCGACGAGGCCCGCAACGACGCCATCCTGACCGGTGTCATCGTGGTCGTGGCCCTCCTCGCCGCCTTCATCCTGGCCGGCATGATGGCCCGCCAGATGGGCCGCGCGATGCGCAAGCTGCGCGGAGCCGCCTTCGACATCGCCGAGCAGCGCCTGCCGATGCTCGTCGACCAGCTCTCGCGCACGGACCCGGGCAAGGTCGACACCCGGGTGGTGCCGATCCCCATCGACTCCCAGGACGAGATCGGCGAGGTCGCCCGCGCCTTCGACCAGGTCCACCGGGAAGCGGTCCGGCTCGCCGCCGAGCAGGCGCTCCTGCGAGGGAACGTCAACGCGATCTTCACGAACCTCTCCATGCGCAACCAGTCGCTGATCGAGGGCCAGCTGACCCTCATCACTGACCTGGAGAACAACGAGGCCGACCCGGACCAGCTGGAGAACCTCTTCCGCCTGGACCACCTGGCCACCCGCATGCGCCGCAACGGCGAGAACCTCCTCATCCTCGCGGGTGAGGAACCGGGCCGCCGCTGGGACCAGCCGGTCCCCCTCGTCGACGTCCTGCGCGCCGCCTCCTCCGAGGTGGAGCAGTACGAGCGCGTCGAGCTGTCGGGCGTCTCCGACGCCGAGATCCACGGCCAGGCCGTGACCGACCTCGTGCACCTGCTCGCCGAGCTGCTGGAGAACGCCACCACGTTCTCCTCCCCGCAGACCAAGGTCCGCGTCAACGCGACGCGTCTGCCCGACGGCCGTGTGATGGTCGAGATCCACGACAAGGGCATCGGCCTCACCGCCGAGGACTTCGCGGACATCAACCACAAGCTGGCCAACCCGCCGACCGTGGACGCCGCGATCTCGCAGCGCATGGGCCTGTTCGTGGTCGGCCGGCTGGCCGACCGGCACGGCGTCCGCGTGCAGCTGCGCCCCTCGGGCGAGGCCGCCGGCACCACGTCGCTGGTCATGCTCCCCGACGCCATCACCCACGGTGGCGGTGGCGAGAGCCTCCCGCAGGACGACTTCACCGTCTCCTCGATCATTCCGCAGCAGCAGGCGCAGCAGTCCGCGCCGCAGCGCACGGCCGCCGAGCTCGGTTTCGACGACTCGCGCTACGAGGTCCACCGGGCCGACCAGCCGGGCCCCGACGGGCTCCCCGCCGACCCGCTCGTCCGTTCCCTGGCCCGCGAGGAGCGTCGGGCCGCGCTGGAGGCCCAGGCGGGCTACCCGCAGGCGCAGCCGGACTACGGGGACTCCGCCGAGGAGTATCCGGAACCCCAGCCGGAACACGCGTACCAGCCGTACCAGGGCTACGAGCAGCAGCCCGTGCAGGGATACGACCCCGGTTACGAAGCCGGTCAGGCCCCGCAGGAGTACGAGGCGTACCCGCAGCAGGATTACGCCTATCCGGAAGCCGAGTACCCGGATCAGCGGGCTGACGTACCGGCGTACGACGGTGGGTACAATTCCCCTTCCCCGCAGGCGGAGTGGCCCGAGCAGAACACGTACTCGGGCTCCTACCAGCAGGGTTACGGGACCGAATCGGAATCCCCGGCCGCTCCCGAACCGGCTCCGAAGCGCGTAGGCTTCGACAGTCCGGGCGCCGCTGCCGACACCGGTCACCAGGTGACCGGAGCGGGCCTGCCGCGACGCGGCAGCCAGCAGCAGTGGCAGCCGGCGCAGCAGGAAGCGGAGTCCTCCGGATCCCTCTTCGAGCAGCGGCCGCAGCGTCAGCAGCAGCCCGCTGAACCGGAGCCGGCCCCGGAGGATGTGGAAGGCACGGCTGCCTGGCGTTCGCGCAACGACGAGCGCTGGCAGCAGGCCGGCAAACTCCGTGAGCCGAAGGCCGGCGGGGTCACCCAGTCGGGTCTCCCTCGGCGGGTGCCCAAGGCCAACCTGGTCGAGGGCGCTGCGGAGACGACGCCGCAGGGAGGCCCCGAGGTCTCCCGGTCCCCGGAGGACATCCGTGGCAGGTTGAGCAACCTGCGACGCGGCGTCCAACAGGGCCGCAACGCGGGATCCGAGCAGTCAAGTAACAGCTATGACCAGGAGCGTTAGTGTGAGCGCGATGAGCCAGGCGGCGCAAAACCTGAACTGGTTGATCACCAACTTCGTGGACAACACCCCCGGGGTGTCCCACACGGTGGTGGTATCCGCCGACGGCCTCCTTCTGGCCATGTCGGACGGATTCCCGCGCGACCGCGCCGACCAGCTGGCGGCCGTGGCCTCCGGGCTGACGTCGCTGACCGCGGGGGCCTCCCGCATCTTCGAGGGCGGTGCCGTCAACCAGACCGTGGTCGAGATGGACCGGGGTTTCCTCTTCCTCATGTCCGTCTCCGACGGATCCTCCCTGGCCGTACTGGCGCACCCCGAGTGCGACATCGGCCTCGTCGGCTACGAGATGGCCCTTCTGGTGGATCGTGCGGGCACCGTACTGACGCCGGACCTGCGCGCGGAGCTGCAGGGAAGTCTTCTCAACTAGCAGACAGGCAATGCGTTTCGCGCCATCGCACCATAGGGTGCGGTGGCGCGGTTCCACAGGGAGTACCGCGTTCTTGGAGTCGGAGGAGGAAACGTGACAACACCCGGAGGTCATCCTTATGGCGGCGCGCAGCAGCCGCAGGGTGGACACGACCAGAACCGCTTCAACTTTCCCTCCACTCCCAGCAACCAGCCTGCGCCGGAGCACAACCCGGCGGGGCAGCAGCCCTACCAGCGGCAGCCCTACCAGCAGCCGCAGCCCCAGTACGGCCAGCCCCAGCAGCCCCAGCAGCCTTACCGGTCCGCTCAGCAGCAGCCTTCGCGCGCTGCGCGTCCGCAGGCCCACAATCCGCTGGTGCGCCCGTACGCGATGACCGGCGGCCGGACCCGGCCGCGCTACCAGCTCGCCATCGAGGCACTGGTCAGCACCACGGCCGATCCCGCGCGTCTGCAAGGGCAGTTGCCCGAGCACCAGCGCATCTGCCGGCTCTGCATCGAGATCAAGTCGGTCGCCGAGATCTCGGCCCTCCTTACCATCCCCCTCGGCGTCGCCAGGATCCTCGTCGCCGACCTGGCGGAGGCCGGCCTTGTCGCCATTCACCAGCCCGGCGGCGACGAGTCCGCCGGCGGCCAGCCAGATGTGACACTGCTCGAAAGGGTGCTCAGTGGACTTCGCAAGCTCTAGCGGCGGAGCGGCTCCTCGCTCCACCACCTCCGCGAAGATCGTGGTGGCGGGCGGCTTCGGCGTGGGCAAGACCACGTTCGTCGGCGCGGTCTCCGAGATCAACCCGCTGCGCACCGAAGCCGTCATGACCAGCGCCTCCGCCGGCATCGACGACCTCACCCACACCGGAGACAAGACGACCACCACGGTCGCCATGGACTTCGGCCGCATCACCCTCGACCAGGACCTGATCCTGTACCTCTTCGGCACCCCCGGACAGGACCGCTTCTGGTTCATGTGGGACGACCTCGTCCGCGGCGCCATCGGCGCCGTCGTACTGGTCGACACCCGCCGTCTCGCCGACTGCTTCCCCGCCGTCGACTACTTCGAGAACAGCGGCCTGCCGTTCG
>NZ_JAGGOW010000201.1 GCF_018614135.1 Streptomyces sp. ISL-66
GTGGTGGGGTACGCCGTGCTGGCGCCGGACGCGGCGCCGTTGCGCCCGGACCCGGTACCGCCGGCCGCGCCGCCGTCTCCGTCACCGACCGATCCGGCCCCGTCGCCGCGGTCGCCGTCGTCGCTGTCGCCCTCGCCCTGGCCGTCGGCGTCGGTGACCTCGCCCGTGCCGCCGCTCGTGCCCGGGCCCGGCAAGGCGACGGGTACCGGTCCCGGCGCGGGCGCGCCGCAGCCGAGTACGTCGGGGTCCCGCTCGTCGCCGCCCTCGGCGGCTCCCTCGCGCGCCGGAGCGCCTCCGGCGGCCCCGGCCGCCTCGCCGAGCCGGTCCTAGCCCTTTCGGGTACGCCCGGTCCGGGTCAGGGGTGCGTTCTCCACAACCTTCCGGGGCACGACAGCTAAGCCCCGGCCGCCGGGGTGTTCTTCACGGCGGCCACCAGCGGCGCGAGCTCCGGCCTGTGCGCCGCCTCTTCCAGCGCCTCGCGCAGGGCCGTGTCGTTGGTGGGCCGGGCCTCGGTGAGCAGGGCCAGGCCGGCCGGGCTGACGTCGGTGTAGATGCCCCGGCGGTCGGTGTCGCAGATGTAGCGGTTCAGCAGCCCCCGGTCCTCCAAGCGGCTGACCAGGCGGGTCGTCGCGCTCTGGCTGAGCACCACCGAGTCCGAGACCTGGTGCATCCGCAGGTGGCCTCCCGGGCCGCTGTGCTGGCGGCTGAGGACGTCGAGCAGGGAGTACTCGCGCACGCTCAGCCCGTGCCCGGCCTGGAGCGCGCGCTCGATGTGCGCCTCGATCCGCCCGTGCAGGAGGGAAAGGGCGCACCAGCCCTGGGAAAGGGCGGTGAGTGCGCTGTCCGTGGCCGTCATCGGCTCCTCCTTCAAGTCCTTCAAGGCGTGTACTTCACAGGATAGGCGACGGCTGCAATAGCCCGCGCTTGCAATTAACCCGCGTCTGCAATTAATGTGGACGCAGGCAATCAGTCACGGCCGACCGCACAGCAGCAAGCAGCAAGCGGTACATAGCGACGGCGGCTCCGAGTACTCGTCGAAGCGAACGTGGCGAGCTCACGCAGCAAACCTCCCCCCTTGAAGGGCACCCCCTCATGCCTCTCGCACTCCTCGCCCTCGCCATCGGCGCCTTCGGGATCGGCACCACCGAATTCGTGATCATGGGCCTGCTCCCCGAGGTCGCCGGCACCTACGGCGTATCGATCCCCACCGCGGGCTTCCTCGTCACCGGCTACGCCCTCGGCGTGGTCCTCGGGGCGCCGCTGATGACCGTCCTCGGCACCCGCATCCCCCGCAAGCGCATGCTGATGCTCCTCATGGGGCTGTTCATCGCAGGCAACGTCCTCTCCGCGCTCGCCCCCGCCTTCGGCGTGATGCTCGCCGGCCGGGTCGTCGCCTCCCTCGCGCACGGAGCCTTCTTCGGCATCGGCGCGGTCGTCGCCGCGGAGCTCGTCGCCCCCGCGAAGAAGGCCGGAGCGATCGCCATGATGTTCACCGGCCTCACCGTGGCCAACGTCATCGGCGTCCCGCTCGGCACCCTCGTCGGCCAGCACCTCGGCTGGCGCGTCACCTTCCTGATCGTCGCCTCGCTGGGCCTCCTCGGCCTGCTCGGCATCGCACGCCTCGTCCCCGACCTGCCCCGCCCCGAGGGTGTCCGGATCCGCCACGAACTGGCCGCGTTCCGTAACGTCCAGGTCCTGCTGGCCATGGCGATGACCGTCCTCGGCTTCGGCGGGGTCTTCGCCGCCATCACCTACATCACCCCGATGATGACCAACGTCGCCGGCTTCGCCGACACCTCCGTGACCTGGCTGCTCGTCCTCTTCGGCCTCGGCATGGTCGGCGGGAACCTCATCGGCGGCCGGTTCGCCGACCGCGCGCTGATGCCGATGCTCTACGTGTCCCTGGGCGCGCTCGCCACCGTCCTCGCGCTGTTCACGCTGACCGCCCACACCAAGGCGGGCGCCGCCGTCACCATCGTCCTCATCGGAGCCCTGGGCTTCGCCACCGTGCCGCCGCTGCAGAAGCGCGTTCTGGACCAGGCCGCCGGGGCCCCCACCCTGGCCTCCGCCGTCAACATCGGCGCCTTCAACCTCGGCAACGCCCTCGCCGCCTGGCTCGGCGGGATCGTCATCGCCGCCGGGTTCGGCTGGACCGCCCCGAACTGGGTCGGCGCCGCCCTCGCCGCCTCCGCCCTGGGCCTCGCCCTGGTCTCCGGAGCACTGGAACGGCGTACGGCGGGCCGCGCGGGCGACGACGGCCGGGTCGGCCGGGCCGGCCGGGTCGGCGCGGCCGGATCCCCGGCCGAGGCGGACGCCGTCTTCACCCACCACTGATCCACCATCCCCCGTACCGAACCACACGCCCAGGAGCGCCCCAGCATGTCCACCGCCACCACCACCGCCGCCACCACCACCGCCGCCCCCGCAACCGTCCGCACCGCCGTCGCCCCGCTGACCACCGCGGACGCCGAGGCGTCGCCGCCGCCACGGCCGCCGCCGAAGCGGCCGGGATCGCCGTGAGCGTCACGGTCCTCGACGCGGGCGGCCACCTGCTCGCCTTCCGGCGGGACGACCGGGCCGTCCTGATCGGCGCCATCGGGGTCGGCGGCGGGGCCCCCGGCCAGGACCACGATGTCGCGGCGACCGCCCTCGCGGTGCTGGCCTGCCACACCGGGCCGATGCGCGGGCCGACGCCCGCGTGACGCCTCCCAGACGCGCGTCCGTCGCCCGCCCCGGCACCCGGCGCCCGGGTCGCGCGCCCGTGTCCCCCGTGCCACTTTGGTAGGTACGGGGGACACGGGCTCACGGGTACACGGGTACACGATGATGAAACCGACGAAGCGGAACAGACGCACTCGCATCGCGACGGCCACGGTCGCCGCGATGGTCTCCCTCGTCGCGATACCCGGCTGTGCGACCGGCTCCACCGGAACGGCCGGTACCGCCACCACGGGGGAGAGCCGCTCCCCGGCCTCCGCCTCCGCCTCGGCCGGCCGGTCGCGATCCGCCGAGCCGTCGACCGCCGCACCCTCGCCGACGCGCACGTACGCGCTCTCCACGGCCCCGGACACCATTCCCGCCGTACGCGCACACGTGCCGGCCCGCGGCCCCGGCTGGCGGCCCGGCCCCGGAGCACGGGTCGTCGTACCCCCGGCCGACAGCGCGGAGCTGACGGACGAGGGCAAGCTGCTGGCCGGTGAACTGGGCATCGGGTTCGCCGCATCGGCGACATCGCGCCGCGGGGACGTGGAAATCGCCCTGGGTGCCAAGGATTCCGGCAAGTCCGAGTCCTACACCCTCACCGTCCAGGACGGAAAGGTCCGCATCACCGGGCCCGACGAGGCCGGCGTCTTCTACGGCACCCGCACCCTCAAGCAGGCCGTGAACGACGGGGGTTCGGCCCCCGAGGGAACCGTGCGCGACGCCCCGGCCAAACCGCAGCGCGGCCTCAACCTCGACATCGCGCGCAAGAACTTCACCCCCGACTGGATCGAGGACCGGCTGCGCGAGATGGCCGACCTCAAACTGAACCAGCTGGGCCTGCACTTCTCCGACGACCAGGCCTTCCGGATCGAATCCGACACCCACCCGGAGATCGTCTCCGACCCCCACCTCACCAAGGCGCAAGTGCGCGAGATCACCGCACTCGCCGCCCGCCTGCACATAGCGGTGATCCCCGAGATCGACTCGCCCGGACACCTCGGCGCCGTCCTGCGCGCGTACCCCGCACTGCAACTGCACGACGTACAGGGCCGGGTGGTCAAGGGCGCGGTGGACATCGCGAACCCGGCGGCGGCGAAGCTCGTGGACGAACTCCTGCGTGAGTACCTGCCGTTGTTCCCGAGCGCGATCTGGAACCTGGGCGCCGACGAATACCAGGCGCTGGTCTACCGCGACCCGCAGACCTCCTTCCCGCAGCTCGCGGCCGCGGCGCGGGAGCGCTACGGGGCCGACGGAAGGGTCCAGGACCTGGCGACGGGCTGGCTGAACGACCGTGCGGACGTGGTCCGTTCGGCGGGCCGGAAGCCCGCGGCGTGGAACGACGGCTTCTTCACGGGCGGGGTGGTCCAGCCGGCCAAGGACATCGGGGTGGAATACTGGACGGGCAAGGAGGGCGGCGCCCGGCCGCCACTGGAATACCTGCGCGAGGGCCGCAAGGTCGTGAACCTCAACGACGAGTACCTCTACTACGTGCTGGGCGAGCCGAACGACTTCACCTACCCCACCGGCCGCCGGATCTACGAGGAGTGGTCCCCGCTGGTGCTGCGCGGCACCACGGCGGTCCCGGAGAGCTTCGACGCCCAGATACTGGGCGCGCGCTTCGCAGTCTGGTGCGACCTCGCGGGCGCCCAGACCCAGGCCCAGGTGGCGCAGGGCATCCGGCTGCCCCTGGCGGCCGTCTCCCAGAAGCTCTGGGACTCCCGCCCGCCGGTCCTCGACTGGTCGCAGTTCAAGGCCCTGGCCGACCGGCTCTGATCGCCGCGCGCTCGGTATTGGCTGGTCAGAGGAGCCGGCCTCGGTGTTGGATGCGGGAATGGACAATGAGCTGCCGCCGTTGCCCGACGGCTACGAGATCTCCGCCGACCCCGCCCGGATCGACCGCGAGCTGGTCCACCGCTGGCTGTCCGAGGACGCCTACTGGGCGCTGGGCCGGAGCCGGGAGAAGCAGGACGCTGCCATCGACGGCTCGGTCAACCTGGGTGTCTACGACGGGGCTTCGGGCGTCCAGGTGGCGTACGCACGCGTGGTCACCGACCGGGCCACCTTCGCGTGGCTCTGCGACGTGTACGTGGACCCGGGCGCGCGGGGCAAGGGGCTCGGCACGGCCCTGGCGGGGGCGGTGCGCGACCACCTCGCCCCGTACGGGATCCGGCGGATCCTGCTGGTGACGGGGGACGCCCACGGGGTCTACGAGAAGGTCGGCTTCGAGCCGATCGCGGCCCCGGACAAGTGGATGGTCCTCGGCGCGCAGTAGTCCCGGGTGTCACCCGGCAGGGCGCGGTGGGCGGTCCGGCCGGCGGCTACCAGATGGAGCCGACCCACTCCGGGTGGTCGATGAACGGGTTCCGGTTGTGCTGGTAGGTGTCGTATATGACCTGGTTGCGGCGCTGCTCGAAGGCGTCCGGCGGGTCCTGCAGGTTCCACTGCTTCAGGACGCTGATGCGGCCCATCGCGGGTGCGCTGCCGTTGTCGACCCTGTCGTTGACCTCGAGGTCCGCGAAGCCGTCGCCGCCGTCGTAGCGCACGGCCATGTACAGCAGCATGCGCGCGACGTCGCCCTTGACGGCGTCCCGCGGCTCGAAGGAGTCGGCGTCGGTGAAGCTGCCGGGTGCCTCGGCGACCGGGCTGCCGCCCTTGTCGAAGTCCTTGTTCCCGCGGGTGCTGTTGACGGTGACGTCCTCGGGCCTGAGGTGGTGCAGATCGGTGCCCGGGCCGGTGGAGGTGCCGAAGTCGCCGTGGCTCTTGGCCCAGACGTGCTCGCGGTTCCAGTCGTTGATCCCGCCGCCGTTGGTGGACTTGGACTGGGAGCGGCCCGAGTAGACCAGGATGACGTTGTTGGGGTTCGCCGGATCCTGGTCGGTGACTTTGAGGGCGTTCCACACGCCGTCGTACGTCACCTTGGACTGGGTCTTGATGATGTCGTGCAGCGCCGTCTTGAGCGCGGCGCCGGTCTTGCCCTCGGCGGAGGCGTAGTAGGTGTCGACGGCGGCGCCCGTGGCCGCCGTGACCGCCGAAGGCGCCGCAGGGGCGGCCGCGTCCCGTTGGCCGGCCGAGGCGGAGGCCGGGAGCAGTAGCAGGGACGCCGCCGCGAGGCCGGCGGCCCAGGGGGTCAGGCGCGAGATTCTCATCACGTGGGGGTACCTCTCCACACGCACCGCCCCCGCCCGGGGAATTGGCGGGGCATCAGGTGGCAGAGCGAGGTTCACATTGTCATGTGCCGTACAGATGAAAACCACGTGTCGGGAGCCCGGACTTTCGTCTCCGCGCGTCGTGCGGGTGAGGGGGGCGTCCCCGGTCATCGGCGCGTCGGGCAGCCCCGGCCGCCCCGGCCCGAGACGATCGCCACCCCGGCGGGCTTCCAGCCCGAGGGGATCGCCGTCTCCCCGCGCGGTACCGCTTACACCGGCTCGCTGATCGACGGCTCGCTCTACCGGTTCGACCTCGCCACCGGTGCCGGGCGGATCATCACCCGGGACCAGGGGCCGGGCGGATCATCACCCGGGACCAGGGGCCGGCGTCGGTGGGTCTCAAGCTCGACGCGCACGGCCGGCTGCTCGTCGCCGGGGGCGCCAGCGGCCAGATCCGCGTGGTCGACTCCGGTGACGGCCGGGTCCTGGCCACTCACCGGGCCGCGACCGGCACGGCCTTCGTCAACGACGTGGTGGTCGCCTGCGGCGGCGCCTGGTTCACCGATTCGACCTGCCGACGGCGCTGTTCCGGGTGGATACCGCCACCGGGGCCGCCACCCGCACGGAGCTCGACGGCGGGGCCGTCAGCTACGGCGACGGGCTCCTGGTCCACGGGCGCACCCTGTACGTCGTACGCAACCAGCCCCAGGTGGTCGACGTGTTCACGCTGAGCGGGGACGTCCGCCGGGGCCGGTTCGTGAAGCAGCTCACCGGCCCGCGCTTCCATCAGCCGACGACGGCCGCCCTCCACGGCGACCGGCTCTACGTCGTCAACGCGGCCTTCGACGCCGACTGGTCCGATCCGGCCACCGCCTCGACGGTCGTCAGCTGCCCGCTGTGACGGCGGCGGGGGCGGGCTCGTACTTGTAGCTCGGGCCGAAGTTCTTCTTCACCGCCGCCTCCCAGGAGCCGTCCTCGATCATCTTGCGGATCGCGGCGTTGATCTTGCCCTGGAGCTCGGGGCTGCCCTTCTTCATGCCGATGCCGTAGTTCTCGTTGCTCAGGTTCAGCCCGAGCATCCTGAACTTGCCCTCGTTGCCCTTGCGGGCGCTGTACCCGGCGAGGATGGAGTTGTCGGTGGTCATGGCGTCGACCAGGCCGTCCTGGAGGGCGACGAGGCACTCGGAGTAGCCGCCGAGCTCCAGGGTGCTCGCCTTGGGGGCCAGGTTCTTCCTGAGGTTCTCCGCCGAGGTCGAGCCGGTCACCGAGCACAGCCGCTTGCTGTTGAGGTCCTCGGCTTTGGTGATCGAGGTGTCGGCGGCGCGGACCAGCAGGTCCTGGTGCGCGAGGAAGTAGGGGCCCGCGAAGTCGACCTTCTCCTTGCGCTTTTCGTTGATCGAGTAGCTGGCCGCGACGAACTGGATCTCGTTGTACTCCAGCAGCAGCTCGCGGTCGTTGCTGAGGACCCGCTTGAAGGTGATGTGGTCCTGCTTGTAGCCGAGCTCCTTCGCCACGTACGTCGCCACGTCCACGTCGAAACCGGTGAAGGTGCCGTCGGGTTCGCGCATGCCGACGCCCGGCTGATCGAACTTGATGCCGATCGCGATGTTCCCCTCGCCCTCGGCACCGCCGCACCCGGATGCGGTCAGTGCGAGACCGATCATTGCGGCGACCGCACCGGCTTTGGGAACCCTCATGCTGCACTCTTTCCTCGGATACGCGGGGTCGCGCGCGGCGCGCGGGTTGCGCCGGGCACGCCGGGGGCGGCCCTGGACGCGGGGTGCCGCGGGGCCGAGTGGACGCGTATATGAGGAAGCTAGGAAGTCGGCGGGCCCAGTGTCACGAGATCTGAGCAAATCTTGAGGGTCACGATCCGGATAGCCGACAGATCCTGCGGTCGATGCGGTCCCGGACGGGAGGGCGGCCGGTCGCACGAAGAGCCGTCCCCACCGCGTCCGCGTCCGCCCCACCGCGTCCGCCCCACCGCGTCCGCGTCACGGGCCGGCTGGCCGGGAACGTGCGGTCGTTCGGACCGGGCGGACGGGATCGTGACAGCATGGGTGGGCAACACACGGTAAGCGGAGGGGGAGTTCGGTGAGCGGAGTACGCAAGGGCCTGGCCAAAGTGGAGATCGCGCTGCGGTGGGATCCCAGCCCGGCAGGGGCGCCCGTACACGACCTCGACATACTCGCCGCGGTGTACGCGGCCGCCGACCCGTACGGACAGCCCGTGCACCTCGTGCACTTCGGCAGCCGCGCCCCCGACGGCACCATCACGCTGGACCGCGACAGCCGGACCGGGCAGGGCCTCGGCTTCGACGAGGTCATGACCCTCGAACTGAACCGGATCGCACCGGAGCTGACCCGGGTGGTGATCGGAGTGGTGATCCAGCCGGCGGACACCGGCCCGAAGCTGACCTTCGCCGTCGTGGCGGGCACCGGACTGCGGATCCGCGAGGGTTACACCGAGCTCTCCGTGAACGATTTCACGGCCGTCGCCTCCGCCCGCGCCGCCACGGTCGCGGAGTTCACCCGCGACGCCTCGGGCAGCTGGTCGCTGGACCCGGCGGTGCGGGGCTTCGACGCCGACCCGGAGGAGTTCACCCGGGTCATGGGCTCCGCCCCGAGCTGATCCGCCCGGAGCTGATCCGCACGGACCGGTCGGCGGCCACTCCGCGAGGGAGTGCCCGCCGCCCGGCCCGGGTGGTGCGCTGCCACCGTCCCCACGAGGCAGCGCGGGCAGGTCGCCGTCCGGTCATCGGAAACGGCGGCCGGCCGGTTCAGGGGGTCCGAGCGGATCGCGGCTCGGGACCGGGATCCACGCCGAGTGCCGGCAGCAGGCACGCGTCGACGAACCGCACGAGGTACTCGGCGTCGGCGTACCGCCCTTCCAGCACCGGCCGGATCCGCAGCACGCCCATCAGCTGGGCCGGCAGGAACTCCACGGCCGGGTGCCCGGCGGCGATCTCGCCCCGCGCCACGGCCCGCTCCACGATGGTGTCGAAGGCCGCCAGCTCCGGCTCCACCAGCGCCTCGCGCAGTGCCGCCTTCAGCTCCTCGTCGCTCAGTACGGCGTGCCCGAGGGCCTGCGTGAGCCGGGTGTCGCGCCCCGAGGTGCAGGCCGCGATCAGGGCCGCCTCGCGCAGGTCGCCCGCCAGGGTCCCCGTGTCCACTGCCGCCAGTGTGCCCCGCCGGTCCGCGCGCAGGGCGGCGGCCACGAGCTGCGGCTTGGTCTTCCACTGCCGGTAGAGCGTGGACTTCCCGCAGCTGGCCCGCGCGGCGATGCCCTCCATGGTCAGGGCCTCGTAGCCGTCCTCGCGCAGGAGCTCCAGGACGGCGTCGTAGAACTGACGCTCCCGCTCCGGGGTGATCTTGGAGCGGCGCGCGGGGGCCGATGCGGCGTCCGGCGTCGGCGACGTCATGGGGCGGCTCTCCTCGGTGGCGCTCGAACGGTTCCTCGGCCGGATCCTACGGCGGGATCCTTGGCGGCGGTCTTGGCTGAAGTGTACAAGAACGGTCGCGTATCGGTACACCGGCGTATCGATACGCGAATGTATCGATACACTGGCGTGTCGATGCGTTCGTCGACGTGTTGTCGATGTGTGCCCGTGTACAGGAAGCGAGACCGGGGGATGACCTCCCACACCACACCCGCCGGGGCCGCCGCGGGGCGGCGCCGCCGCCTCATCCGCGAGCTGCTGCTCGTCGCGGGCCTGTTCGCCGTCTACAAGTGCGGCCGGATGCTGGCCACCGGCCGCACCGACGAGGCCTTCGGCAACGCCACCCGCGTCTGGGACGCCGAGCGTGCCCTGCACCTGCCCGGCGAAGGCCTGATCCAGCGCCTGCTCCTGCACGGGGACGCCCTCGTGCACACCGCGAACACCTACTACGCGGCCGTGCACTTTCCCGCCACCGTGCTCTTCCTCGTCTGGCTCTACGTACGCCGCCCCGCGCACTACCTCTGGACCCGCCGCGTCCTCGCCGTCCTGACCGGCGCCGCCCTCGTCCTCCACCTGGCCTTCCCGCTCGCGCCCCCGCGGATGCTGGCGGCCACCCACCTCATCGACACGGGCCAGGTCTACGGGCCGACCGTCTACGGAGCCGCGCCCGCCGCCGACACCATGGCCAACCAGTTCGCGGCGATGCCCTCCCTGCACTTCGGCTGGGCCCTGATGCTGGCCCTCGGCATGATCGCCGCCACCTCCTCCCGGTGGCGCGCCCTGTGGCTGCTGCACCCCCTGGTGACCCTGCTCGTCGTCGTCGGCACGGCCAACCACTACTGGCTCGACGCCGTCGTCGCGGCCCTCCTGCTCGGGGCCGCCCTGCTGCTGGTCCCGCGCCCGGCCACCCGTTCCCTCGTCGCCCTCCGGAGCATGCCGAGTCCGCGCCCGGCGAAACCCGAGCCGGTCGCCGTAGGAGTGGTCCGGTGAACGCCACCCTCGTAGCCGTCCTGCTCTGCCTCGCGGCGGCCGTCACGTACGCGGCCGCGGCCGTCGCCCAGGAACGCCTCGCGCGCCGTGCCACCGCCCGCGGCGCCACCGCGCTGCTCGGCAACGGTGCCTGGTGGTGGTCGGCCGGACTGAACGCCGCCGCCGCGCTCCTGCACGCCGCCGCCCTGCGGTACGGGCCGCTCACCCTGGTCCAGCCGCTCGGCGCGCTCACCCTGGTCGCCGCGCTCCCGCTGGGCGCGCAC